>CAVIJD010000030.1:0-30017 GCA_963643165.1 bacterium | reverse complement strand
GAGCGCGGCGTCTGCTACGGCACCTCAACGAACCCAACGGTTGCCGACAGCAAAGTCACCGCCGCGGGCACTACGGGCGACTACACCTGCAACATTACGGGTCTTACCGCCGGCACCACCTACTATGTGCGGGCATACGCCACCAACAGCAAAGGCACCGCCTACGGCAACGTGGTGGCCTTCACAACACCCTCGCCGGCCTGTGCGGGAACACCAATCGTGACGGACCGTGACGGCAATGAATACAACACGGTGCAGATTGGCAACCAGTGCTGGATGCGGGAGAACCTGCGCACCACCAAATACAGCGACGGCACGGAAATAGCTCTGGGCTCTGATACCAGCACCACAACCGCCTACCGCTATAATCCCAACAACAATGCCGGCAATGTCGACACCTACGGCTACCTCTACAACTGGAAAGCCGTGATGCGCAACTCGTCCTCCTCCTCGGCAAACCCGTCCGGCGTGCAGGGCATCTGCCCCACGGGCTGGCATGTTCCGAGCGATGCGGAGTGGACACAACTCACCAACTACGTCAGTTCTCAAAGCGGGTACCAATGCGAAGGTTCCAGTTCAAACATCGCCAAGGCGCTCGCCTCCAACACAGGATGGAGCAGCAGTTCCACCACTTGTTCTGTCGGAAAGAATCCGTCCGCCAACAACGCCACGGGCTTCTCGGCGTTTCCTGCCGGCGGCTTCACCTCCCTTTACTTCGCGTTCGGCCTCGGCGCGCACTTCTGGAGCGCTACCGAGGACAATAGCAACAACGCGTACTCCCGGGGCCTCACCTACGACAACGCCAACGTGAACGGCAACAGCAGCTCCAAGATCCTCGGGTTCTCAGTCCGTTGCCTCAAAGACTAAGCGGAGAACAGGACAACTGACACAGCAATAAAACAATGTGAGATTATGAACGAGGGAACCAAAACGTTCCCTCGTTTTGTATTACCCACGGCTAACGCACAAATGTAGAATGTAAAAGCGTTACGCGGCTTGCTCCGACGGCTTCACCGTCGGTTATGGTCATTGGCGGCTCAACGAGCCGCCAATGATGGGGCATCTCCGATGCCCGAACAGAGTGAGGACTTCTTTGCTCTACGCATGAGCCGAGGACCAATCTGAGACTTATGATGGAAGAGGGGGCGATTTGCGAAACGCCCTCGGAGAGGGCGAACATCAACGTCCGGGCAACAATGTTTTCAACTATAATGCCGACACACAAAAAGCTATGAACAATTGCCAATAAGTTATTGACAATCAACCAGTTAAGTACTCTCCGCAATGATGAAATTTGTATATTCGCCTGTCAATCAACAAAATGCAATATCGTTATGGAGAACAAGATGACACTCTAACAGTTCCACGAAAAGCGGATTTATTAAAAAATTCATTATATCTGGCCGTCTGTTTCCGATGGATTTTGGCTAAAGGAACTTCACGAAACCTATCGGAGCAGTTGTGAGAAAATGTAAACAGGGGAAGTTCCATTTTATTAACAACTTAATACTTTAAAGTCATGTTACGAACAAATCGTGGGATGGTGAAGTTTATCCTTCTCTCCCTTGTCACCCTCGGAATTTATGGAATCGTCGTCATGTCACACGTTTCCGAAGAAATCAAGTCGCATCTCCCCGAGACGGGAAGCACACCATGCATTATTGTTTGGTATCCTTTATTTTTAGTTGGCTGACCATAGGCATCGCCCCTCTTGTATGGGCACACAGGCTTTGCGACAGAATCGGGAATGAGCTTCAAGCCAGGAATCTTCCTTTCAACTTCAGTGCAAGTTCTTTTTGGGGGTGGTGCTTCTTTGGCTCATTGATTTTAGTTGGGCCGTACATTTTCCTCTACAAATTCTTCAAGGCAATGAACCTTGTGAATGCAGACTACAACACAAAACGCGCATAGAACGATTTCAGACTATTGGGGACTTCTTGTATTATTATTGCTGTCCGCTGAAAATCTGAAAAAGCACTGACAATCTGCCCGAAGCCCTTTAAAATGGGACTTCGGGCTTTTTTTCAGAAAGTAAGTCTCTCACCTCCCCACCTTTGTCAGCGTTTTGCCGGGCGGCATCAACTTTTTTCAGCGATTCAATGATCATCTGCAATACTCATTTGCAGTATTTCAGCAGCAGTTCTGCCAGTCCGATCTTGTAGCCGGTGCTGTAAAACAGGATGTTGCCGTTTTTGTCCACCACGGCCACAAGAGGATGTTCGTACTTTTTAAGACCCACGGCTTCAGCCACGGCATCTTCCAAATTGTCCTTTTTGCCAGCCGGCACCGACACGAGGTCGGCGTTGGCCACATGCTGGAGTTCTTTGTTTTTGGGGTCTGACGTGGCCACATATACCCGGCCTCCCCACTTCGTAAATTCCGTTTCGTGCTGCAACATTTCTTTCACCAGGTGCTTGGCCGGCTCGCGGTGTGTGCCCATAAAGGCAAGTATAGTTCCCGTGTTTCCGGCATATTGATCCAGCGTTGTGCCGTTTATCGTCAAGTCCGTTGAGATTTTGGCATTGGTTTCACCGTCCTGGTGCTCAACAAACGGCAGCAGCGTAATCTCTTTCTCGACATGCTGTCCGGCCGCTACCATAAAGAATTCCATACGGCTGCCCACCTCGCCCGCCGAGTTGCGGTTGCCGGTGCTGAGGCAGTAGTAGCCAGGCTCAATTTCCAACGTGGCCGGGAATGTTTCCATGCGCGCGTCTCCCTCAAAGTCGAACGTGACAAAGTCGCCATCCACGAATTTCTGCAATGTAAAATGGGGATAATAGACGGGCACTTTCGGGTCAGTGCCGTTGTAGGTCAGTGTCAGCACGGCGGAATTGTCGGCATTTTGGCTGTTGGGGTCGAGTGTAACCTTCTGCCAGACGTTGTTTTGCCAGCGGTATATGGTGTTAGTGGCATTGTCGAGGTAAGCGGGGATGTTGTTGGCGCGGCAGGCGGCCACATAGTAGATGTCGCGGCTGTGGGCATCCGAATGGCGGAGCGCCTGCACCCCCTCGGGCGAGATGGGGCAGTTGAAGTAGTTGCCTGCATTGTCAACTTCCGGGGCCTGGTACGGTTTGAGCGTGCGCCATGGACGGACCAGCTCGTTGGAGATGCGGGCGGGCATTATTCCTTTTTTATAAACCTCCACATCCATACCGGCGGGCAGGCGGGTAAGGTGATGCTCCAGCACTTCAGCGGTAATGTCACGCAAGTCTTTGTCACTGTATGAGTTAAGATAGTCATACAAGAAAACGCCCTCTTCCGTTTCGGTATGGTTGTCAAGGAACTTGACTATTTCGGCATAGTTGCCCTCGCTTCGGGTTATCAGGTCCGTGAGTTGCTCCTCCGTAAGGTTGGCGTTAGCTTTCACCTGCCAGGTGTCGCGCGGCCGGTTGCACATAAAGGTGGCCACGTATGCTCCACGCAGCGAGTCTTCGTAGGCAATACGTTTGGCATTGGCAGCCTGCGCCGCTTCTGAGGGAACCACTTTTGCCTCGCCGGGCACGGGCGGCACAATGTCCAGAACCTCCACATACTCGGACGTGCCCGTGCGGTCGATACGAAGCGTGAGCGTGTCGGCGCGGCGCACATCCAGTTTGGCATAGCCATAATGTTTCCCGTCGGAGGCCCACACCAGCAGGTCGCCCAAACCTGTAGTGAGACTGGCCTTGCCGTCAGCGTCGGTTTTGTAAGAGGCCAGCGTATAATATTCGGCATAATTGTACAACTTGAACTTCACTGCAGCATCTTTCACGGGCTTTCCGGCGGCATCGCAGACAGTGACGGTGACGTGACGCACCGGGGCATAGTGTTTGAGCAGGTTAAGTTCGCTGTAAAGGCCCGTGCTTCTGACCACCTCCTCATCGCCATTGTAGCGTCCAAAGGCTTTGGTATGCACCATCATGCAGCGTGTTGACGGGACGGAGAACCAGCCCATGTTCAATTCGGGGTCGGGTTCGCAGGCACCGAGGAACTTCCATTGTCCGTTCACCCACACCTCAACCCAAGCGTGGTTGTCGTCGCAGTGTGCCCAACGGGGCGTATAGCATTGGCGGGCGGGGATGCCCACAGCGCGCAAGGCCGTAACGGCAAAGGTGCTCTCTTCGCCACAGCGTCCCAATGAGGTGCGCAGCGAGGCCAGCGGCGCACTGGTGCGCGCGTCTGAAGCCCGGTATGCCATGTGTTCGTGGCACCAATGGTTCACCTCCAGGGCGGCCTGCTCCATCGTAAGCCCCTCAACCCGCTCTTTCAACTGCCGGAACATATAGAGCCGCGCCGTGTCAAGGTTCTCGTTGTTGACCCGATATACCAACACGAAATGGCGGAACACGTCCTCGGGAATGTCCTTGCCCCAACTGAAAGTGTCGCGGGCCTCAAACGCGGAGCGTATCTGTTTGAGGTAGAAAGTGCCGTCATAGTCGGCGAGGTCACTGTACGGCATATAGGCATACAGGAACTCCAACGCTTCGCGGTCGCGGTTGTTGAGGGTGTCCATGCCGCCAAAGAGGGCCTCGGCGCGCCCTTGTGCCACTTTCTGGCGTTCCAGAAAGTCGGCATGCACCTGCTTGCGGTATTTGCGGTCGGTGATGAAGTGGGGATTGCGGCTGCAGCCAGCCATGGTCAACACTGCGGTCAGGCAGAGCATCCATTTGCATACGGAACAGGTTTTCATACGCTTGTTGTTTTACTATTTATTGTAGTTTTTAATAATCGCATTCACGTTTTCCATCAGTTGTCTTACCTGTAGAGAGTCGGTTTCAATGGTCCCGTCAGGCAGGCGGTGTTTGCAAGAGCCGTGCAGTTCGGACACACCAGTAGTCAAGGCGATGTGCGTCGCGTTGTCGGGGGAGATGCCTGCGCCGGCCATAATGACGATGCGGCCTTGGCTCTGCATTTGCAACAGCCGTATCATTTCCATGCCGGCTTCGGCGGAGGCGCAGCCGCCGGAGGTGAGCAGTCGTGTGCAGCCGCAAGCGACAATCGTCTCCAAAGCTTCGGGCATTGGCTGCCGCATCTCGTCAAAGGCGCGGTGAAAGGTAACCTCCATAGGAGCGGCCAGTTCCACTGCCTTGCGGAGACGTGGCTCGTCAATGCGGCCGTCCGGGGTAAGGAAGCCGACCACAACGGCCGACGCGCCCAGACGGCGGCACGTGCCAATGTCGCGGCATATCGTGTCAAACTCGCTGTCACTGTAGCAGAAGTCGCCTGCACGCGGACGCACCAGCACATGGGTGCGCAGTTGTAACGTATGCACACAATAGTCAACATCCTCGAAAGAGGGTGTGAGGCCGCCCACTTCGAGACGGCTGCACAATTCTATCCTGTGCGCGCCGCCACGCTTGGCATTTTCGGCTGAACGCCGTGAATTGGCGCAGATCTCCACTGTCATAGTCCGTCGTAATCTTATCTTCTCTGTTTCTGAAAACTGAGGGCAAATGTAGTAATAAATCCGACATGCACATCCCGAGAAAAAACAGTCCTTGCGAAACGCTGAATATTCTTTGCCGGCGTTAGGAATTTTATGCTATCTTTGCTCGCTTTAAAAAAAACGGAAATATGATACCACGCTATGCCCGTCCGGAGATGAGTGCCATCTGGACTGAAGAGAACAAATTCAACGCTTACCTGAAAGTAGAAATCGAAGCCGCCGCGGCCTGGAGCAAGTTAGGGGTCGTGCCGGCGGAGGATGTGCAGAAACTTCGCGACAAAGCCACGTTCAAGGTTGAGCGCATCTATGAGATTGAACAGGAAACGCGGCACGACATTGTGGCGTTCACGCGCGCAGTCAGCGAGTCGCTCGGCGACGAACGGAAATGGGTTCACTATGGTCTCACCTCAACGGATGTCGTGGATACGGCAAACGGCTATCTGCTGAAGCAGGCGAACGCCATTTTGCGTGAAGACATCCGCCGTTTTATGGAAATCCTGAAAAAACGCGCATACGAGTTCAAAGACACGCCCTGCATCGGCCGCACGCACGGCGTACATGCCGACATCACCTCGTTAGGACTGAAATGGGCATTGTGGTATGAGGAGATGAAGCGCAATATGGCGCGGTTTGAGATGGCCGCCGCCGATGTGGAATGTGGCAAAATCAGCGGTGCCGTGGGCAATTTCGCCAACACACCGCCTTTTGTGCAAGACTATGTGTGCGAACAGTTGGGCATCCATTCCGCCAACATCTCCACACAGGTGCTTCAACGCGACCGCCATGCCCACTATATGGCAACGCTGGCACTCATAGGTTCCACAATGGAACAGATGGCCACGGAAGTGCGCCATTGGCAACGCACCGAACTGCGCGAGGCAGAAGAGGCTTTCGGCAAAGGACAGAAAGGCTCGTCGGCCATGCCCCACAAGCGCAACCCTATCGGCAGTGAGAACATCTGCGGCTGCGCCCGCGTGCTCCGGGGCTATATGGTCAGTTCGTACGAGAACATCCCCTTGTGGCACGAACGCGACATCTCCCACTCCTCCGCAGAGCGCATCATGCTGCCCGACGCCACCACCCTGCTCGACTATATGCTGAACCGCTTCGGACGTATCCTCGAGAACCTTGTCGTGTTCCCCGAACACATGCTTGAACATATCTATATCACCAACAAGGTGATCTTTGCCCAGCGCGTCATGACCGCCCTCATCAACAAGGGCCTCCCCCGGGAAACGGCCTACGACCTGGTTCAGCCTATTGCCATGGAAGCATGGTTCGGAGGCAAAGACTATCAGGAACTGCTGCTGCAAAACGAAACTATACGCACACATTTCACACCGGAAGAGTTGGCACAATGCTTTACGCTGGACTATTACATGAAAGAAGTGCCCACCATCTTTGACCGGGTTTTCAACCACTAAACCTCAAATGCCTTATCACGATAGAGGTCGCCGCACGCTTTAAACAGAATCCTTAATCACTAACCTCAAATACCTCATATTATGGACAAAAACATTCGGATACTCGGACAACAGAACTCTTTGTTCAACGAATTCATGGCTGAGATACGGAGCGAGAAAGTGCAGACTGACAGCATGCGTTTCAGGAGAAACCTGGAAAGGATGGGTGAGATTTTCGCCTACGAAATCAGCCGGACCTTGAACTATCAGAACGCTGAAGTCACAACCCCCTTAGGCATCGCGCCTATATGCAGACTTGCCGACCAAGTGGTGTTGGCCACCATTCTGCGCGCCGGTCTTCCGTTGCACCGCGGACTGCTCAACTACTTTGACCACAGCGAGAACGCTTTCATCTCGGCTTTCCGGAAATACGAAAAGGACGGCACTTTTGAAATCCAAATTGACTATATGTCGTCACCTGACATCAACGACAAGGTGCTCATCCTCGCCGACCCGATGTTGGCCACGGGACGCTCCATGCACTTGGCGTACGACGAGCTGCTGGCCAAGGGCACGCCGCAGCACACGCACATTGTGAGCATCATTGCCGGGCGGCAAGGCCTCGAATACTTGCAACGGCATCTCTCCCCACTGAAATGCACCCTCTGGATCGGTGCCGTCGATGAGGAACTGACCGCGCACTCTTACATCGTTCCCGGCCTCGGCGATGCCGGCGACTTGGCCTACGGCACCAAAAGCTCCGACTGACCTGTCAGCACCTCATCCATGTTGCGGTCGTGCGGCTCGGTGGGGATGCTGTCAAGATATTGGAAACCAAAGCAGATGCCGACGGTGGCAACGTCAGGGTGTTTTGCCAAAAACCGGTCATAATACCCTTTGCCGCGCCCTAAACGATGCCCATCTTTGTCGAAAGCCATCCCCGGGACAACGATAAGGTCAAAAGTTCCGTTGTATGGCACATTTTCAGGCTCCATGATGTGAAAATCGCCCTCTTTCATGCCACAGTCGTCTGTCAGTTCTACGGGCACAATATCATCTCCCACAACCGTGGGCAACACAATCTTCTTGGCATACCGCCACGCCTCGATGAACGAGTCTGTCTGCACCTCGTCAGGCAAAGCGGCATAAAGCATCACCGTCTGCGCTTTCCGAAAAGGCGGGTAGGCTTCCAACTGTTTCATAATCACTTCCGATTGTTCTTTCAGTTGGTCGGGTGTATAGTTTTTTTTCAAACCTCTGATCTGTCTTCTCAATTCTTTCTTGTCCATTGTGTTTTATTTTGGTAATATATTCTCTAATAGTTTGTTTGCTTTTCCCCACACCCATTCTGGGGTGTCATCAACTGCGAGACAAGACATTCCTCACAACAAATAGGGTTTCATTGCCTGCAGATACGCCTGCGTGTATTGGTTCTGTCGGTCTCTGATTGCGAGATGGTGCTCTGTGCAAGTGCCGTTTCCGGGACAGTGCCTGTACTCCTGAATGACCCTATTTACAGGCTTTTGGCAAGTGGGCTGCACAAACATCCGGCGCGTGCAGCAAAGATGCGGGGCGGCCAGTTTGTCAAACTCTTTGCTCTCGGCGGCAGGCAGTATCAGCACAAAGCGGCCGTCGGTATCGAGCAGGCGGCACACACTCCGCAGCAACTCCTCAAAGGGCAACTGGTCATCGCGGTGTCTGCTTTTGAGCCGGCCGGCAGCAGTTGGTTTCAGACTGTCGTTGAAATAGGGAGGATTTGAAACGATGAGGTCAAACGAGGCTGCGCCCGAAAAGTCCTGTACCCTTTCTTGGACAAAATGAAAACGGCAGGCAGGCAGCAGCGGGAATGCCGCAGCGTTAGCCCGTGCCTCGACAATGGATTCCGCATCGGGGTCGATGCCATAGACCTCCGGGGTCACGCCTTGCAGGGCCAACTGCTGAGCCACGCAAAACGCCACCACGCCGCAGCCGCAGCCGATGTCAAGGAGCCGTGTTTCGGCGGCGGCATCTGCAAAAGCAGCCAAAAGCACCGCATCGGTCCCTATCTTCATCGTGCTTCTGTCGTGGTTGAGCGAAAAACGCTTAAAGCGGAAAGCGGACATCAGCAATAGACTTCCAGCATACGGCTTCGTTGATCCGGCGACAGCCTTATCTCTTCAATCTCGGCGGGCACGAGCATCACTTCCCCTTTCTTGAGCGTCTCGGTGCCGCCGCCATATTTCACCGTCATGCGCCCCTCCAGACACATGTAAATCACAAAAGAGTCGGTTTCTTGGTACGACTTGTCTATGGTTTTGTCAAAATCCAGCAGGTCAACATTAAAGAAAGGAGAATGCACCAACTTGACCGGCTCGTTCATCTTAGGTTCATAATCAATATGGTATTGCTGATCCTTATCGTCGAAATGGATTGCCTCCAATGCCTCCTCGGTGTGCAGCGGGCGGCTGTTGCCTTCGGCATCCGTCCTGTTCCAGTCGAAAATCCGGAAAGTGATGTCAGAGGGCTGCTGAATCTCGGCCAGGAGCACGCCTTTGCCGATCGCGTGAACCGTGCCGGCGGGAATCATAAACGTGTCGCCCGGCTTCACGGGATAGAACCGCAGCAGTTCAGCCACGGCGCCGCTGTCAACGGCATTGCAGTATTGCTCTTTCGTCACCGGCCCGTTGAAGCCCACATAGAGGCCGCAGCCCGGGTCCGCCGCGACGACGTGCCACATCTCCGTTTTGCCATTCTGTCCATATTTACTCTTGGCCAACGCATCGTCGGGATGAACCTGCACCGACAGGTTGTCGTGGGCGTCAATGAACTTGATGAGCAACGGAAAGCCGAGGCCGTATTTCTCATAGTTCTTCTCTCCCACAAGTTCCGTCAGATAGACCTCAATCAATTCGTTGAGGTTGTTTCCGGAAAGAAAGCCATTGGTCACGACCGACTCGTCGTTGACAAGACCTGAGATTTCCCAGCTTTCGCCACAATGCGTCTTGTTGCCCAACTCCTTGTTGAGAAGCGTTTGCAGGCGCGTGCCTCCCCAAATCTTCTCTTTCAGTTGCGGTTTGAATTTGAAAGGATACAATGACATAGTTGATTTTAATTATGGTGAGGATTATAAAATTGTCTGTTCTTGTACTGGTAGGGTGGCCTTACCCTGTCGGGGTTTGTGCCGCGCACATCCTTCATAAACAACCATTTGCCGTTCTTCTCAACCAGTCCGTGATGCAGGCTTGACTCGGGCACCATATAGGCGGGGATGTTCTGCACATTCTCCTCCAGCGGGATAATCTCCTCGAAAATGATCATCGGGCTGTGTATCAAGTCGTATTCGGGCTCGTGGGTTTTAGGGTTCAGCTTGCCGGTGCGCACCCTGTACTGCTGTTCTTCATAGCCCAGGTGCAGCGAGGCCTCCTTAGAATACTCGAGAATGATGCGGCTGACTTTCTCGGGGTAATTCTTGAAAATCCTCGCCCCGAAAATGGGCACCGTCTCCTTGCTGAAATGCAGTATCTCAATAACTTTCTGATTTGTAAAAAGGTCGTTCCCGTTCCAGCCGAGCAGCGTGTAATAGGTGAAATCTTTCGACTTTATCGGGATCATCTTGTAGTAAACGGCGCCGTACCAGCGGTTATGGTTCCCTACCACCGTCTTAGGGTAGTTGATAGAACCGCGTTTGTCGTAGAGCGGGAAAAGCACATATTTTTTTCGGTTCTGGTTATAGACCTGGATGAAGCCGAAATTCTCGGCAGAATAGTCATCTTTAAGCACAAACCATGTGAAAATCTTAAACAATTTGTCGGGCGAGGCGAGCACCGAGAAATTCTTCACCGAGTCCCACGTATAGTTGAAAGAGCCGGGCATGGCCAGCACCTCCTCCAGCAGGGTCATAAAATCCTCGTTCAGCGAAAGCCTCGTCGTCTCGTCGGGTTCGGTCATCACCTCTGCGCGCAGCGACACGAGGGAGTCTTCCCACATCCGGAAAGGGGAAACCTTCTGGGCAAAAAGGCTCAGACTTCCCAAAAGGACCGTAGCGCAGCAAACCAAGACTCTCATAACAAAACCGCAAAAGTACAGTTTTCTTTGAATAGTAGGGAATTTTGATTTTAGACTTTCACGGGGGGCACGAATGTAGAATATAGAATGAATAGCGTTACGCGTAGCGTTCTTTCTCTCTTTCTACAATGTTGAGCCTCTTCGAGGCTCGTTTGGCTCGGGGCGCAGCTTGCTCCGACGGTTTCACCGCCGATTATGGTCATTGGCTGCTCAATGAGCAGCCAATGATTGGGCTTCTCCGATGCCCGAACAGAGTGCGGAACTCTTTCGTTCCACCGCACAAGCCGCATGCGGACCTTTTCCGTTCAGAGCGGCTGCCATCGGAGAGGGCGAAAGTGGGCTATCATAGGCAACGATGCGCCCAAGTCGCTCAAGTCATCGATTAGGGCGTTGTTGTTATTTTGCGTTATTGTATTGTCTTTTCAAGAATTCCGTTTCTGTCAATTGTTCAAATTCTTTGTCATCAAAGTTATTGCCTGCTTTTCTGTTTCGTTCAGACCCTAAGACTTCTATAAGCATTCCCTCCAAAGTATCAAGAATATATTCATCCTTAAATTTTTTTGTTGTTTTTTTCGATGAACCCTCTTCTTTAAACTCATCGGAAATAGTTATACTAAACCAAGAGAAACCATCCCATCTGTTTCTATGCTCATCCCTCGTGTGTTCAAGCAATCGTTTCCCCAAACTTGTAGCCTGACCGACATAAACCACATGATAGCCTTTGTGAAGCAGATAAATCCCCCCATGTTCAAAAAAATCAACACTTATAGCCTTCGGCTGTTTTATATTTCCGCCATATAGATGTGCCTTACTCTTATTTTTTTGGTCGATATTTTCCTCAAATAAACTTCTTGACCAAAAACGGCCGTAGGCTGAAAAAAAGGCATCGGAAAAGTCTTCGTCCTTATCCTCACCACTTTGACCAACTGGCTCTACAATGTTGTCTTGACGATACTTCTTCAAAACATAGTAACCTGGTTGCACCCTAAGCACCTCATCTTTTAACTCAATATTTAAATTCCGGCAGACCGTAATGGCTGGAGTAGCACCCACATCTTGAGGTTGGCGATAGACTTTGTCAACAATTTCCTTTGCAATGTCAGCATAATGTGTTGGGGTTGCTCCATGATCCTCAAGAACCTTTTTTATTGCATCGTTCCATGGCATACTTTTACTTGCATTACTCATATTTGTTATTTTTACTTATAGGGGCTTTTTGTTTTTCATTCTCATCTCCCCATCTGCTGAATTTTGTAAAGCCCCTTTGACCAAAATCCGGCGGAAGTGAAGCGTCCAAAGATATTGATTATTTTTGTTTTTTCGCATTTTCGGGGGGGGGGGTAACTTATTGTAAATCATCAATTTACAGCAACGGTTTTAAAAATCATTGTTGCAAAACGCAGCAAAACCTTGTTTTTTCGGAGTTTTCGGGCCATTTCTGCGCAAAAACAGGTGCTTGATACTGCCTTTCCCCATCTGTTTTTATAACTTGCTGATTATAAGCAATATCACATTTTTAAGGACGACTTTTTGTGACTTTGCACATTTTTAAGGACGACTTTTTGTGACTTGAAAGAAAAAACACTACCTTTGCCCCCCAAAACATCAGGTATCAAACGACTATGAAAAGAAGCGCCATTCATAAACTCTATCAATGGAAAGAGAACAAAGACCGGAAACCGCTGATATTGCTCGGGGCACGTCAAGTGGGAAAAACTTGGCTAATGCAAGAATTTGCGCGACAGGCCTATCAACGATACGTCTATATAAATTTTGAAGACAACGAAACTCTCAAAAACCTTTTTGAGAATGATTTTGACACCACGCGCATCATCACTGCCCTACAGTGGAGTTCGGAAGTGGAAATCGATGAAAACACCCTTATTATCTTCGATGAGATACAGGAGGCTCCACGAGGTATAACTGCACTCAAATACTTCTATGAAAAAGTCCCGCACTTACATATCGTGGCTGCAGGCTCACTCTTGGGCATAGCTATGCATCATAACGATTCGTTCCCCGTAGGCAAGGTCAACTTTATGCACCTGTACCCCCTATCCTTTTTCGAATTCCTTGAGGCGGTTGGAGAAAGCAAGATGTCGGCGCTGCTCCAGTCAAAAGACTGGCCGACGATTACACTGTTACGCAACAAATTTGAAGAGCGTCTGCGGCAATACTACATCGTTGGAGGCATGCCGGCTGTTGTTGCCGCCTTTGCCGCCGATGGCAACCTGTCAAATGTCCGCAAATTACAAAAGGACATCCTCGAAGCCTACGAGCAAGATTTCTCGAAACACGCTCCAGCTCTTGAAGTGCCACGGATAAGAATGGTATGGAAATCCATTCCCTCTCAATTGTCGAAAGAAAACAAAAAATTCGTATATGGTGCTGTCAAAAAAGGATCACGAGCTAAAGATTTTGAACTTGCCATTGAATGGCTCAAGGATGCGGGTCTTGTCTATAAAGTGAACAGATGCAAGAAGCCTCTCTTGCCACTGTCGGCATACGAAGATTTTTCTGCCTTCAAAATGTTTTTGTCAGACGTCGGGTTGATGTGCGCTATGAGTAATATTCCGCCACAAAGTATTCTGGACGGCAACACGCTTTTTTCCGATTTCAAAGGGGCTTTGTCTGAGCAATATGTTTTTCAGCAACTCAACTGCAATCCCGAAGCTAACATTTACTATTGGTCAGCGGATAATTCGCGCGGAGAGATAGATTTCCTCCTGCAATTCAAAGAAGAGATCATCCCCATAGAGGTAAAAGCCCAAGAGAACCTACAAGCCAAGAGCCTCCGTGCTTTTGTGGAACGCAATCCCTCTCTGCATGCCATGCGCTTTTCCATGTCGCCCTACCGCAAGCAAGACTGGCTCACAAACTATCCGCTCTATTCCATTTTGGCCGTTTTCGCTTCTTGACCGCCGTGTCGGAAACCTCAACATCAAAAAAAGCGTACCACCCCTACTTCTCTGCCATCGCTATTTTGACTATATTTGCCGCCTTTTCTTTTAAGAGACAATGAACCTGAAACTGACCTCATCTTACCAACCATCGGGCGACCAGCCCAGCGCCATCCGGCAACTGGCCGAGGGGCTCCGCCGGGGCGACAAGGCACAGACCCTGCTGGGCGTCACCGGCTCCGGCAAGACTTTCACCATCGCCAACGTGCTGAACGAGGTGCAACGCCCCGCCTTGATATTGAGCCACAACAAAACACTGGCCGCCCAGCTTTACAGCGAGTTCAAACAGTTTTTCCCGGACAACGCCGTGGAATATTATGTTTCCTACTACGACTATTACCAGCCCGAGGCCTACATTCCAACCACCAACACATACATAGAGAAAGACCTGGCCATCAACGACGAGATTGAGAAACTGCGGCTCCACACCACGGCATCGCTGCTCTCGGGCCGCCGCGACGTCATCGTCATCGCCTCCGTGTCGTGCATCTACGGCATCGGCAACCCCGACGACTTTGCCAAGAATGTCATCAACCTCAAAAAAGGGATGCTCCTCGACCGCAACAAACTGCTCCTTGCCTTTGTCAACAGCCTCTATTCGCGCACCGAACTCGACTTGCAGCCGGCGCAGTTCCGCGTGAAAGGCGACACCGTAGATCTGTTTCCGCCTTACAGCGACCACGCCTTCCGGATCGTTTTCTTTGACGACGAGATTGAACGTTTGGCCGAAATTGAAGCCTCCTCGGGCGGCATCATAGAGGAAAGAGAGCAAATAACCATCTACCCCGCCAGTCTCTTCGTCACTACGCAACAGTCTATGAACGAAGCCATTGACAACATCAAGATTGACCTTGGCGAGCAAGTGCGCTATTTCAAGTCCATCGGCAAGAGCTTTGAGGCGCGGCGGCTCGAGGACCGGGTGAACTATGACGTGGAGATGATGAAAGAGTTGGGCTACTGTTCCGGCATCGAGAACTACTCCCGCTATTTCGACAAGCGGCAGCCCGGGCAGCGGCCGTTCTGCATCCTCGACTTCTTCCCCGACGACTTTGTGCTGGTCATTGACGAGAGCCACGTCACCGTGTCGCAGATCGGGGCCATGTACGGCGGCGACCGTTCGCGCAAGACCAACCTGGTGGAATACGGCTTCCGGCTGCCCGCCGCATTGGACAACCGCCCGCTCAAATTCAACGAGTTTGAAGAGCTGGTAGGACAAACAATCTTCATGAGCGCGACCCCCGCAGCGTACGAATTGCAGAAGTCGGGCGGTGTGGTGGTAGAACAGGTCGTGCGCCCCACCGGACTGCTGGACCCCACCATCGAGGTGCGTCCCGCCACCAACCAGGTGGACAACCTGCTGGAAGAGATTGAAGACACCGTGGCAAAACACGAACGGGTGCTGGTGACCACCCTCACCAAGCGGATGGCGGAAGAGCTGAACGGGTACCTGATCCGCATCGGCATCAAATCCTGCTACATCCATTCTGACGTAGAGACCCTGGACCGTGTGGAGATCCTCAAAGACTTGCGGTTCGGCTCCATCGACGTGCTGGTTGGCGTAAACCTGCTGCGCGAGGGCCTTGACCTGCCCGAGGTGTCGTTAGTGGCGATCATGGATGCCGACAAGGAGGGCTTTCTGCGCAACACACGCTCGCTGACCCAAACGGCAGGCCGTGCCGCACGGCACGTCAACGGCAGGGTAATCTTCTATGCCGACAAGATGACCAAATCGATGCAAGAGACCATCGACGAGACCAACCGCCGGAGAGCCATCCAGATAGCCTACAACGAATTGCACCACATCACCCCCAAAGGCGTCATCAAATCGGACGACATGTACCTGGCCGGCAACATCGACACGGCCGTGACCGTGCCCAAAGATCAAAGCGGCACACAACGCGACGCCGGCGAGCCCACCCCGCAGGTGGCAGCCGAGGGCAATATCCTCTTGCTGAACCAAGAACAGCTGAAACTACAGTCGAAAAAGCTGCGCAAGGAGATGGAAAAGGCGGTGAAAGCCCTCGACTTTGACGCCGCCGCCGACCTGCGCGACCGCATCATGGTAATCGAAAAGCGGCTCAAAGAGTATTGAGAATGACGCTCCAACCTCCTTGTTGACAAATCTTTCATACAAAAAATCCGTATTGAAAGAACACTTCGCACTTGCTTCCATCATAAAAAATCATAAAAAAAACATAAAAGAGATCCCAGGAATGGTTTCGTATCATTCCTTACACCTATATTTGCCGCATCAAACAAAAACAATTTCAAAATCATCAACATTATGGATTTATTCAATAAAATTGCTGATGCTAGTTCCACAGTGCCGCACATTGGCAGCAGCAGTTCATTTAAAGACATCTCCCCTGATGAAATTGCGGCGTTACATTATCAATGTATAAATCACATCATTAACAATTATCGCAAGGATTACGACAAGCCCATGTCTTGCGAAAATTTAGTCGCATTGACAGACCTGATGTCAGGATACCTTTTGCAAATGTTTCCAGACATGGCTTTTTCTGTCCTTAACACAAAAGAAAAACTCGTCACGAGATTAAGAAAATATGGCAATGACGAGAATCAGAAATCGCTGTTTTTCATGTTGATGTTCTCCGTTGATAAATTTCAAAAAGAAATAGAGCGGACCAATCTTTGCATTCAACTCAAAACTGACTTGTGTATTTTTTTGAAGATGTCATTAGACAAAGACCAGGTACATAATGCCGACCACCAATTAAATTCAATATTGAATTCTAATTATGGACAATTAGACGACTATTGCGTTTCGTGCATCAAGGCTGTTGGACAATCTGGTGTGCGTTTTTGGGGCAACTATGGTTTCATCTCTAAAGCCTCAGGCAAATGCCCTCCAGAAGGATTCACTTGCGATGAATGGGTAATTGTTTGCGACGCATTAGGAAGTGCCATCGGATCAGCATTAGGTACTTTTGGCATAATTTTTACAGGAGCTTTGTTTTCCATGGCCGCCGCACGCGAATGTGAAGACTGCAATCAATCAAGCAATTAATCACCATGAAAACGATTGTCGTCACTCAAAAGAATTTGTTGCCACTTCGTCCATTTGACGTTTACATCAACGGGACTTTTTCAGGAAAGACTTCTCGACTGCATCCGTTGACGCTTTCTCTGGATTGTGATGAGTTTAATATCTCGATGAAAAGCTTTTGCTATTCCGGAACGGCGCACTGTAGGGTGGAGAAGAACCTCTCCACCATTGAATACGAGACCATTGACAGCCTTCCACTGTTTGCTTCAGCAGCATTCGACATCCTAGTTGTCATTATCGTGCTGTTTCACATATCCCCTTTCCCAGTCTTATGGTGGCTTTACGGTGTATTCGGGATTCCTGTTGTTATTGTCTTCTTCAACCTCCTGAACAGGAAACGTTATTTCAGAATTACCGTGCCGTCAGAGTAGCTTTGCAGCGGAATGTGACCGGCCCGTGAAAGTCTTGAAGTGCGATGAAACTACCTTTGTAAAACACCGTGCCGTCAGCGGTCATTTCGCCAAATTCGCTATCCTTATCCAATAACTTCCATTGTCCAGACAACAGTTTTCGGTAATCATTTTCGGAGAGGAGTTCGTATTTCACTGTTTTGTTCGGGAATTTGAAATTGACGAGTTTGCTTCGTATGTTACAATAAAGAGCCATTTGCTTGCTGTTTATGCCTGTTATTGGGGAGAATCTTAAATCCGCATCCCCGCCAGTTTTGCCATAGACTTGTTTCCACGCAACAGAATCAACGTCCATTGCAGAGGACTTTTTGTCATTTTGGAAGCAGATGCATTCACATTCGGGAGTGCCTATTTTGTCTTCCGGACACGTTTTGAGACAACACAAAGCCGCTTTCCAATCAATGTTGGACACGGGGTTCTACGGTCCCCTTTTCTGTAAGTTTCACTTTCTTCGTGCCGGGAGGGTATGTGGTTGATGCCAAACACCTTGAACTATTTGCAATCAGCACCACTACCGTCAAAAATCCAAGAATAATTATTTTTTTCATCTATTTCAAGTTCTATTGTTTCCCAAGACTTTCGGTTGCCGCAAAACATCAGCAATACGGAGAACCTCGCAAATCTCCATTGTTGTACGTGTAATTGAATAATGTTTTGCCATAATAAAATGAATTAAATTTATGCTGACAAAAATACACCTTTCACCTCAAAAAAACGTTTAAAAAAGTTAAATCGGGCAAAACGGTGGACAAAAACATCAAATGCAAGAGAAAAACGTGAAACATTTTACGGCAAAGTTCTCTCGTGCGGCAGCCATTTTTTTTAGTACTTTTGCGGCGTACTATTTCTGCAACAGAAACCTTGCCATCATGAATAGAACCAGCCTTGCCATCCTATTTTTCGCGCTTCTGCTCTTGGCAGGATGCCGCAGTAAGTCGCGCACCGACACGGAAGAGAAGACGTACTCCTATCCTGTGGCCATCATTGCAGACACGCTGAAGACGGACATCAACGACAAGACTACTCTTTACGAAATAAGCGACGATTTTAAGGAGCGCTTCTTGGAAAAACACAATGACTATGTCGGCAGGCAAGTCGCCGCGAGGGTCGAGTTTCCGCAAGACTGGGGTGTGCGCTGCATCGAGCGTCTCCCCGAGGGCAAAGAGTTGTGGCTCATGCAGTCACAGACGCGCGAATGGATGTACTTGGTCATCACTTCCGGCTTCGGCACGCAGCGCATCATCGACCTTATGCCTGTCGCCGTCAATGTGGCCAACGAAGGCAACGACATCTTGGAGACCGAGCTATGGCAAACCACCCGCCATTCAGACGGCTCGTTTGTGGTAAGCAAGGAATACGAATGGGTAAAGTCCGTGTCTAATGCCACACGGCAGCAAGTGCTTGAGAACATGGAAGATTACCACCGCCACACCTCCTTTGCCGAGAAGTTCATCATCAATGACATCGGCCGCTTTGAATTGGTGGAAGAAGCCGACACCCTGCCCGACTATGACGCTGTGGTGTTCTTCTACCATTCAGAACAGAAACCCTCCTCATGGGACGACCAGATGGAAAGGCTACAGTCGTTCTGCGAAGAAAACAACATCCTGTACGAAGAGGTCCATCAAGATTTCAACCAAGTGCTGATACAGAATTTCGATTTCAGTTTCTCCGTAAATGTGGACATTACGCCATACGTGGGCAACGAGACCTGCGGCATGGTGCTGCTCCGCAAGGGCGAAGAGCCGAAAATGGTGAGTTACGGCACGGGCAACGCCGAATACTTGCAGATGCGGATCAAGAATTATTTCAAACTGATGCGGACAGGAGAGGCTTTTTAACACATGGAGAAAAGATTCGCCCATAGTCTGGAAGCACTTGTCGGTGCCCCACATGCGCACTCCTACCTGCTTGCCGTCAGCGGCGGCGCGGACTCAAGCGTCATGGCGCACCTGTTCCATCGTCTGGGCATCCCTTTCACTATTGCGCACTGCAATTTCCACCTCCGGGGCGAAGACTCAAACCGCGACATGGAACTCGTGAAACAACTGGCCCTGAAATTGGAAGCCCCCATCCTTATCCGTGAGTTTGACACCTTAGCCATACAGAAAAATTCGGGGCAGTCGGTTGAAATGACGGCCCGGCAACTGCGCTACGACTGGTTTGCCCAAGTCGGGGTGGTGTACGACTATATCGTCACCGCTCATCATGCAGACGATGCTGCCGAGACGATGCTGCTCAACCTTTGCCGGGGCACAGGACTGAAAGGGCTGACCGCCATTCCGGAACGCAACGGCAAAATCATCCGCCCGATGCTTTCATTTTCGGTCCAAGAGATCCGCGACTTTGCACACCGGCACGGCATCCACTATGCCATTGATGTCACCAATGCCGACGAGACCATCCGACGCAACAGGATCCGCAACTCCGTCATGCCCATTCTCAAAGAGCTGAACCCGAGCCTGACCGAAACACTGTCGCGAAACCGCAAAATACTGTGCCGCCAATATGCTTTCTACCGCCGGCAGATGGATGCCGCCAAAGCGAAGGTGGCGAAACTGCACGACGGCATCTGCCGCATAGACCGGAACGCCCTCGACCGCTGTCCCGACCGCACACTGCTGTTGTCGGAACTGCTCGCCGACTTCGGCTTCCATGCCGAAGTGTCAGAAAAACTCTGCTCCGAGCCCATCGCTACGGGACGGATCTTCCGTTCTGACACCCACACGCTGCTGGTGGACCGCTCCACCTTTCTTGTCGGCAAAAACAACCTCCATAGCCCCGAATTTGTGGAAATACCCTCTGAAGAGGCACTCTTCTCCTGTTTTAAAGTGGAAAAGATCCAAAACGACGGCAACATCTTCTTCGACCGGAACAACGACGTGCTCTATCTTGATGCCGACAGGGTAGTCTTTCCGTTAGTGCTGCGCACATGGCAGCCGGGCGACAGTTTCATCCCGTTGGGCTGCAAAGGCAGGCAAAAAGTAAGCGACTATCTTACAGACCATAAAATTGACCGGTTCTCAAAGCAGGCTGTAAAAGTACTTTGTGCCGGCAACGACATCATTTGGATCGTAGGCTGCCGCTCTGACGAACGGTACAAGTTAAACCCCAAAACAACAAAATGCTATTATAAAATTTCAACGAAATGAACAGTGACGTTTCCCGCAACCTTCCTCGAAAGCGCAGTTTTCTGCTCTGGTTTCTGGCCATCTGCACGTTGACAAATGCCGGAATAAGCATTTTTTCCTATTTAATCTATATGTTCTTTCCGCAACTCGTGGAGCAGTCATTGATGCTTCTGCAGCAGATGCCGGCCGTTTATAGTGAACAATATGCCCAATCCTTAAGTCTTTTCCTCGCCATCCCCAAATGGCAATACGCTTTGCTGATTCTTTCTGAAGCGGCGGCTTTTGCCGGTGCGCTCATCATGCTCTGGAAACTGAAAAAAATCGGCTTCCATTTCTACGTCTTCGGAAAGATTATCGAATTTGCGACCGTCAATTTCCTCATTGGCGGGGCTTTTGTCATGGACTTCTCCTCCATTATTCTGATGCTTCTCATCATTCTGATGTATGCCACGCAGTTGAGGTATTTTCCGACACAGGATGAGGGGGAGACTTCAGACGACCCGGAGGCAGAGCAGGAGGACGAACAATAACCTAACAGAAATTAGAACATGAACAGAGAAGATTTTCCGATACTGAAACAGAAAGCTTACGGCAAGGATCTGGTTTATCTGGACAATGCCGCCACCACCCAAAAGCCCCAATGCGTAATCGACGCATTAGCAGGCTATTACAACACCATCAACAGCAACATCCACCGGGGTGTGCATTGCCTCAGCCAGCAGGCGACGGCAGAATTTGAGACTGCCCGCAAGTGCGTACAGCAGTTCATCAACGCCGCCCACGACTATGAGGTCATCTTCACCAGAGGAGCCACCGAGTCCATAAATCTGGTGGCCTCCTCATTCGGGAGAACGTTCATCCGCCCTGGCGACGAGATTATTGTTTCAGAAATGGAGCATCATTCCAACATCGTGCCGTGGCAGTTCCTTTGCGAAGAGCGCGGCGCCGTGCTCAAGGTGATTCCTTTCGCAGACGACGGCATACTTTGCCTCGAAAACCTGGAGCAGCTTATAACCCCCAAGACCCGCATTGTTGCCGTCACGCACGTCTCCAACACACTGGGCACAATCAATCCCGTTGCTCAAATTATTGAAATTGCCCACGCCCATAACATCCCCGTGATGATTGACGGGGCACAGGCAGTGGCGCATCTGGAGGTGGATGTGCAGCAACTGGACTGCGACTTTTACTGTTTTTCAGGGCACAAGATGTACGCACCTATGGGCATCGGCGTGATGTACGGCAAGGAAAAATGGCTGCGCGAGATGAAGCCCTACCAAGGTGGCGGCGAGATGATTGCCAATGTAACCTTTGCCAAAACCACCTACAATGACCTGCCTTTCAAGTTTGAAGCCGGCACTCCGGCGGTAGGCGACGTTATCGGGTTAAGGGTTGCGATTGAGTATATGCAACAACTTGGCATCAAGCACATTGCCACATACGAAGACCAATTGCTGCAGTATGCCGCAAGCCAACTTTCTGCCATCGATGGAATGCGCTTCTTTGGCACCGCACCCGACAAAGCCGCTGTCGTCTCTTTTCTGGTGGGCGACATTCACCCCTACGACATGGGGGTGCTGCTCGACCGCCAAGGCGTGGCCGTTCGCACGGGACACCACTGCACACAGCCGATTATGGACCATTTCCATATTCCCGGCACCGTCAGGGCTTCGTTTGCGCTCTATAACACGACCGAAGAGGTTGACATACTCGTTGAGGCCGTGCTGCGGGCAAGAAAAATGCTGCTGTAGCCGCAGCCCCAAGGTTAGTCTCGCCTGAAGATGTCGCGCGTATATACCTTGTCGATCACATCGTCAAGACTGCTGTCGTATCGGTTGGCGATGATGGCCTGGCATTGCTGCTTGAACACCTCAAAGTTGTTGACAATGCGGCTTCCGAAGAATGTGGTGCCGTCTTCCAGGGTCGGTTCATAGATGATGACGGTGGCGCCTTTCGCCTTTATCCTTTTCATGACCCCTTGTATCGAACTTTGGCGGAAGTTGTCGGAGTTGCTTTTCATCGTAAGCCTGTAAACCCCTACCACACATTGCTTTTCTTCCTGCGGGTTATAGTCGCCTCGGTTGTAATAGTCATAGTACCCAGCCTTTTTCAGCACTTGGTCCGCAATGAAGTCTTTGCGCGTGCGGTTGCTTTCAACCACGGCAGACATCATATTCTGTGGCACGTCCTCATAATTGGCCAGCAACTGTTTGGTGTCTTTGGGCAGACAATAGCCGCCATAGCCGAAGCTGGGGTTGTTGTAGTGGTTGCCGATGCGAGGGTCGAGGCAAACGCCCTCGATGATTTTCTGCGAGTCGAGGTTTTTGAGCTCGGCGTAAGTGTCGAGTTCGTTGAAATAGGACACGCGCAGCGCCAGATAGGTGTTGGCAAACAGTTTGACGGCTTCAGCCTCCGTGGAGCCCATAAAGAGTACCGGCACATCTTGTTTTACAGCCCCCGCCTTGAGCAGTTCGGCAAAAGTGCGGGCGGCGGCATCCATACGCTGGCGGTCCTCACCCCCAAGACTTTTCGGCACGCCAACGATGATGCGGCTGGGGTAAAGATTGTCGTACAAGGCTTTGCTCTCACGCAAAAACTCGGGGGCGAAAAGGATATTGCGGCAGCCCGTTTTGCGGATTACGGCTTCCGTGTATCCTACGGGTATGGTCGATTTGATGACCATGACCGCATTCGGATTGTACTGCATGACGGCGGCAATGACTGCCTCCACGGCCGAGGTGTCGAAGAAGTTTTTGGTGCTGTTATAGTTTGTCGGCGCCGCAATGACAACGAAGTCGGCATCTTTGTAGCCCTCTTCGGCATCAAGTGTGGCACGGAGGTCAAGTTTCCCGGAGGCTGTAGTCTTGCGACTTTCAAGGTCATCTTTGAAAAAAGACTCTATACACTCGTCCTGGATTGGCGACTGCCTGCGATTGACCATATCAACACGCTCCGGCATGATGTCAACAGCCGTAACGCGGTTTTTTTGCGCCAACAACGTGGCGATAGAGAGACCGACATATCCGATGCCTGCAACTGAGATATTCATAATTGTTTTCGTTTTTGTGGGTTATTGTGAAATATTATTGTTCTTTTTATACCTGAATGCGAAGATGAATGCCACGGCTACAATGAGTGCATACAGGGCAAACAGGTACCAGGAGGTCTGCCATCCGTGCCAGACATCCATAGCCAGGGCCTCCCTTGAGGCTTCGGGCACAGTTTTGAAGTCGGCCATAGGCACGAATTTATTCACAACGGCCTGAGCGCCAAGTGTTCCGACTGTGGCGCCGATGCCGTTGGTCATCAACATAAAGAGGCCTTGCGCCGACGAACGGATGTCAGCAGAAGTCTCTTTGTCAACGAAAAGCGAACCGCTGATGTTGAAGAAGTCGAAGGCAACGCCATAGACGATGCAGGAGAGCACGAAGAACACAATGCCGTTGCCCGGATTGCCGATACCGAAGAAAGCGAACCTCAACACCCAGGCAAACATAGCGATGAGCATTACATTCTTGATGCCGAAGCGCTTCAGGAAAAACGGGATCAGCAAAATGCAAAGTGTTTCCGAGATTTGCGACAACGATATCAGAATGTTGGCATGTTCTACCCCAAACGTGCCTTGGTACTGCGACAAGTTGCCGAAACTCATAAGGAACGGGTTGGCAAAGCCGTTTGTAATCTGCAGTGAGACACCCAAAAGCATTGAGAAAACAAAGAACACGGCCATTCTGCCATCCTTGAAAAGGGCAAATGCCTTGAGACCGAGTGCTTCAGCAATGCTTTTGTCTTTGGCTGAAGAACGGCTGACTGGACAATTAGGCAGCGTTTGGGCATAGAGTGCCAACGCCACGCCGATGCCGCCGCTCACGATGAATTGTGCCGCGGTGGTTTGGTATCCCAAAAGGTCAACGGTCCACATGGAGATGATGAAACCTATGGTGCCGAAAATGCGGATAGGCGGAAATTCTTTTACCGTGTCCATATTGCGCTGTTCCAAAGCGTTGTATGCCACAGAATTGGACAGGGCCAGCGTGGGCATATAGAATGCCACGCCGATGGTGTAAAGCGTGAAGAGCGGGGCAAACTGAATCGCTTCGGCAGCATTAAGCCCATAGATGCCGGCGGCAATCATGGTCGCGCCCGAAAGGGCATGGCAAAGTCCATAAAGGCGCTGCGCCGGTATCCATTTGTCGGCAATGATTCCCATCAGTGCCGGCATAAAGATGGAAACAATACCTTGTACCGCATAGAAGATACCGATGTTTCGTGCCAGTCCATGAGAGAACAGGAAAGACCCCATACATGTAAGGTAAGCCCCCCAAACGGCAAATTGGAGGAAATTCATCACGATAAGTCTGATTTTCAATTGCATAGTATATATTCGATTGTATTAGTCTTATGGGATGCCGGCAAAAAAGACGTTTCCGGCGGTTGTTTCCTATTTTATTTTGAAGTCAAACATAAGTTGCCCCTCCAGAAAGCCCTGCAGCCGGTCGTTGATGTGGACGGGGCCCACACCGGCAGGCGTGCCCGTAAAGATGATGTCGCCGGTCTTCAAGGTCACGAAGCGCGAGACGTGAGCGATGATTTTGTCGATTGAAAACAGCATGTCGCCGCTGTTGCCCTCCTGCACCTTTTCGCCATTCCGCAACAGATGAAACGAGATGTTGTCCAAGTCGGCAATCTCCTGCTTGGCGAGGAACTTGCCCACGGCGGCAGAGCCGTCAAAGGCTTTGGCAATCTCCCAAGGCTCTCCTTTGGCAATACAACGACGCTGCACGTCTCGTGCGGTGAAGTCAACGCCCAACCCGATTTCATCATAATAGAGGTGCGCATGCTTTTCCTGTATGTACTTGCCCAATCTGTTTATCTTGACGAGTATCTCTGTCTCATAATCCACCTGCATTGAAAAGTCGGGCAGAAAAAAAGGACGGTTGCAGCGGGTGATGGCATTTTCCTGCTTCATGAAGAAGAGGGGCTCTTCCGGTGTTGTGTGCCGGAGCTCCGCTATGTGCTCGCTGTAATTTCGCCCTATGCAGATGAATTTCATTTTCTATAAGAAGTTGATGTTCAGCACAATTTCCACATACCCCATTTTTGCTTTTTGGTCTAACTTGGAGTAATTGTTCGGAGCCAGTTGTCTGCCCTTAAAATAGTTGGTAAGGGTATGGGCATAGTTAATCGTCAGGCCGGCACGAAAGTCTTTGGTGATAGAGTATTCGAATCCGACGCCGGCAAAGACTGTTTCTTTGCACATTGACGCTTCATTAGAGGCAGTTTTCTGTTTGCTCCAGAGTTCTGCTTCGCCTGTCCTGTCGTTCTTGAAGGAATAGGCGTCCTCGTTAAAGGCTTTCAGCAGAAAACTGTTGTAGAGTCCGACATTTCCGGTGATGAAGAAGTTGTTGAGCGACCTTGTCTTCAAGGTGACGCCGATCGGTATCGTAATGTAATTGGCGCGGTAAGTGCGCTGTGTGGGGGTTGAGTTTGCCACAAGACTGTCGAACGGGAGGGGGATATTTTCTATGAAAGCGAGTTTGCCTCCGTTCTGTTCAAAGAACACGCCCGTGGAGACGTAATAGTTTTTCTTTTGGGTCAGGTTCACGTTGATGTTCAGTCCGCCTCGCATGCCCATAATGACGCCGTTCCGTTCCAGACCGTCGGTTTTGGGGTTCATCCAGTCAACTGTCGGTGCAAAAGAGAACCCGAAGTTGACACGTTTGCCCTCGCCATTGTCTTTGATGTTGACCGGGTGGTGCGGTTTTCTGTTGACAATATTCGGCTGTGCATTCACGGCGAAGCCGCAGAAAAGCAGGAACAGTAAAAAAAGAGATTTTTTCATAATGTATGTTTTTAAGCAGTTAATTCAGAACAGTTCGGGTTGCGAGGCGGGGAATCGGCTTTTCCCTAAATGCACGTAGGCAAGGTCCGTGGCTTCACGTCCGCGGGGGGTGCGCATGAGGTAGCCCTCCTGTATGAGGAATGGCTCATACACCTCCTCGATGGTGCCGGGGTCTTCGCTGACAGCCGTAGCAATGGTAGATAGTCCTACGGGACCGCCCTTGAATTTGTCGATGATAGCACTCAAGATGCGGTTGTCCATCTCGTCAAGTCCATGTTGGTCCACATTCAGTGCCGTCAAGGCTATCTGTGTGATTGGCAACGTGATGGTGCCGTCGCCTTTGATCTGTGCAAAGTCGCGCACGCGGCGCAGCAGCAGATTGGCGATTCGGGGCGTGCCGCGACTCCGGCCGGCAATTTCGAGTGCCGCATCGTCGTGGATCGGTATGTTGAGGATGGACGCCGAACGTTTGATGATGTCACGCAGCGTCTCAGCATCGTAGTATTGCAGCCGCAAGTTGATGCCGAAGCGGGAGCGCAGCGGTGCGGTGAGCAAGCCGGAGCGGGTGGTGGCTCCCACTAACGTGAACGGATTGAGCGAAATCTGCACACTCCGTGCGCTGGGGCCGCTGTCAATCATAATATCGATTTTGTAGTCCTCCATGGCCGAATAGAGGTACTCCTCCACCACGGGCGACAGGCGGTGTATTTCATCGATGAAGAGCACATCGTGCGTCTCGAGGTTGGTCAACAGTCCTGCCAAGTCGCCGGGCTTGTCAATGACGGGGCCGGAAGTGCAGCGCACGTTCACGCCCATCTCGTTGCCGATGATGTGCGACAGGGTGGTTTTGCCCAAACCTGGAGGCCCGTGCAGCAACACATGGTCTAACGCCTCCCCCCGGGCCTTGGCAGCATGTACAAACACCATCAGGTTTTCAAGCACTTGCTTCTGCCCATGGAAATCCTGAAAGGCAGAAGGCCGTATAGCCCTTTCAAATTCTTTGTCGGCAGAAGAGAGGCGGCCGGCAGACGGGTCCAGGTTCTCGTTCATGTCTGAATTAGTTTCTTTGTATTTTGTCGAGACGATTCAGTCCTTTGATGGCAGGCTCGAAGTTGGTTTTCAATGTCAAGGCCTTCTCATAATCCTTGCGGGCCTTGTCGTATTGCTTCATGTACTCGTAAGCCACGCCGCGGTTGCAGACAGAATAGACAAAGTCGGGGTTCTCTTGAATGGCTCGGGTGAACAGTTTCACGGCATCCTCATAGCGGTTGAATGGCTCATCAAGATACATATAGCCCAAATTGTTCAGGGAGGGGATATGCTTTTCGTCAAGGCGAAGGGCACTCTTGTACTCCTGTTCCGCCTCCTGGAACTGTCCAAGGTCTTGGTACAATTTGCCAAGATTGTAATGTATCTCTACGTTATCAGGGTCCACATTGAGGGCATTCTGATAGTACGAAGCGGCTATTGGGTCCAGTTTTTGCTGATAATAGTGGCCTAACTCCAGATAAGCTTTCACCTCCTTGGGGTCTTGGTCGATAACCAGTTGCAGCATTCGCAGATAGCCTGTCGTATCTTGCTGTTCTTTCAGCATAAAGGCCTTAATAAGATAGGCTCTTGGATTATAGCGTTGCAACTTTATGGCTTCGTCCAGTGTTTCAGAGCATTGGGCGTGCAGTCGTTGCAGATAGTAGAGTTCCGCGAGTTTGAGCCGCGCCTCGTTGCTTTTAGGGTCTTTCTCTATGGCTTTCTGCAACATCTCTTCTGTGAGGTCTGTTTCAAGCTTTGCGAAATAGAGGTCTGAAAGCATGATGTAGTATTTGCTGCTGTCGGGAGCGAGCCTGATGGCGGTTTGCATGTCGGCCACGCCCTTGTCGGCGTCATCGTGCCGGTAGTAGTAGTCGGCACGTTGGTAGTAGAGTTCGGCCCTCTTCGGGTGGCGGTCAATCTCTTTGCACAGTCCGGCCAGTTCTTCGGGCAGGTCGGCATACTGTTTGCGGGAATGGCATCCGCAGAGAAAAGACAGGCAACACAAGAGCAGCAGAGCGGCAACAGGTTTCTTCATTGTGACTAACGTTGGTTGTTTTTGATTGCTTCGCGGATTTTGGCTTCCAATTCGTCGGACAGTTCCGGGTTGTCGGCCAGCAGTTGCTTCACGCCCTCGCGTCCTTGTGCCAGTTTGCTGTCGCCGTACGAGAACCACGAGCCGGCTTTCTTCACGATGCCGTATTCCACGCCAAGGTCAACGATCTCGCCACGTTTGGAAATGCCCTCGCCGAACATGATGTCAAACTCGGCCTGACGGAACGGAGGCGCCACTTTGTTTTTCACCACTTTGACTTTCACGTGGTTGCCGATAGAAAGGTCGCCGTCCTTGATTTGCGACTGGCGGCGGATGTCAAGCCGCACGGAAGCGTAGAACTTGAGTGCATTGCCGCCCGTGGTGGTTTCGGGATTGCCGAACAGGACACCGATTTTTTCGCGGAGCTGGTTGATGAAGATGCAGCAGCATCCGGTCCTGTTGATGGTAGCGGTCAGTTTGCGGAGCGCTTGCGACATCAAACGGGCCTGCAGGCCGACCTTAGAGTCGCCCATGTCCCCCTCAATTTCGCTTTTCGGCGTGAGTGCCGCCACAGAGTCGATGACGATGACATCGATAGCCCCCGACCGGATGAGGTTGTCGGCGATTTCCAGGGCCTGTTCCCCGTTGTCGGGCTGCGAGATCAACAAGTCGGAAGTGTTGACACCCAATTTCTCGGCATAGAAACGGTCAAAGGCATGCTCGGCGTCGATGAAGGCAGCAATGCCCCCTTGCCGCTGGGCCTCGGCAATGACATGGATGGCCAAGGTGGTCTTTCCGGACGACTCCGGTCCATAGATTTCAACAATTCTGCCCTTCGGAAGACCTCCTACCCCTAACGCGGCATCCAAACCGATAGAGCCGGTGGATATCACGTCCATATCTTCAACTTTCGTGTCCCCCATCCGCATGATGGAGCCCTTTCCGAACTGTTTTTCCAGTTTCTCGAGGGTGGAATTGAGCACTTTTAACTTTTCGGCGCTGACATTGTTCTGTAATTCTTCTTTTTCCATAGTTGTTTTTTATTTTAAATGAGCGCAAAAATACGATTTTTTCCCATACACGGAATTCCCTTTTTCGTACGGCTGAACTTGGCCGTTGAATTGAAATTCAATATAACTTAACAATCTCCGCTTTCGCTTTCGATTTCGGCAGAAATTGCTATTCATAATGTAAGGTGGTTACATCATAGAACGGTTCTGCCCTTTGGATAGATTCAAGTGGCGAAGTTATAAAAAACAGCGCACGGAGGGTCTTTTTTCATGTCTTTAAAAAAACTGACGACAACAAAACGTGCAGCTCACTACTTTTTGGTGCGGATAGGGGGACTCGAACCCCCACGGCTCACACCACCAGATCCTAAGTCTGGCGCGGCTACCAATTACGCCATATCCGCATTTTTTTGAGGGCGCAAAAATAACAAAAATTATAAATGTGTAATTTTCTGGGGAAAATTACACCAGCCAGTTCCTTTCGTCTGGCGCGGCTACCGTTTATTCGCCATTATGACGCTCTTTCTTGAGGCGCAGTTTTTCCAAAATCAAAATTGTCTATTTTTTCTGGGAAAATTACACCAGCCAGTTCCTTTCGTCTGGCGCGGCTACCGCACGAATGTAGAATTTAGAATGTAGAATGCAGAGCGTTACGCATGT
>CAVIJD010000029.1:0-30259 GCA_963643165.1 bacterium | reverse complement strand
CATAACCGACGGTGCAGCGACCGCAAGGGAGCGGAACCGTCGGCTGCGACGCGCCTGCGTCACCCTCGGCCCTCGAAGAGGGCCAACATCATCGTCCAGATCGGAAATCGCCGACCTCGCCTAATACAAGCGGGAGTTCTTCGAGAAGTACATCGACCTTTCCAATGGCCTGCCGACAGACGACACGCTGCGGCGCTTCTTCCAGAACCTGAACCCGAAGTCGTTCCTGGCCCGCTTTGCGGAATGGGCATCCTCGATCGTGCATGACAGCGTGCGTGGCAAGGCCGTCAAAGCGAAACGCCCCAGCCGCAATCAGTTGGCTCGTTCGTGCGGCAGCCCTGAGCACGAATGTAGAATGTAGAGGCGTTACACATTCCTCATTCCTCATTCCTAATTCCTCATTCCTAATTAAGTCGTAAGTATGCCGGGGCTCGTGCGTGTGCGTGTGGGAGGGGGAGCGGGAAATCTCAAAGGTCTTTCTGCGTTTTCCACATGAACAGCAGACTCAGGATGGTGATTACCGAGCAGGTCACAATGAGCATAGTGGTTCCCTTGATGTCTGTGAACCTGATCTCGTCCATAAAGATGCCGCGTCCCTGCAGCGTAAAGTCGGCAATGATGGTCAAGGCGTTGTGCAGGAAATGCGCCAACACGGGGAGCCAGAGCGAGCGGCTCCACAGCAGCAGGTAGCCCAGATATGCGCCCAGCAGCAGGCGAGGTATAAAACCGTCGAACTGCAGGTGGGCAAGGCTGAACAGTGCCGCAGTGAGCCAAACCGCCAGGTGCGGCCGTTTGAGCCAGTCGGTCAGGAACACCTGCACAGTGCCCCGGAACAGGAACTCTTCGCACAGTGCCGGCAAGGCGGCCAGCACCAGCAAGTTGACCGCGAGTGTGCCGTAAGTGTGCCTGCTGGTCAGCACATTCATCACCTGTTGGGCTTGTGCTGCCGTAGTGTCCATCCAGCGCTGCAGCCCGGAGAGCGCCTCGGGCAAACGCAGCCCCTCATTCCATTGCGACAACGCCGCCACCAAAGGCAACAGCACAATCGACAACACCAACGTGACATTCACCAGCAAATAATACGGTTTGCGGTTGGCTTTGTTATAGTGTAACAATTTTTTGTCTTGACAATAAGAGAACAACAGCGCCGGGAACAGGAACATGCCCACAGAACTGAACGATTGGGAAATCCAGATGGCGGCGGGCGACTGCATGACGGCGGACTGGTCCGTGCCACCTGACACAAGGTAAGCAATGCCGCCCCCTATCAGGCTGAAAAATATTGTTCCTGCCACTATAAAAAGCAACAGGAACAATAATTGCACCCCTTTCTTCTTTCCCTCGAAGAAAGGCCTTATGAAATCCGTGTTCATTTCACGAATGCTATTACGTCGCCTTTCTGAACCTTGTCGCCCTGTTTGGCTACCACCTCGATGATTTTGCCGCTATAGAGCGAATGTACCTCCTCGTTACCGAAGAATGCACTCACAAAGCAGACCAGGTCACCCTCTTTGACATTGGTGCCCAAAGGCTTGGCCATAGAGGGCTCGCCTACGGAGAGTTCCCAGATCACCTGGCCGGACACTGGAGCGGTAATCATCTTGGCGTCGGGCTCTTTGGCCAACACCTTGTCAATAACCTCTTGTTTGACCACCTCAGGCAGTTTGACAATCTTGACCACCTCGCGCACGCCTGACTTCTCCTTGGCCTGAGCCAGTGCGGCCTCGAAGTTCTTCTTGGCGCGTCCCTCTTTGTAGTCGATGTACTGGCGCTCGTGCATGGCCAGTTCAAACAATTCCTCATCGTCCTGTCCGCAGTCCCAGCCTTTTTCTTTCATCATGGCGCGGTATTTGGGCAACTCGTCCGGATAGTTGTCTTGCGGCACGCCGTCAAAGAACTCATACCCCTTCTCCTTGGCCAATGCCTTGATTTCGGGAGCGAGTTCGCCGGGCAGTCTGCCGCAGCGACCGAGGATCATATCCCACATATTCTTGTCCATATTCGAGTATCTCGGCTTGCCTTGGGCTTCGGCCAGAATGTTCATCAACGCGATGTTCTTGACATACTGGCTGAACGGCGTGACCAGTCCGGGCGTGCCGACGCGCGGCCAAACATATTGGACCTCATCGAAAAGTTTGACCAGCAGTTCGTCTTCCGACAGTTCGCGCCGCTTGTTCTGACGCAGTGCCATATTGATGGCGTCCTTGAGCCCTTTCAGGTCAGCCATCATTGACCCCATCATGCCGCCGGGCAGTCCGCAACCCAGCAACAGTGAAGTGCAAACCTTGTTTTTGGGTTCCATGAAATAGCCTAAAAAGTCGTCAATGAAGCGTTGGGTAAGTGCGCGGGCTTCCATGTAGGCGGTCATGTCGATGTCGGCGACCTCAAAGCCGGCGTCACGCAGCATGGCCTGGACGGCGATCACGTCAGGGTGTACCATGCCCCAAGACAGGGGCTCCATAGCCACGTCCACGATATCCACGCCATTGCGGCAGACCTCAAGCACGGAGGCCATCGAAAGGCCGGGGCCTGTATGTCCGTGGTACTGAAGCACAAGATGGGGGTACTTGTCCTTGATGGCTTTCACCAGTTTTCCCAAAGTGGCAGGACGCCCGATGCCGGCCATATCCTTGAGGCCGACCTCCTTGGCACCGTATTCCACATACTTGTCCACGATGCTCATATAGTGCTCTATCGTATGCACGGGCGAGTGGGTAATGCTCAAGGCGGCCTGCGAAATCATGCCGACCTCATTGGCGTACTTGATGGAAAGTTCCATGTTACGGTAATCATTCAGTCCGCAGAAAGAACGCACCACATCCACGCCCTGGGCTTTTTTAACCTTGAACATCAAACGGCGCACGTCGGCAGGCACAGGATACATACGCAAGCCATTGAGCGCGCGCTCCAGCATCTGGGTCTGGATGCCGGCCTCCCTCAGAGGCCTTGTCCACTCACGGACCGCATAGTTGGGGTTCTCGCCATACATCAGGTTCACTTGCTCAAAGGCACCGCCGTTGGTCTCGACGCGGTCAAAGCAACCCATCTTCACAATTACAGGAGCAATTTCTTTGAGCTGGTCCACGCGCGGCTGATACTTCCCTGAAGACTGCCACATGTCGCGGTAAACCAAGCAAAATTTTATTCTTTTAGCCATAATTTTAGTGTTTAAATATTGTTTTTCAATTTATTGTGTTTTCAAATCATTTGTTTCTCCGTTTTCGTCAATGTCGATGACCAGTCCGTCATAGCCCATAAAGACATTCTCGGGCAATTCTTTGGACACCTCTTCGTGAAGCCCCATGTCGTGGGAGATGTGCGTGAGGTAGGCACGGCCGGGGGCGAGTTGCCGGATGACGCTCAAGGCCTGCTCGAGGTTGAAATGCGAATAGTGCATCTCTTTGCGCAGCGCGTTGATGACCAGGACGTCCAGATGCTGGAGTTTGGCCATTTCCGTTTCGGAGATGAAACTGGCGTCCGTAATGTAACCGAAATTGCCAATGCGGTAGCCCAATATCGGCAGGCTGAGATGACGCACCCTGACGGGGACCACCGTCACACCCTTCACCTGAAAACGCTCCTCCTTCACCGGACACAACTTCAACGACGGCACACCAGGGTAAGGATGGGGCTTGAAAGCATAGTCATAGTCCTTGTGAATCACATTCAACACGCGCTGCAGTCCATAGATCTGCACTGGAGACTTGCGCAGGAAATAGACGGGCCGGATGTCGTCAATGCCACCGATGTGGTCCTTGTGCTCATGGGTCGTCAAGATGGCGTCCACATCGTCGATATGCTGGCGCAGCAACTGCTGGCGCAAGTCGGGACCGGCATCAATGAGCATTTTCACGCCACCGGTTTCAATGAACGCTGAAGTACGCAGCCGGTTGTCTCTCAAGTCTGTAGAAGAACAAACGCGGCATTTGCACCCCACAACGGGGACGCCTTGTGAAGTTCCTGTTCCTAACAATGTTATCCTCATCGCGTTCACTGTCACTCGTTCTAAAACGTGCGCAAAAATACAAAAAAGAGAATATCTCACATCCTTTAAAACGATATTTTTTTATCGTTTTAAAACGGCTGTGGAAGACGGTGTGACAGACTGTTTTTTTTGTACTTTTGCTCTCCATTTAAAAATCGAAAACAATGACCTCGTTTACACCATCAGACTTGACATTCCTGCGGCAGAGGGGCAGCACGCCCGAGCAGGTAGAGCAGCAACTTGAACTTTTCAGCAAAGGTTTCGGATATGCCGACATAGACCGTCCGGCGGTTCTTGGCGACGGCATCCTCAAGTTGGACGATGACGAGATTGAAGAGTTTGCCGCCGACTATATCGATATGGCTTCCGGCAAGAGGGCGGTGAAGTTTGTGCCCGCCTCGGGTGCCGCCTCGCGGATGTTCAAAGACCTATTTCTGTTTCTCTCAGACCCGTCGGAAGAGAGCCGCCGCAAGGCTTTGCAGTTTCTGGAAGACCTTCCGCAATATCCCTTCTACGAGGCCTTGGATGCAGAACTTGCCAAGACAGGTCATCATTTGGGCCACGAAATCAAGAACGGCAACATTGAGCTTATTCTCAACAGCCTGTTGCAGTCCGACGGGCTCAATTACAGTGCTTGTCCCAAGGGGCTGCTGCCTTTCCACCGCTATGCCGACCGCACACGCACGGCGCTCGAGGAGCATCTGGTAGAGGCGGCACGCTACGCGGCCATCGACGGGCATTGCCACCTGCACTTCACGGTGTCGCCGCAGCACAGGGCGGAGTTTGAAACATTTGTTGAAAAAACAGTGCCCTATTATGAAGAACGGTACCGCGTCAAATACACCATTGACTTCTCCGTGCAGGATCCCTCCACCGACACGATAGCCGTGAACCCCGACAACAGCCTTTTCCGCGACGAGAACGGGCAGCTGCTCTTCCGTCCCGGCGGGCACGGCGCGCTGATACACAACCTCAACCGCATAGACGGCGACTTTGTCTTCATCAAGAACATCGACAACGTAGTGCCCGAGCGCGACCTCGAGACTACCGTCACCTACAAGAAAGCCCTGGCCGCCTATATGCTGCATTTGCAAAACCACCTGTTCCAATATCTGCGCATCCTCGAGAACGGCGAGCCGGACAACATGACGCTGTGCGAAATACTCGACTTTGCCGAAACAGAGCTGAAGATCTCATTGGACGACGACTTCTCGGCCGAGACACTGTACCAAAAGCTGAACCGCCCCTTGCGTGTGTGCGGCATGGTCAAAAACGAGGGCGAACCCGGCGGCGGGCCATTCTGGGTATGCAACGAAGCGGGCGACACCTCGCTCCAGATTGTGGAGTCCTCCCAAATCGACAAGTCTGACCCCGAACAGGAACAGATGATGAATCAGTCAACCCACTTCAACCCCGTGGATATGGTGTGCGCGCTGAAAGACTATAAAGGACAAGCCTTTGACTTGCTGAAATACGTTGACCCCAACACCGGCTTCATCTCCTTCAAAAGTGTCGGCAGCCATACCATCCGGGCCATGGAACTTCCGGGACTTTGGAACGGCGCCATGGGCGACTGGATTACCGTATTTGTGGAAGTGCCGGCCGTGACTTTCAATCCCGCAAAGACGGTTTTCAATCTGCGGAATCGATAAAACCACATATTATTTAGGAACTATCCTTATTATTTGCTCCTCTTTTCGAGCGTAATGCCGAAGTCGGACACGCCCTTCACGGTATCTTGCCGCATGCCTTGCGTGACGGTAAACGTATAGGTGCCCGAGAACGGGAATCTCACGTTGGGCTGAAAGAGGAACTTGTTGTCCTTGATGCGTCCTTTGCCCTTGCCGGTCCACTTTCCGAACTTGTCGCACAAGATAAAGCCCAGCGTATCCTGTTCGCTGTGGCCGTCGGGGTATCGAGTTTGCATGAAGACATAGAAATTCTGGGTCTCGAAGTCCGTCGTGTTGCGGAGGTTGATGTAGAAATCGTAATAGACGGACGAGTCGGGGATGTCAATGGAGAAAGTTAGCGGTTGGGCAACGGTCCATTTCTCGTCAGGCACCGGCTTGATGTCGCGGTAAAAGGCGTTGCCTCCGCAGCCGCAGGCCATCATAGCCAGCAGAGCGAAGAGCAGAAAGCGTTTTTGGGGGCGGTTGTCCATCTTTTCCTTCATAATATCACGAATCGGCGATGTTTTTCAATTCGTCCATGCTGTATCCGCCGTTGTCCTCATCCATCTTCTTCTGGTTCACGCTGGCAAACTCCTCGAGCGTATCGGGCACCTTGCCGTTTTCGTTCATCTTGACAATCTGTTTCACCTTGTCGAGCGGCAGAGCGAAAATCGTGGAGGAGTCATCGGAATAAGAATACCATACTATCTTCTTGAAAATGTCTATTTTGTTATAGACCCCAATGCCTTTTTTGGTTTTGAGGCGCACATTGGACGACGGGAATTCCTTGAGTTCGCGCTGGTAGGTTTCCTGTTCAAAATTGAGGCAGCATTTCAGTTTGCCGCACATGCCTGCCAGTTTCTGAGGGTTCAGCGACAGTTGTTGGGTGCGGGCGGTAGAGGTAGAGACAGACTGGAAATTGGTAAGCCACGACGAGCAGCAGAGTTCGCGGCCGCACGAGCCCAGACCGCCCAGCCGGGCAGCCTCCTGCCTTACGCCGATCTGACGCATCTCGATGCGGATGTGGAATTGTTCTGCCAATATCTTAATCAATTCGCGAAAGTCAACACGCTCTTCTGCCGAATAATAGAAAATGGCTTTCGTGCCGTCGCCTTGATACTCCACATCGTTGACCTTCATTTTCAGGTTAAGGTCCCAGGCCGTATAACGGGAGCGCAACATCGTGTCGTGTTCCAGGCTCACCGTGGCGATCCACTCTTCAATGTCGGCATAGCGGGCGGTACGGTAGAGTTTCTTGGTCACATGCTCGGGTTGTACGTGTCTGTTTTCCATCTGCCGTTGCACCTGGATGCCCAACATGGAAATGATGCCGATATCGTGGCCGGAATTTGCCTCCACCGCCACTATGTCGCCCACATGGAACACGCCCTCTTGCGGCAGCAGGAAGAAATCCTTGTGGCTGTTCTTGAAACGCACCTCGGCGATGGGAAATTCGAGATAGTCGAACGAGATGTCGAGTTTGTCCATCCAATTGTAGGTGGGCAACTTACAGGCACTGTAGTGATACTGTTCGCAATGAATGTTCTCCGGGTCAGGCGTGTCCGAAAGCCCGCGGGTCAGGAAGATGTTCTCCGCTATCTTCGCAGACTCCGGCGACAAGCCCGTGCGGATATCCAGGTCGAGATACTTTTCCCAATCTTCCGCTTGTGTGTGGTCCACATCATCATGGGTCACTTTTTTCTTGAAGCCTTTTCGCGACTCCAGTTCCGCCTTTATGTCTTCGGCGGACGGGGCATCCTGGTCGAATGTCTCAGGTGTCTGGTCAGCCGTGGTTTGTTCCGGCTGTTCCGCGGGAGACTCCGTCTGAGGTGTTTCTTCGTGCTCTTCGTTTACTTCCGTTGTTATTGCCTCTTTTTCCTTATTCTTTGTTGATTTCTTATGAGAATTGTGGTGATTGCGGTATCTGCGTTGGCTATTTTGATTCTTCTCAGATTTCTTTTCCATTTATATCCTTTCAGCGTGAGATTAAAAGACGGCAAAAATACAAAAAATAGAAGAACGGAATCTCCCGTGTGCCGAGGCCGGAATTACTTCCGGTCTTTCATCAGTTGAATGAACGGGTTGAAGTAGTTGTCGCCTTTGGTCACCACGCCGGCGAGTCCCTTTCCGCCGTTCATCGGGCGCTTGACGTCGCCGAAGATGCCTTTTTCGAGTGCGGTGAAAAGTCCCTCGACTTCAATTTCCTTCAGCAGTTCAATGGTGTTGTTGAGCACCGTGTGGGCGCGTTTGCGGCAGATGCCGTCCTCGCGGAATTCCATCTCTTCGCCGATGCTCTTCATATCGTTGAAAATATAGCGGGCATTCTCGATAGAGAGGTAGCGGTCGCTCATGAACGGGGTATGGATAGCCTCGGTAGGCATGCCGAGCAGTTGGATGCCCTGGTGGGTCCAGATGCCGATCATATTGAAGAGGGCGTCCTGGATATGGCCCCTGAAGATGTTGCCGGTCATGAACTTTGTAGGCGGCATATATTTCAAAGTAGCTTTAGGGAAGATTTCGCGGGTCATCTGGGCTTGAGCCAATTCGAGGAGGAAGCCGTTTTCGAGCATCGGGTCCATCTCAAAAGCGTGGCCGAGTCCCATTTGTTCTTCGGGCAGGGCGGCCATGAGGGCCAATTGTTCGTTGATGAGGTCAGAAGCCAGCACCGTATGGGCGGCCTCAACAGCGTCTGCGGTGGTGAGGTAGTTGTCCTCGCCCGTGTTGATGATGACGCCGGCATAGCCGTTGATGACGCGGGAGAAGTACTGGTCAATGAGGGTACGCTGCGGGTTGATGTCGCGGAAGAGGATGCCATAGAGGGCATCGTTGAGCATCACATCGAGGCGTTCGAGGGCGCCCATGGCGGCGATTTCGGGCATACAGAGGCCTGAGCAGTAGTTGCAGAGGCGGATATAGCGGCCCACCTCCTCGCCGACCTCATCGAGGGCCTTGCGCATGATGCGGAAGTTCTCCTGCGTGGCGAACGTGCCGCCGAAGCCTTCGGTAGTGGCGCCGTAGGGCACATAGTCGAGCAGGCTCTGCCCCGTAGTGCGGATCACGGCAATGATATCGGCGCCCTGACGGGCTGCGGCCTGTGCTTGCACCACATCCTCGTAGATGTTGCCGGTGGCCACGATGACGTAGATGTAGGGTTTAGGGCCCTCGCCGATGGTTGACAGGTACTCATTGCGCTTGGCAACGTTGCCTTTGATGCGGGCAAGCGTGGCGTCAATGTAAGGCTGGATGGCGGCCTGGATGTCGGCAAGCGGATGAAGTTTGAGCGCCGTAATGTCGAGTTCGTCACGCGAGATGCGTTCGGCTATCTCCTGCGGGGCTGCCTTCGTCTCCATGACGGCATTCCCGATGAAGTAGAGGACGCCCTGGCCGAGCACACCCTTGTCGAGCACTGAATCGACCACCCTGTTCGGGAGCGGCACGCCGTTGGCGTCAACGCCGTCAATGCCGATAAGACGGCACAAGGTGCGCTCCACCGCCACGGTGGTATAAGAGTCCACAAATTCCTGCACTTGGCCAGCAATGTTCTTGGCCAGTTGTTTCGCAGTTTCCACCTGCGCAAAGTCAAGTCCTAATTTACTTTTATTCATTGGTGATATCTGTTTTTTTTGTTATGAACTGTGTTACGATTGTTTAATTCTGAGAAATTCAAATTCAGCCAGATGCCATTTTTGAAGGCGGTATTGGAAAGAGGTTTTCATCACGCCCAGCCCATACCGGAAACTATTGGCGAAATTTATGGACGACGCTTCCGGAAAATACTTTGTGGGGCAGGTGATTTCGGCTATCTCGTATCCGGCAAAGAGAATCTGCGCCAGCATTTGGTTGTCGAAGACAAAGTCGTCGGAGTTGGCCATAAAGTTGATATTGCGGAGCACGTTGCTGGAGAAGGCCCGGTAACCTGTATGGTATTCTGAAAGTTTCTGGTTAAGCAGGACATTCTGCGCAAAAGTGAGGCAGCGGTTGAAAAAGTACTTGTAGCGGGGCATGCCGCCTTTGAGTGCGCCCTTGCCGAGGATGCGGGAGCCGAGCGCCACGGGATAGACGCCGTTGGCGATGAGCGACACCATAGACTCGAGCAGCCTTGGGGTGTACTGGTAGTCGGGATGGAGCATCACCACAATGTCGGCGCCGAGCGAGAGGGCCTTGCCATAGCAGGTTTTCTGGTTGGCGCCGTAGCCTTTGTTCGCGTCGTGGCGGATGATGTGGCGGATGCCGAGGGCCTGTGCGGTTTCAATCGTCTTGTCGGTGGAATGGTCATCTACCAGCACCACCTCGTCAACGATGCCGAGCGGTATCTCGCCGTACGTCTGCGGCAAGGTCCGCTCCGCATTGTAAGCCGGCAGCACAACACATATTTTCTTGTTCTTGAGCATTATCTCCTATCACGATTGAAAAAACACCAAAAAGCGTGCAAAGATAAGAAATTTATGTTGCACTGATGCAGATTTCCGACCGGCAACTTACTTTCTGAGCCGGCAAGGAGCGACTTTCCTGAGGTCTTCATCCCAATGGGAAACCAACATTGAGCCTTATAATACACTGATATTCCGTCATTTAATTACATCATTTCAAAAAAAGAGGGCACATTCCGATTAAATGGAAAAAAAGTGTACTTTTGCCCTCGCTTGAAACGGGATATAGCGTAGTCCGGTTATCGCGCCTGCTTTGGGAGCAGGAGGTCGCAAGTTCGAATCTTGCTATCCCGACTGCCGAGAGCAGCAAGTCGGTTCCGTAGCTCAACTGGATAGAGCAGCTGCCTTCTAAGCAGCAGGTTCTGCGTTCGAGTCGCAGCGGAATCACCGCGGAAGCACTTACGAAAGTTGTTCGTGAGTGCTTTTTTTTGTGCCGTTTCACGGGGAGGGGCAACAGAATTTGGATGTTTTTTCAATTTCCTTCGTGTTCACAGCAGGTCTTGACGGCGTCGCTCATGTTTTGCCATGCGTACTTGGACTTTTCCTTGAGGGTCTCTTCCGTAAAGGCGGCTTCGCGGCTGTTTGTAAAATAATCCACCAGTGCGTCAGCGATTTGGCGGCTGTCGGGTTGTACGACATAACCGAACTTGCCATCGGCCACAATCTCGGGCAGGCCACCCACGGCCGTCACCAGCATAGGTTTGCCGAAATGGAACGCAATTTGGGTAACGCCGCTCTGCGTGGCCGTCTTGTAGGGCTGTGCCACAATGTCGCAGGCGCTGAAATAGCGGTTTACGGCGCTGTCGGGGATAAAGTCGGTGTGCAACTCCAGCCGGTCGCGGATGCCCAGCCGGTCAATCTGCTCCATATAGGGACGGGCGTCTCCGTAAAACTCGCCGGCCACCAGCAACTTGACACGGAGCGTTTTCAGCCTTTCGTCCGCAAAGGCATCTAACAGCAAGTCAAGACCTTTGTACCCTCTGATGAAACCGAAAAAGAGCACATACTTCTCCTCTTGGGAGAGCGACAGCATCTCCTTGGCTTTTTCCTTTGGCAAGACCTCACCATAATCGTAGATCGGGTGGCGGCAGAAAACGCGCCTCTTCTGCCCGTCAAAAAGGGCAAGGTCAGCAAGCACCTGCTTTGACATGGCCACGAACCCGTCGGCTGAGCGGATAAGATAGCGGGCGAACACCTTGTCGCCGATGCGGTGCTCGTGCGGGATTACATTATGGAGGATGGAGCACGTGCGGGTGTGCCCGTTGCGGCGCACAAGACGCATAATCGTGCCGAGGCATGGCGCCATATACGGTATCCAAAACGGAACCACCAGCAAGTCAGGCTTCTTGCGGGCAATTTCGCGCCCCACTTTCAACCAGTTGAATGGATTGCAGGAGTTCACCTTCCGTAAGATCGTCAAACCACTGCGGTCGGGCTCTTCCGCATATTGAGTCTTGCCCGGGAATAAAAAGTCGGGATACTGCAACGTGAAAGTGTAGATTTCCACCTCGTCGCCCTCGCGTTCAAACTCCTTTGCCAGCCTTTCGTTAAAGGCCGTGATTCCTCCCCGATAGGGATAGGCCGTTCCTACGATTATAATTTTCATATTTTGTCGTTTTTGTCAATCAGATAATAGCCGGCGGTCACATAAAGGTCACGCAGATAGGGAATTGCACGGAACACAGGCAAACATCTTCTCGGCTTGAGCCGGAACTTGACCTCATAGTTCGGATTTATGAAAAAAGAAGTATTGTCCAAAATACGGTAATGTTCATCGCGGCAGATGCGCTCAAAACGTTCCAGCGTAATGCCCGTCTCCTTAATCTCGAGCAGTGCATTCACCATAGCCTCTGTAGCAACACATTGACATCCAAAGTCCACAAAAGGCTTCAGATTGCCTCCCTCGCCGCAGCCAATTTCGAGCACCGATGTGTCTGACCCTATGCTTTTGTACTTGGCGATATAGGGGATGACGTATTTTTCTGTAGTGGCAGCCTGCTCGTCAAAATAGAGTTTCCGGTCTTTATGTCTCTGCTGCATCGTCCAATCGTGCTGATGGGCTACTGCTGTTTATGGATTACGCCGTTAAACTGGGCCGTAGGAGTCATGATGACCTCGTTGAGGCAGACGTGCGGCGGCCGTGAGAGCACAAATTCCACCACATCGGCAATGTCTTGAGCCACTAACGGCGTATAGCCTTCATACACCTTGTCAGCTTTCTGTTTGTCGCCGTGGAACCGAACTACGGAGAAGTTGGTCTCGCAAGCGCCCGGAGAAATCTGCGTGACCTTGATGCCGTACTTGAGCAGGTCGGTGCGCATGCCTTTGGTGAGGGCGTTCACGGCATGTTTGGTGGCGCAATAGACGTTGCCGCCGTAATAGACCTCATGGGCGGCGGTGGAGCCCAGGTTGATGATGTGTCCTTTGCCGCGTTCCACCATTCCCGGGCTTATCAGCCGGGTTATGTAGAGCAGCCCTTTGATGTTGGTGTTGATCATACGTTCCCAGTCCTCGATGGCGCCCTCCTGTATCGGGTTGAGTTCCACTGCGAGGCCGGCATTGTTGACCAGCACGTCCACGTCTCTGAATTCTTCGGGCATAGACGCTATAGCCTTGACGCAGGCGTCATAGTCGCTCACGTCGAAAGCCAGCGGCAGCACTTTCGTGCCGGTGGTTTGTTCTATTTCGGCGGCCACTTGCAGCAGTTTCTGTTCTGTGCGGCCGGTGATTGTCATCTTGATGTTCTGTTTTGCCAAGGTTCTGGCTATTGCTTCGCCGAAACCGCTCGTGGCACCTGTGATAAAAACATTATTCATAATAAATGGGCATTGCATTATTAACGGCGCAAAAATAGGAAAAAATAAGGCATACCGGGAAAGTTGCAGCAATGAGAACCGTGATAAAAGGCCGTGAGCGGCGGCACAGGTTCAAGCAAGTTGCCAGTCTGTCAGTTTCATATCATCATCCTCGATGATAGAGAGATAGTTCTGGTACCTCAATGGCGAGATGACTCCTTGCTCGACAGCCTCCCGCACGGCGCATCCGGGCTCGTGCAGATGGATGCAGTTGTCGAAGCGGCAGCAGTTGTTGTACTTGCGGATTTCGGGAAAATAGTCGCGGATTTCCTCTTTGGAATACTGTATCAGCCCAAACTCCTTGACACCGGGCGTGTCCACCACAAAGCCGTCGGCCAGCGGAAACATCTCGGCAAAGGTTGTGGTATGCTGTCCTTTGAGGTGCTGCCGCGAAATCTCGCCGGTTCGGAGTTGCAGCTCCGGGGCAAGTGCATTGATGAGGGCGCTTTTGCCCGTGCCGGAGTGGCCGCCGAACATGCAGACGCACTTCCCTACCCTGCGGCGCAACGCCTCGATGCCCTCGCCAGTGACTATAGAGGTGTGCAACGTCTCGTAGCCGATGCCGGCATAGAGCCGCGTCAGTTTGGCCACCATTTCCTTCTCGGACTCTGAGTACAGGTCCATCTTGTTGAAAACGAGACACACGGGAATGCGGAAGCCCTCGGCGGAAACCAGGAAGCGGTCGATGAACCCCGGGGATGTCCGTGGCTCCTTGAGCGTCACCATCAAGAACAGCACGTCAATGTTGGCGGCGATGACGTGGCTGATTTTTGACAGTTTGGTTGACTTTCTTTCGATAAAATTGCGGCGCGGCACAATGTCGGTGATGATGCCGCTGCCGTCGGACTCCGCTGCGGTCTCCACCACATCGCCCACCACCACGGGGTTGGTGTTCTTGATGCCCTTGATGCGGAACTGCCCGCGCAGCCGGCAGGGCATCATGCTGCCGTCGTCGAAACGCACGTCGTACCAGCTGCCCGTTGACTTTACCACCAATCCTTTCATCTCGCTGTCATCTTCTGCCAAAGGGGGATTATGCGCGCTCTTTAAGCATACGCTGTTTCGTCTCACGGTCAATGTCCAGATACTCGTCTATGGTGGCGGGGCTGCAGAATGTGGTTTGCGCCATTGCCTTGGCAATCACGTCCGGGATGTCCACATAGCGTATTTTCTCTTGCAGGAACCATTGCACGGCGATCTCGTTGGCCGCGTTCATCACACAGGGCATGCAACCGCCCTGCCGCGACGCGTCGCAGGCTATGTCGAGGCACGGGAAAGTCTGTCGGTCAGGCTGGGCGAAAGTGAGTTGTGGGTACTTGGCAAACTCAAAGCGCGGCAGGCTGTTTTCGAGCCTGAACGGATAAGTGACGGCATACTGGATCGGAAGCCGCATGTCGGGCATGCCCAGTTGGGCCTTTACGGAGCCGTCGCGGAACTGCACCAGCGAATGGACAATCGACTGCGGGTGTACCACCACCTCTATTTGGTCAATCGGCACGTCAAACAGCCAGCGGGCCTCAATCACCTCCAGCCCTTTGTTCATCAGCGTCGAGCTGTCAACCGTAACTTTGGGGCCCATGCTCCAATTAGGATGCTTGAGCGCTTCAGCCACCGTCACTGTTTCCAGGAAGGCCCTGTCGCGTCCGAAGAACGGGCCGCCGGAGGCCGTGAGTATCAGTTTCTCGATAGGGTTGAAATGTTCGCCGGCAAGGCATTGGAAGATGGCAGAATGTTCGGAGTCAACCGGATAGATCATCTTCCGTTGCTCTTTGGCTTTCTGCATCATCAGTTCGCCCGCCACCACAAGTGTCTCCTTGTTGGCGAGAGCGACCTGCTTGCCGCCCTCGATGGCACAGAGCACGGGGCGGAGGCCCGCCACACCCACAATGCACGAAAGCACCATATCCACACAGTCCATCGTACACACATCGCACAACGACTCCTCGCCGCAGAATACCTTGATATCCTCCTGGGAGAGAGCCTCTTTCACCTTTTTGTAGGCCTGTTCCTGCACCGCCACCACTATATTGGGGCGGTATTGCAACGCCTGCTGTATCAGCAAGTCGGCGGAAGTGTTGGCGGCGATGACCTCCAGTTGCAGCAGGTCCGGATATTGCGAGATCACATCGAGCGACTGCTTGCCCATAGAGCCTGTAGAGCCCAGCAGCGCAATTCTGCGTTTATGCTCCCCGGCGTCCATTGCGGTACGTTTCAATGGTATTGCAAATATCGGCAAAGACAGCATCCACGTCGTGCATGCCGTCAATGACGAACAATTTACCCTGTTGGCGGTAATATTCCACCAGCGGCATCGTCTGCTTGAAGAAATTCTCCACGCGCACCTTCACGGTTTCGGGCGTGTCGTCGGTGCGGTTCTGCAGTTTGGCGCGGTTGAGGATCCGTTTTTCCACCTCGGGCATCTTCACATCGAGATATACGACCATGTCGATGGTCAAGTCGCGGAAGAGTTCGCCCTTGTCGAGCATCTCGGCTTGGCTGACCGTCCGCGGCACACCGTCAAAGATAAATCCCTTGCTGTCAGGATGTTTGACAATATGGTTGTGCAGCATCTCCATCGTCATCGAGTCGGGGCACAGGCCGCCATGTTCGATGATGTCGTGCGCCTTGTCGCCCACGACGGTATGGTGTGACATTTCATAGCGGAAGAGTTCGCCGGTAGAGACCGGGTCAAAACCGAACTTGTCGGCTATAAGTTGTGCCTGCGTGCCCTTGCCGCTGCCGGGGGCGCCCAAAAGCACCATATTTATTTGTTCCATCTTATTTATTGAGCATTTTGATTGTCTGTTTTCAGTTGATACAGGTCGGGGAAGTTGCGTCCGTAACCGTCATAGTCCAAGCCGCGCCCCACCACAAAGCGGTTCGGGATATTAAAGCCGACATAGTGGACGGGCAAGTCGAGGTTGTATTTCTCCGGCTTGCAGGTCATCGTAGCGATGCGGAGGTCTTTCAGTCCCATAGGTTCGAGCAACTGGCAGAGGTGCTTGTAGGTAGTTCCCGTATCTACGATATCTTCGATAATCAGCACTCTCTGGCCTTTCAGGTCGTCGTTGAGTCCGATCAACGTCTTTACATTTTGGGTAGTCTCGGTGCCGCTGTAGGAGGAAAGTTTCACACAGGAAATCCGGCACTTGATGGTGAGCCGTTTCATCAGGTCAACGGCAAACACGATAGCGCCGTTGAGCGTGACCAGCAGGATCGGGTCGTCGTCTTTATAGTCTTCATTGATGCGGTCAGCCACTTTCTGCACAGCCTCATCTATCTCGGCGGCTGAAATGAACTTTTCAAACGTCTTGTCTAAAACGGTAACAGTCTCTAACATGAATTTGTCAATTCTTAAATCAAGGTTGCAAAAATAGCATTTCCATTTGATTAACCACGCCTCTTCCGTTTCTTTTTCCGGGGCTTCCAGCCGCAGCGGCATGGCATTCGACAGTCGGCGGCCACGCTGCCATACCATGTGGCAAAGCGGCGGAGCGTGTTCTTCAACGACGGAGAAAAACAACAAATATCACACAAAACAGGGAAACGAAGTTTGAACCAAAGCATTGGATTCTGATCTATTTTGCTATTTTTGCCGCCCTTTCTCCGTAAAGCGTAAGTATTTGGCGCAAACGGGCTTCTATATTGTAAAACCATTAACACTGGCCAATTGACTGAAGAAAAAAACATCCGGATTGAAGCGTACGACTACGACTTGCCGGAGGAGCACATCGCCTTTTTCCCGGCCGCGCAACGCGACCATTCCAAGCTGCTCGTCTATCGGGGCGGGCAGATCACTGACAGCCGCTTTGACCGTCTGCCCGACTTTCTGGACCGTCGGCATCTGCTGCTGTTCAACGACTCGAAAGTCATCCATGCGCGGCTGTTGGCGCACAACGCCACCGGTGCCGCCATCGAGATTTTCTGCATGGAGCCGCTCGCCCCGTGTACCGACCCCGCTGCCGCCTTTGCCCTCACGGGCGAGGTGGTCTGGAAGTGCATGGTGGGCAATGCCAAACGGTGGAAGCATCCGCTCGAAATCAAGGTGCCCATAGGGGCACGCACCGTCACGGTGACCGCCGTGAAAGAGCCCTATCAAGAGAGCACGTTCAAGGTCACTTTTTCCTGGCCCGACCGCGACGTCTCGTTTGCAGAATGGCTGGAGCACTACGGAAAGATTCCGTTGCCGCCTTACATCAAACGTGCCGCGGAAGCGTCTGACGAGCAACGCTACCAGACGGTGTACGCCAAGACTGAAGGCTCCGTGGCCGCTCCTACCGCCGGACTCCATTTCACCCCGCAAGTGTTCAAGGCATTGGCCGAGAAAGGCATCGACACGGACTATGTGACCTTGCATGTCGGGGCCGGCACGTTCAAACCTGTCACGGAGGAGACCATCGGCGAGCATTTTATGCACGAAGAGAAGATCATCTTGTCAGAAAGTCTTGTGCAGCACTTGCTTGCAGCACTGAGGGAGGGGAAACGTTGCATAGCTGTAGGCACCACCGTGACGCGCACGTTGGAGTCGTTGTTCATCATGGGTGCCAAGATGCGTCTGAAACGTGCAGACCCGCTCGCCGTGCGCCAATGGGAGGTGTATGAAGACGAAGCCCTGCGATCCGTCACCGCCGAGGAGTCGCTCGAGGCGATATTGGAACACTTGCACCGCCACGGCACCGACATGCTCCGCGGCACCACAGAACTCATCATCCTGCCCACCTACAAGCCGCGCCTTGTGCAAGGCTTGGTCACCAATTTCCACCAACCCAAAAGCACGCTGCTGCTGCTCGTCTCTGCCTTCATCGGTCAAGATTGGCGGAAAATATACGCGCATGCCCTCGAAAACGACTACCGTTTCCTGAGTTACGGCGACTCTAATCTCTACCTGCCTGCCGACTCAGAATGAGACATAGTGGCGAAGACGACGCATCAGTTCCGGGTAGGCATGCGTAACCTGCTGCAGCTCTTCCATTGAGCCGATGTTGCCGTGCTTGCTGCGGTAATTGAGTATCGTGCGGGTCAAGTACGCGTCAAAGTAGGGATGCTTGACCATCTCCGCATAGTCAGCCTCGTTGACGTTGATCCGGCGCACCGCATCCTGACTGACCCTGAAATACTGCGCCACATAGGCAGTGTCCATATCCTTAAGCACATACACCTCTTGGAGTTGCGAAAGGTCGTAAAAGCCCCCTAAGCGGTCGCGGTACTCGACCAATTTGGCGGCACGTTTGCTGCCGAAGCCCGGCACCGTCATAATGTCGTTGGTGTCGCAGCGGTTAAGGTCAATCTTCACGATGTCGTACAGCCGTTGCCGCTTGTTCTTCCCCTTGGGGATAGTGTCGGCTTTCCAACTTTGCCGGTGTGATCCTCGCTCCTGCTGCCGGGACTGTCGCAGCGAGTCTTGCCGTCTGTTAAACTCCTCTATCACAGCCACATTCGCATCAAATCGGAGCGTAGTGTCCGCCTTGGCGTCATAGAGGAAATAGACGGCATAACATACAACGATGAAAGCGAGCAGCACAATGGCCGCCGCCTTCTCGCCTTGCGTAAATTCAAATTTCGTTTTCATAATGCAAAAGTAAAGAATATTTTAATTCAATACTCAAACATTATGATTTTTTTATTTTTTATTGTTTTACTGCCTGTTCGACCGTAATGCGTTCGCCGGTTTCGATGTCAATGAGCACATATTTATTGTGGCCCATATTGAGTTTTTCGGCATATTCGAGTTGATGGAGGGCAGCCACGCCGTTTTTGGCACGGAAGGCCTCGGTCTGACCTTGCGCTGCCGCCACCAAGTCGTGGCAGGCGTGGTCGATGGCCACGATGTCGGTAGAGGCCACCGCCCCGATGTCAGCGAGGAACGGTTTGGGGGCGCGGGCGGAGCAGTCGCACACTTCGGAGATGTTGGCCATCACGTTGATATAGACCATCGGGCGGACACTGGTCAGCACTTTGGTATATTCCACCAGTTTCTCCAAAAAGACCGCCTCGATATAGTTGGAATTGTCGGGAGAGAACAGTTTTTTAGGACATTCAGCGATACATTTGGCGCAGCCGATGCACTTGGTGGTGTCGATGACGGGGCCGTGGTCGTCAACTGAGATAGCCACGGCGGGGCACTGCTGCACGCACCTGTTGCAGTGGAAGCATTGGCTGGGATTGTTCACCTTAGGGGTGGCGTTGGCGTGGATGGCCATCTTTCCGCCGGGCGAGGCAAGTCCCATGCCGATATTCTTGATGGCGCCGCCAAAGCCTGCCGACCCGTGTCCCTTGAAGTGGGAATAGATGATGTAACTGTCGTAGTTCTCCAATGCCGCACCGCCTTTGACGCTGGTGAAATGGTTGAGTCCCATACCTTCGGCGGAAAAATTCTTTTCCCCTTTGTCGTCCAGGATGTCAATGGGTGCGAACGTGAAGCCGTGTTCTTTGGCGAGGGCGATGTGCTTGTCGGTAAAACGGCGGTCGCTGACATACAGCACATTCGTCTCCACAAACGTGGGGTTCACCTTTTCAGCGAGCGGCCTGAGCAGTTCGGGGTTCAGGTAGTTCTCATTTCCGCGCTCGCCGAAATGCACCTTCAGGCCCACTTTGCCTTTCAGGTCCACATTCATGGCCTCGTAAAGGCGGAGGATGTTCTGCGGCGTGATTTCACGGCAGAAATAGACGACAGAAACGTCGGGGTCGGTGACCGGACTTGCAGGCTTATCCTGCGATTTGCCTGCAACCGGCAGCATCATGGCGGCCAAGATGAGGACTTTCAGTAAATTCTTCATAGACTTATTGTTACTTAGTATAAATTATAAAATGGCGGCATACGCAGTCGTCCGCCGTGACAATTGGCAAATATCTTTTCCCGTTATTCCATTCTGCGGATTCGGATTTTGTCATAATTGCGTTGTTTTTAAGTTTTTTGATTCGTTCCTTGGGCATGGTAATTCAAGCTCGAGGGAAACTGAAAAGCATCTTGTAACAGATATTGCTTTCATCACCACTCGATTAAAGTTTGACTGCCTTGGCTGGCAAACGCATTCCGGCAATTTTCCACGACGGCATCGTCATTCGTGCCGTACTTTACTCCATGCCTGTCGAGTGTTTCCCTGATACTCATGGCTATGTGATAAGCGAGGTTCACTGGCACGGCGTTTCCTATCATCTTGTAGCCCATATTCACATCTTCATAGATGAATTTGAAGTCGTCGGGAAAGGTCTGAATCCTTGCCACTTCACGCACGGTCATCCTTCGGTACAAGTGCTCCTTGCCTGGAACGAAGGCTTGCTGGTTGCTGTGGACCTTTACCATCTTTGGTGCCTGTGGATGAAGTTGACATTGCCTACCGCTGGCTTGCACTGTGAATCCTTGTTCATCCCAGTCGCGCACTCTATTGCGTGAAAGGAATATGGGCGAGAATCCTCCAATGTAATACTCGTGGTTGGGCACGCTACAAGCCTCGCCATTGGTGTGATTCTTCTCAAGGGCAGGTATTGCGTTGTCCTGCAAGTCACCGATGGCTTGTCTGAGGGTAATGCGTGGTTTCACAGGTGTAGGGTAGGTATAGTCACTTATGCCGAGATCTTTGCGAAAGCCGACATAGAAAACCCTATCTCGGTCCTCTGGGACTTCAAAATCCTTGGCGTTGAGCATTTTCAACTGCACGTCGTACCCCACTCCTGCGCTGCTAAACTCGTTGACAAATTCACCTACTGCCTTGGCGTTGCGAGGGGCTAACATTCCTGAAACGTTCTCTGCAACAAAAAATAGGGGTTGCACGTGTCGCAATATGCGGATGTAGTCACGGAAAAGCTGTCCGCGCGGGTCTTCGATGCCCCTTTTGGCACCTCCCTCGCTCCAGGACTGACAAGGCGGACCGCCGATGATACCGTCGATACCGCCAGGAAACCTTTTCTCGTCAATGTTTCGGATGTCGCCCTCCACCAAACAAATGTCGGGGAAATTGTATCTGAATGTGGGGCAGATTTTGGGATCGTACTCGTTGGCCAAAACTGTCTTGAAGCCTGCCTTGTGGAAGCCCAAGTCCAAACCTCCTGCCCCGCTAAATAAACTGATTAGAGCCATTATTTTTCTTTTTTATGGTTACTTATAAATTGTGTTTGTGGGTTCTGAAACAAATGCTGAGTAAATAAAACGGGTGGGTTACCAAGCAACCTTATGTCGAACTTCAATGACTTCTCCACCCTTGTTGAGGCGTTGTGAATGCGGAAACTGATTTCCCAACCTCCGTCCAATATCATGTTGAGCGTGTTGTCGGAGCCGGTTTTCATCTCAAATTCTACGATTCTTGTCGGAAGGTTTATTTGAGGAGTTTTGTACTGAGCATTCACTCCGTTCACGGTCTTGTTAAGTTGTCCTTTGATATTGAAGGCTTTTACCACCACGAGATTGTGGCGGTCGTCTTTGATGATTTTATAGAATGGATATGAACCTATGAGGTATTCGATTAACTTTTGCGGCACACGTTTGTTGTCCTTGTTGATTCTCATCAGTTCTTCTTTGAAAGCATTCAACAAAGGGGAATAAACCCTTTCAGTTTTCTCGGCTCCCAATTCATCCCAAGACATGTGCCGTTGTTTTTTATCTTCCAGATATGTGAATATTGGGGCTATTTCGTCCCAATAGGTTTTCGAGCAGGGAATGTCCAGCCACGACTTTCCGAAATCCAAAACCGACGAAAGGCGTGAATGTTTGACGGCATCATTATTATTTTTGGCAGAAAAGCCGATTTCCCACAAAGATGACTGGCGTTGGAAAACAACGTCGCGCACATCGCCATTCTCACCTTCGTCGTCTGTGTTCAAATATATTTGCAATATGTCCGACGAGCATTTCGAAACAGTCAGTCCTGGTTCGAGCCGCACAATCGTATCAAATGTTTGTATTGCCGCCTCACGAAATCTTGATTGTTCTTTCTCTTCAAATCCCTCAAAATAGGCTTTGGCCACCGAGAGGCTGGGTGTTTCCTTCACTTTGGTTAGAATTCCTATCGAGCGCAACTTTTCTGCATACACCACTGCCAGAGCGTACTCGAAAGCCTTGCCGTTTTTCACTTGGTCTCCTTGTGCCATTCCTTTCTATATGTTGTTATGGATATTTCTTCGATAATTTTATTCTTCATGGGGAAGTGCCGTTGTTTTTCGTCACGTTATAATGTTCGTTTTTTTCAGGTGGCAAAAGTACGAAAAAAACAGGATTGGTTTTTACCATCCTGTTACGGCATTCAGCATCAAACTAATTCCTGTGTTTTTCAGTTTTCTTGTGTTTCCCGTTCAAGATTTCGTGTCTCGCCGGAATATCTTACTGTGGCGTCTGCCTCAAAAAGTTTGGCTTTCAAGGCACACTCCCTGCTACTCATAGAGTTTCAATATCTTATGGACGGCATACTGGGCGTGGCGCAGTTCGGCATCGGTGGTCTGGCCGCCCACATGCGGCGTCAATATGGCATGCTCCGATGCCGCCACTGCATCCATAGCCGCCGGCCACGACGCTTTGGGCAGGTTCTTCAGCCGCGTGCTCTCGTATTCCAGCACGTCAAGACAAGCCGCGGTTATCTTGCCGCTCTGCAACGCCTCCGCCACGGCCGCAGTGTCCACAACCAGTCCGCGCGAGGTGTTCATCAGCATAAATGGATGCGACATCTTTTCTATAAACGCCTTGTCAATCAAGTATTTATTCTCAGGCATATAGTTGACATGCAGCGACACCACATCGCACTGTCCCATCAGTTCGTCCAGCGGCACCATGGCGGCATCGCCGTTCGCGTTTTCGGGATGGTATTTGTCGTAAGCATAAACCTCGCAGCCCAAGGCGTGGAGCAGGCGGGCAAAAGCCGCTCCCGTATGCCCGTAGCCAATAAGTCCGTACCGGTGCGACTGCAGTTCCGACCCTTTGTTCTTCTCGCGAAGCCACTCTCCGGCGCGCACTTCACGGTCGGCAGCGGGTATGTGGCGCAGCGCCGACAGCAACAGCCCGAGGCAGTGTTCCGCCACCGCGTTGGCATTGCCCTCAGGCGTGGAAAGCACACGAATGCCGCACTTTTCGGCAAAGGCCACGTCTATATTCTCCACCCCGGAGCCGATGCGCACGATGAACTTCAACGCGCGCTTCTGTTCCAGCATCGCCTGGTCAATGACAAAACGGCTTCGGATAACCAACCCCTCCACATCGTCGGGACGAGACAGAAACGAGTCATAGTCGTAAGTCATGTCCGTCTCACAAAGGAACCCTTTTTCGGAGAGTTTCTCCGAAAGGCAGGGGTGTACGCGGTCCACTATCAGAATCTTAGGCATCACCTGTTGGATTTCTGCACGGCTTTTTCTGCCTTTTCTATCTCTTTCTGCAATTTACAAGGCAGCGCATTCTTCTCCATGCACTGGTGGCACTTCATCTCAAGCGTGTACATGCGGCCGATGCAGTAGTTGGAGTGTCCGCAGTCGCTGCGGGTAAGTTCGCCGGACTGCAATTTGTTCACAAAGTCCGTGTCGCGCACGAGAGCGCGGGCCATCTGGAAAGCCGTAAAGCCGGAATCAAGCACCTTTTCCATATCTTTCTTGTCCACCATGCCGCCCACGTAAATCAGCGGCATCTTCAAAGCCTTGCGGAAGCGCATGGCGGTGTCGTAGAAATAGGTGTCTTTATAGGGCACTGTGGGGATGACGATGCGTCCGCCAAGGTGCAGGCCCAGTTTGAGCCACCAAGACTTGCGCATGTCCATATAGTAAGCCAGCGTTTTCAGTGGCATAGCGCCGCGCATCACCTCCATCGGGGCTTTGCTGACGAAGCCGGCGGTAAGCACCAGTGCGTGAACGCCGAGCTTTTCGAGTTCTTGTGCCACCTTGATGCATTCATCGACCTGCATGCCGCTGCGGAAACCGTCATACATGTTGGTCTTTACCACGATAGCCATATCGTCTTTGGCCTCTTCCATCACCCTGGAGATGACGCGCTTCATAAAGCGCATGCGGTTCTCGAGCGACCCGCCGTACTCGTCTTTGCGGTGGTTGGTGTAAGGCGACAGGAACTGGCTGATCAGGTAGCCGTGTCCCGCGTGTACCTCTATGCAGTCGAAGCCGGCGCGGCGGCACAGGTCAACCGCATTGCCGAAGTCTTCCACCAATTGGTCGATTTCGGGCACGGTAATCTTGCGGGTAAATGTAGGCGAATAGAGGTTGAAGCGTCCTGACGGCGAGAGCGGTTTGCACCCGCAGGTGGCGCGGTGGGTCATGTTGCCGCAATGCCCGATCTGGATGGAAGCTTTTGCGCCCTCGGCATGTATGGCGTCGGTAAGTTTCTTGAGTTCCGGTACAATCTCCTCGCGGAGCCACAACTGGCCGTCAAACGAAAGACCGCTTTGTGCCACAGAAGCGTACGCCACTGTGGTCATGCCGATGCCTCCCTTGGCCACGGCCGTGTGGTAGTTGAACAAGTCGGCAGAGGGTTTGTTCCCGTATGCCATATTCTCAAAAGCGGCCGAACGGATGGTGCGGTTGCGCAAGGTTACAGGACCTATTTGACAGGGGGTGAAAATAATCGATTCTGACATGTATAATAATGTATGTTGTTGTTCTGTTGTTTAAGTGTAACTGATTCTGCGGGCGGTTATTGTTCCGCCGGGAGTTTTTTGAAGATACGGCGGGCCGTTTCGGTCGTTCGGTCGGCCACCTCTTTCACGGGAACCTGGAACACGTCGGCCACGGTCTGCGCGATGAGCGGGATATAGGAACTCTCGTTGGGGGTTCCGCGGTGCGGCACAGGCGCCAGATAGGGAGCATCCGTTTCCAGAACTACATGCTCAAGGCCAATCTCGGGGAGCATCTCTTTGAGTTTGTTGTTTTTGAAAGTGACAATGCCGCCCACGCCGATGGCATAGCCGTGTTGTATCGCCCATTTTGCCTCTTGGATGCCACCCGAGAAGCAATGGATCACGCCGGACAGCTCGCCGACTTTGAACTGGCCGAGAATCTCGATGGCGTCGGGATAGGCGTTGCGGATGTGCATTGAGAGCGGCAACTGAAGATCGCGCGCCCAGCAAAGCTGCTGCATGAACGCTGCTTTCTGTTGCGTCTCGTAGGTTTTGTCCCAATAGTAGTCAAGTCCCGTTTCGCCTATGCCCACAATGTTGCGATCGCCGATATGGGCTTTCACCGATTCAAGGTCAGCCTCATAGTTGTCGTTCACGTCTTGCGGATGAAGCCCTGCCAAGGCAAACACATTGTCGGGGTAGAGGTTTACCGCCTCGGTGATCTGTGGCGGCGTGTCGGGGTTGACGCAAGCGAGGATCATCTGCTTCACGTCTGAACGCACGGCACGCACAACCACCTCATCAAGGTTCTCCGGATAATACTCCCTGTAGAGGTGCGAATGGGTGTCTATGAAGGTCATGGCTTAGAATCTGTAGCGCACCCCGACAGCAATGCCATAAAGGTCACCGTAGTACAGGCCAGCACCGTCGGGTCTGTGCAAGAACATCAGGTTATACATCGGACGCCAGTCGAGGCTGATGTTGAGCGGAATCCCGAACTGGTACTCCACGCCAATCTGCGCGCCTACTGCCAGACGCAAGTGGCTGTAGCCGTCAGCGTAACCGGACCAATAGTAGCCCACTCCGACGCCGGGACCCACATACCAGTTCCACGAGCCGGCAATGTTGAAAACCCAGTCATACATGCAAGCGACCTCCGCATAGCCGGAAGACAGGAAAAAGTTGGACGCGCCTGCCGTAAGGTCAATCATCTGTCCGGCACGGGTGGTGTGCTGATACGAAACCTCGGCCAGCGTGCCGATGCGGCCGCCGATGGCCCGGGGCTGGGCAACTGCCGTGAACACGAACAGAAATGAAAGGGCTACGATACTAAATACTTTCTTCATCATAATGATTATCAGTTAATTATGTTTGTTAATAAATCTTAATCGTCTTCAAAAATAAACATCCTCTGTCCATATACGGAGGATGTCGAGTGTAAGTTCGTAGATTAGTTGAGTTGGCTTTCGGAGACCCACTTAGCCACAATTTCCTCTTGTTTTTTCTTGTCAGAGAGTTCCGTGGTAAGCACTTTCTCGGCAATGTCGATAGAGAAATTGGCGATTTCGTTCTTGAGGTCCGTGACAGCCTTCATCTTTTCCATCTGGATGGTCTGTTTAGCGTTGGCGATAATCTGTTGGGCTTCGCTGTTGGCTTTCTGGGTGGCTTCTTCTTTCATTTTCTCGCTGATAGTCCTGGCGTCGTTCAGGATCGCGTCTCTCTCGGCTTTGGCTTCAGCCAACATCTGAGCGTGTTTCTGTTCGATGCCTTCGAGTTCAGCCTGCACGCGGGCGGCGTTGTCAAGCTGGTCTTGAATCAGTTTGTTGCGGGCGGCGATGCTTTTGGTGATAACCGGCCAGGCAAATTTGGCAAGGATGAAGAAGAGGATGCCGAAGCCTATGAGCATCCAGAAGATGAGTCCAAATGAGGGTTTTATCAATTCCATAATAGTTCTTGTTTTTTCGATAGACAAAGAAAGCAATGTTTCTCTGCCAACCGCAGAGAAACATTTGCTTGAATTACTTGATTGCGATAAGCAGGCAAACCACGACGGCGAACAGAGCCACACCTTCGACCAAGGCGGCAGCCAAGATCATAGTGGTACGGATGTTGCCCGTAGCTTCCGGCTGGCGGGCGATGGCTGACATGGCGTCCTTGCCGATGTTGCCGATACCCAGACCGGCGCCGATTGCAGCGAGGCCAGCACCGAGACCGGCGCCAATGTAACCGACTGCAACAGATGCTGCTTGCAATAATACTGTTAAGAGTGACATAATTATTTTATTTTAAGTTAGTAAAAAGGTTCAGTTCTTGTTATGCGGCCTGATGTTCCTCCTCGCCGGCACCGCAGGCCATGCCTATGTACATGGCGCTCAACAGCGTGAAGACGAAGGCCTGGATGAAAGCCACCAGCAGTTCGAGGCATCCCATAAAGACATAAAACAGCAACGACACCACCGAAACGCCGTAGCCGATTGCCGGCGCCAGTTGCCCGAAGATGAATATCAGCGAGATGAAACCCAGAATGATGATGTGTCCAGCCGTGATGTTGGCGAAAAGACGGACCATCAAGACGAAAGGCTTGGTGAATATGCCCACCAACTCCACAAAAGGCATCAACGGGATAGGCACCTTAAGCCACCAGGGCACGCCTGGCGTGTTGAAGATGTCTTTCCAGTACTCTTTTTTGCCAGAAAGGTTCGTGACAAAGAACGTGATGAGCGCGAGGATGCCCGTCACGGCGATGTTGCCCGTCACGTTGGCGCCGCCCGGGAATATCGGGATGATGCCCATCAAGTTGTTGAAAAGGATAAAGAAGAACAGCGTGAGCAAGAACGGCGCGTACTTGTCCGACTTGCTGCCCAGCGAGGGGGTGATGACTTCGTCCTGTATGTAAACGACCAGCGGCTCCATCAGGGCCTGGATGCCGTGAGGCACCCCGACCGGCTGCTTTTTGTATCGCTTGGCAACCGTCAGGAAGATGCTGGCAATCAGAATCAGCGATATGAAGAGCGCGCAAACGTTCTTGGTAATGGAAATGTCAATCTTGCAGACATGGTCAACGGGGTATTCAACGCCCTCCTCAAGATGCCCCGTATAGTCGTCGGACAGTTTCACGATGCTGCCCTTGTTGTCGCCCCAGCCCATGGCGTAGCCCTTGTAGGCTGCCTCGCCGTGGTGCAGTTTGTTCGACCAGAATGCGACAAAATGGCCGTCGTCGATGAGCAGCACCGGCAGCGGAACGGTCACGCTCTTGTCGCCCGAACCGCAAATGTGCCAGCCGTAGCTGTCGGTGACGTGTTCCAAAATAAACGGGCCCGCATCAAAGGCTTCTTCCTCTGTTGCCCGAACAGAATTGGAAAAAACTGCGAGAAGAAATGCGATTAAAACGAATTTTGAAACAATTTTATATTTTCCGTATCTCATATAATATCAAGTAGTTTCAGTTTCTATTCAACTATTTTTCTTTCATTTTTAAAAAGCGGCGCAATATACAAAAATCCGTTTTGGATTGGCTTCCGCAAAAATTATACTTTTGCCGCCCAAATCTATAATGATGGCAAAAAAGTATCAGCTCTTCTGGTCGTTCTTCAAGATCGGCACTTTCACAATAGGCGGCGGCTATGCCATGATTCCCCTGATGGAGAAGGAACTGGTCGATTCGCGAAAATGGATCTCCCGCGAGGAATTTATGGACATCCTGGCGGTGTCGCAGGCTTTGCCGGGCGTGTTCGCCGTCAACATGGCCACAGGCATCGGCTACAAGTTGCGCGGCGTTTCAGGGTCCATCGTGGCCATCCTCGGCAATGTGCTCATGCCCATCCTTATCATATTAGGGTTTGCCACCTGCTTCAGTTTCCTGAAAGGCAACCCCGTGTTTGAGGCGGTGTTCAAAGGCATCCGCCCTGCCGTTGTTGCCCTGATTGCCGCGCCGGTGTTCAACATGGCCAAGACTGCCGGCATCCGTTGGCGCAATTGCTGGATCCCGGTTGTGGCGGCGGTCCTCATCTACCTGCTTGGCGTGTCGCCCACCTGGATTGTTTTGGCGGCCTTGGCCGGCGGACTGGTTTATGGGAGGCTGAAAGAAAACAAAGGCAATAATGACAATAATGATATAGAAAGGAGGGAGGCATGATTTTCTGGAAACTGTTTTTCACTTTCCTGCGGATCGGCATCTTCAGTTTCGGCGGCGGGCTCGCCATGACCGCCCTCATCCAGCACGAGGTGGTAGAGGAACAGGGCTGGCTGACAACGCAGGAATTCACGGACGTGGTGGCCACGTCGCAGATTACGCCCGGACCGGTAGGCATCAACATCGCCACCTATACGGGATACGTGGCCGTGGTGAAAGCGGGACACCCCGTATGGCTCGGCATCGCAGGGGCATTCCTCGCCTCGTTCTCCGTGGTGCTGCTGCCTGTGTTGCTGATGTTCATAGTTTACCGTTTCCTGATGAAACACAAAGACAACCCCACCGTGGCCACCGTGCTCCAGACACTCCGCATCACGGTGGTGGGTCTGGTGGCGGCAGCGGCATTGCTGCTGATGACCCCCGAGACGTTCGGCACGTTCCAAGACGCTCCGAGGCAGTTCCTCTGCAGCGTCGCCATCTTTGCGGTTGTCTGCTTCACCTCCGTGCGATTCAAAGCCAGCCCTATCCTGCTGATTCTGCTCAGCGGCGTGGCAGGTTTCCTGCTCTATGGCCTGTGATGCGGGCGGTACTACGGCACTACTCTTCCCACCCTACTACCTTGAAGTCGCTGCTGTACCGCTGTATCCGCCGCGGCTGTCCCTTGTAGGTGACGATGCTATAATGTCATTCATATTTTTTTACACCTTAAATATAACATTCTTACAGAAACTGATATAACTCAAAATCTTTATGGTTCTACTTGTGCCAATATCACCTCGGGAGACGTTCCCATTAGGACAATGGCAGAGATTTTGTGCCCGCCGTTGGCATTCAAGGAGTGCCCACAATGATAAAGACTGTTATCAGCAACTATCCAACGGTCATGGGATTTTTTGCGCCATTTCCTGACATCAATATGCAAATCAGGGAAAAGACGATCGTGTTCGCCCATAAGTCGTTGCATACGCAGACTTAGTTTTTCTGTATAAATAACAGCCTCAACTCCTTTCTTTCTGGCTTGAAGAATGTCTAGCGTCAGCGCAGTAACGTATGCGTCAATGATGACCACTCGGTTATTTGCAGAACGAACGATAGACTCAAGGGCAACACAAGCCGCATAAAAATCGCCCTCAAAAAACACCATTTCGGCGGGTGGAACAGAAGTTCGGATGAAAAAATCAAGTTGCTTTTGCTGTTTAGCCTGAACATCCTCAATACATTTCATACGACAGTCTATGTTCTCTTGCAATGCAACAAGATGACGGTTTATAGAATAACCCTGCAGAAGATGCTGCTTGATGACCTTATTGGCCCATTGTCGGAAACGTGTGCCTATCGGATTCTTTATACGGTACCCTACAGATATTATGACATCAAGGTTATAGAATTTAACAAGATAATTTTTGCCGTCTTCAGCAGTATGTAAGGAATCCTTACATACTGCCGATTCTTCCAGTTCTCCCTCTTTGAAAATATTGCGTATGTGCATTGTAACGTTGTTTCGGGTTGTTTTAAACAACGTTGTCATTTGGGCTTGCGTGAGCCATACCGTTTCTTCTTCAATTTTCACCTCAAGGGTTATCGTCTCGTCCGGCTGAAAAAGCACAATCTGTGATTCAGTTCCCTTTCGTTGAATGTTGTTTTTGTTTT
>CAVIJD010000028.1:0-30456 GCA_963643165.1 bacterium | reverse complement strand
TGCCGCCACAGGCTCAAACACCGCAAGCGTTATGTGGGCGCTGGCGTGGCGCACATCCCCGACAGGGTCTCCATCCGACAAAGGCCCGCGGAAGTGGAGGCGAGGGAGGAGTTCGGGCATTTCGAGATGGACCTCATACAGAACGGCAAGGACTTCATCCTCACCATAATCGAGCGCAAGTCGCGGTTCCTGCTTATGGAGAAGCTCGCTGATGGCAAAAACGCCGGCGGCGTGGCGGACACCGTCATAAAACTGCTCAGGCCATACAAGAAGAGCCTCAAGTCAATCACCACCGACAACGGGGGCGAGTTCGCCAGACACAAACTGATCTCAAAGAAGTTGGGAATCCCGGTATTCTTCACCGACCCTTATTCCTCGTGGCAGAAAGGAACAGTGGAGAACACCAACAAACTCATCAGACAATACATACCCAAATCAATGGATATCAAGCAATTGACATACAACAAACTACTGGTGTTGCAAAACAAGTTAAACTACAGACCGCGAAAAGTGCTTTCTTTCGATTCCCCTGCACATATTTTTTATAACTTTGCAACTTGAATCTATCTCTTTTAAATTGAAAGCGAGCAAACAGACCGTCCGCATTAAATTTCATAGTTGTAGTGCTTTGAGTATCTGACTATTAGCCTTATCGATGGCACAAGTGTCCAATGAGGCAAGATAGATGCGTGTAGTCTTCTCCGAATCGTGTCCCATAGCCTCGCTGATGACAGAAACGGGCACATTTCTGTTCTTTGCAATAGAAGCCCAGCTGTGCCGAGCCACGTATGTGGTCAACGGAATCGGAAGATTTAGCCTTTTCCCCAAAACTTTCAATTTGTCATTTACAAAGTGCGCTGAACTCTTGTACTGCTGTCGGGTGTCGGCGTTCGGGTCCTTTACAATCGGGAGCAAAAAAGGGGAGCTCCGGGTTTCATATTTCTCTACGATTTCGCGCATGGGTTTTTCCCACTTCACAAACATCTGCTTTCCGGTCTTCTGCCTCCGGTAAGAGAGGATGCCGTTGTGCAGGTCCTTTTTTTTCAGGAATGCCATGTCCACAAACGACATGCCGCGGGTATAGAACGAAAACATAAAGATGTCGCGGGCAAAGTCTTCCGCGGGGTTCGAAGTCAGGTCGAGGTTCTTGATCAGGCGTATGGTACTCAGCGGCAGCGCGCGCTTCACAGTCTCGCCGATGCCCGTATAGACATGTTTGAACGGACAGCGCTGCACCGTCAGTTTCTCTTCGACGGCCCGGTTATAGACGGCACGCAGTCCCCGCATATAATAAGATATAGTATTGGGGCAAAGTCCGCGTGTTTTCAGAAAGTTCTCGTACCGCACCATCAGGTCGGAATCGACCTCCGTGACGGGCACGTCTGCGCCGCCAAGAAAGCGGTCAAAACTATTCATCACCGTAGTATAGCGTTCGGCGGTGCGGCATTTCTGTACCCGTTTCAGTTTTGTGACGAGTTGGCGGCCAAACGAGACGAAGCCAGCCTGAGAAAGCAACCGGTATTGTTCCACCACATCATCGGCGGAATAGTCGGCAGCGGTTTGTTCGAGCTGCAAAGCTGCCGCCATAAACCTTCTGGCATTTTCGTGCAGCGTCTCGTTCAAAGACATCAGATATTCCAGCCGTTCCTCGGCAGCGTCAACCGGAAAGACAATTTGTGACGTGACTGCGTTCCATTCGTGCGGATACAGCCTGCATCCTGTTCTGACATACCGCACCATACGGTTATGTGTCACCTGAAAAAACAACGTCCCCTCTTTTGACGGGACGGAAGAGGCCCTGAATTTAAGTTTCACTGTTTCCATTTCTTTTTAAAATTGATTAGTAAAAAACATTAGAGCCCTCCTAACGTTGAAATGCCGTTTTTTTAGACTTGTGACCAAAGACCTTATGGCGTTGTGCAGGTGGCCACCGCACGAATGCAGAATGTAGAGCGTTACGCGTGTTGTTCTTTCTCTCTTTCCACGATGATGTTGATCCTCTTCGAGGACCTGAACCCGAAGTCGTTCCGACCCGCTTTGCGGAATGGGCATCCTCAATCGTGCATGACAGCACTTGGCAAGGTCATCAAAGCGAAACGCCCCAGCCGCAATCCGTTGGCCCGTTCGTGCGGTATCCCGGGCTTTGTGCGCCGGGCAAAAAAAGTCTCACGTCTGTCTGGGACAAAAAAAAGGTTGGCATACACCAACCTTCGCCTTTTATTGGTAGCGGGGGCAGGACTCGAACCTGCGACCTCCGGGTTATGAGCCCGACGAGCTACCACTGCTCTACCCCGCAATGTTTAACGGCTGCAAAAATACACTTTTTTCAATATCACAATAAAAATTTTTTTCGATTTTTTTCAACCGATTTTTTTCTTATTTTTGCGCTTTCAATCCGAAAGAGGCTCTTCGTTTTGATTTATAGCAAGTTAACCTCATTTATCCATTAAAGAAGGCTCTTGTCCGAGCCTAAAGTATAGGACAATATAATAATGTCAGAAGAATTACAGAACGCTCCTGAGCAAGTTGAAGCACCGGTTGAGAACGCAACTCCCGTTGAGAACACGGAAATGGCAGCTCCTCAAACAGAAACCAAGGAAGCTCCGAAACCCAGAAAAATGAGAGAATTCGAGAACGCCTACGGCTCTCTCGAAGATTTCGACTGGGACAAGATTGACGAAGACGGCAGCAAATACACGGCTGATGAGCAATCCAGACTGGAAGACCTTTACACCAAGTCTTTCAAGTCGGTGGATGAGAACGCTGTCATCATGGGCAAAGTCGTGTCCATCAACAGCCGCGAGGTTGTCGTGAACATCGGCTTCAAGTCTGACGGTGTCATCAACGCTTCGGAACTCCGTTATAACCCGGACCTGAAGATCGGCGACGAAATCGAGGTTTATGTTGAGAGCCAGGAAGATGCTAACGGCCAGCTCCAGCTGTCACACAAACGCGCCCTCATCCTGAAGTCATGGAAGCGCGTCAACGAGGCTTACGACAACCAGGAGATCATCAAGGGCTACGTCAAAGGCAAGACCAAAGGCGGTCTCATCGTCGATGTGTTCGGCATCGAGGCTTTCCTGCCCGGCTCACAAATCGAGGTCAAGCCCATCCGCGACTACGACATCTATGTGGATAAGACCATGGAGTTCAAGGTTATCAAGATCAACCACGACTACAAGAACGTGGTTGTTTCGCACAAGGCTCTGATCGAAGCAGAAATCGAGGCTCAGAAAGCCGAGATCATCAGCAAACTCGAAGAGGGTCAGATTCTGGAAGGCACTGTCAAGAACATCGCCTCCTATGGTGCATTCATCGACCTTGGCGGCGTAGATGGCATGATCCACATCACCGACCTCTCTTGGGGCCGTATCAACTCCCCTGAAGAGGTGGTGCAACTCGACCAGAAACTCAACGTCGTTATCCTCAACTTCGACCCGGAGAAACAACGTATCGCATTGGGTCTCAAACAACTCACCCCACATCCGTGGGACAACCTCGACCCCAACCTCAAAGTTGGCGACAAGGTCAAGGGTAAAGTTGTCGTCATTGCCGACTACGGCGCATTTGTGGAGATTATCCCCGGCGTAGAGGGTCTGATCCACGTTTCAGAAATGTCTTGGTCACAGCATCTCCGCACCGCCCACGATTTCCTGAAAGTCGGCGACGAGGTGGAAGCTGTCATCCTCACCCTCGACCGCGAAGAGCGCAAGATGTCCCTCGGCATCAAACAACTCATCCCGGATCCTTGGGCAGACATCCTCACCAAATACCCTGTCGGTTCCAAACACACGGCCACGGTCCGCAACTTCACCAACTTCGGCATCTTTGTGGAGCTTGAAGAGGGCGTTGACGGTCTGATCCACATCTCCGACCTCTCCTGGTCCAAGAAGATCAAACATCCTGCCGAGTTCACCAAGATCGGCGAGCCCATCGAAGTGGTGGTTCTGGAAGTCGATACCGACAACCGCCGCCTCAGCCTCGGCCACAAACAGCTGGAAGAGAATCCTTGGGACGTGTTTGAGACTGTTTTCACCGTCGGTTCCGTCCACCAGGGCACTATCACGTCGATGAACGACAAGGGCGCTGTGGTTGCACTTCCTTACGGCATCGAGGGCTTCGCCTTCAACCGCAACCTGATGAAAGAGGACAAGTCTATGGCAAAAGTTGACGACGTGCTCGACTTTATGGTCGTTGACTTCTCCAAAGAGTCCAAGAAGATCCACCTCTCCCACACCAAGACGTGGCAGGCTTCGAGAGACGACGAAGACAGACAGAGAGACGACGAGTCCAGAAGACAGGCCAAGGAGATCGCCAAGATCAACGAAAGCAATGTCGAGAAGCCGAAACTCGGCGACCTCAACATCCTCCAGTCTCTGAAAGAGGATCTTGAAAAAGAAGGAAAATAGATTTTTCTCATAGTATTTTTTATCCGAAAGGCACTCTTTGCGAGTGCCTTTTTTTGTATTTTCGCCGCTCAAAAATCCAAAGATGAAAAAACTTGTTTTCGCACTTGCATTGACACTGACAGTCTCGCTCTGTACCGCACAACGATTCGTGGGGTACGTGGCCGCCGGCGCCAACTTTTCGCAGATTGAGGGCGATGACGTTCACGGCTTCTACAAAGTAGGCGTAAACGCCGGTCCCGGGGTCATGCTCCCCCTCAACCGCAAGCAGACCTGGACCGTGTCGGCCGAGCTGCTCTATGTGCAGAAAGGGTCGTATGCCTCGTTCAAGAAAATGCCGTTCGACACAACCATCTATGCGCCAACGATGTACGAAGACGTTGACAGAAGTGTCCCGTTCAACGGCAAAGTAAAATGCAAGATGGCGCTAGACTACATACAAGTGCCTGTCATGTTCCGTTATGAAGACATGCGCTCGGGGTGTTTCATCGGCGCGGGCTTCTCGTGGAGCCGGCTGGTGAGGGCCAAGGAAATCTACAACGGCTTCGCCCGCACCACGTCACTGACAACCGGCACGTTCAAAACCAACGACTGGTCGGTTCTGGCCGAGGCGGGGGTCCGGCTCTACAAGAACCTCACCCTCAACGTGCGCTGGGAATACTCGATGGCCCCGATACGGACCATGGTTTTCGAGACCGGCCGAAGCAAAAGCGACGGCACCTTCGAAGTTACGGAAAGCCGCACCAACAAACTGCACAACCATGTGCTCTCTTGCCGCCTGGTCTATTTCATCAACGAGAAATTCACCCGTAACACGAAAGTCAAAAACGACGGCTCACTGATCGGCACCAGATGGGTCAGGGACATTCCGCAATACGACTAACCGCAACAAAGAAAAATGAGAAAGAGAAAAAATCACAGAAACATCATCACCGCCGCATGCCTGGCCTTGCTGACAATGCTTTTTGCAGCATGCGACGACAAAATAGACTTGACCGCCGAGTACGAGGACATCACCGTCTCATACGGGATGATGAACAAAAGCGATTCAGTACACTACTTCAAAATCTACCGGGGCTTCATCACCGACGAGAACGCCTATACGGAAGCAAGCAACTGGGAAAACATTTACTATCCTATTGACTCTCTGGAAGTAAGAATGGAAGTGCGCAACGAAAACGGCAAATTGGTGCGCAGCGTCGTGCTCGACACCACGACGGCCTTGGTCAAAAAACAGGGCTATTTCGCTGCCCCCAAGCAACTGCTCTACTGCTACAAAGACTCGCTCTTGAACGAAGAGAACAAGTACCGCCTCGTCATCAAACGCGTGAACAGCGGCAAAGAAATCTATGCCGAGACCAGTGTAGTCGGCGACTTTGCATTCCGCTATCCGATGCAGAACTGGAACATGACGCTCGACTCCTACACGCCAATCAAGTTCAAGGCGGCCGCCAATGCCAGCATTTACGACCTCTACCTCACCTTTTATTATATAGAAGAGAACAAGAAAAGCGGCGAAGTGGCACACAAGTCCATCACACGGAAACTGAACTCGACCTTCATCCGCTCCTCCGCCACCGAAGAGGTATCCTACACGGGATTTACACCAATATCGTTCTATACCATTGTGGCACAGTCTATTTCTCCAAACGATGATGTAGTTCGCTATATTGACGGTTTCTCCTGCATAAAGCTCACGGCGTGGGCCGCCAACGAAGTCTTCGCCAACTATTACGACATCTCAAATCCCACCAGCAGCTTCGTGCAAAGCCGCGGCACCTACACCAACTTTGTCTCCTCGGGCAAGGATGACGCCTTCGGATTTCTGGCCTCACGAAACCATTGCCAACGGACATTCATCTGGAGTTCGTCCATCGACCACAATGAAGACACGCTGGTGGCGGGCAAAAGAACGGCCGGGCTCCAGTTCCGCTACTACCGCGAATACTTGAACAACCACGCCTCCGACACTATCAACAACAAGAGAATGTAGAATGCAGAATGTAGTGCGTTACGCATAATTCACACCCAAAAGTCGTAAGACAGCCCGGGGCTTGTGGGCTGGACGGAAAAAGTCTCAAACTACTTCTCCTGCCGGCAGTTGATGCCTTTCTTTTTCAGGAGTTTCTGGTGATATTGCACCCGCATTGAGAAATCTTTCCAGTCTTTCTTGTCACGCGGGCTCCATACACACTCGGAGAGGGCACACAGGCGCGGAAACAATTGGTATTCGGCCTGTTCGGGCGTGTTGATGTATTCCGTCCACAAGTTGCATTGTCCGCCGAGGATGTGTTTTACCTGCGCTTCGGTTAAGCCATCCGTTTCAGGATCAAACTGATAGGCTTTTTCCAAAGTCACAAGACCTGACATGGCCAGCGGCTCTTTTTCGGGCTTGTCTTGGTAGAAGTTGAAATAGCAGTAGTCGGCGGGGCAGAAGATGACGTCATTGCCGTGAGCGAGTGCGGTTTTGCCCACGGAAGTGTCCTGCCAACACATAATGGTACACTTGCTGGTCATATCATCCGACACGACATCATCCCACACTATCGTCTTCTTTCCCAACTGTTTAAGATAGTTTTCCATCTCATTCATCATCCATTGTTGCAGGCCGAATTCGCCGTCAAGTCCCTTTTCGGCAATCCTGAGTTGGCATTTGGGGCAGTTCTGCCAATTGTCAGACATAGCCTCGTCGCCGCCGATGTGGACATACGGGCCAGGGAACAGTTCGGCCACCTCTTTGAGCACATCCTTGTAAAACTGGAGCACCTCATCATTGCCGGCACACACGATAGCTTTAGGCGGCCAATAGGGTCCGACCGCCACCATATAGGGATAGTCGTCGCAGGCAAATTGCGGGTACGAGGCCAACACGGCACTGCAATGCCCGGGCAGTTCGATTTCGGGGACAATCTCCACATTCCGGGCAGCGGCGTAGGCCACAATGTCCCGCACCTGCTCCTTGGTATAGAAGCCGCCGTAAGTCATCGGCTCTTCGGGGCTGGGCGGATTAGACGTGCTCCACTCATCGCGCTGCGGACGCCATGCGCCAACTTCCGTCAGTTTCGGGTATTTGTCAATCTGGATGCGCCAGCCGTGGTCGTCGGTCAGATGCCAATGCAGGCGGTTGATCTTATAGGCGGCAATCATGTCGATGTACTTTTTCACAAAATCGACAGAGAAGAAGTGCCGCGACACGTCGAGATGTGTTCCGCGATAGGCAAACCGCGGGTAGTCGGTGATCTTGCAGCAAGGTATTCGGCAAGTCTCGTTGTCGGCCAGCATGTCGGGGGCGGTCATCTGCAGCAAGGTGCGAAAAGCATAATAGAGCCCTGCCGTGGTGTTGGCCGTAGCCGTGACGCGCCCTTTCTTCACTACCAGGCGGTAACCCTCGTCACCCAACTTGTCGTCTCTTTTCTCATTGACAGAGAAGAGGATGCAGTTGCGTCGGCGTGCGGTCTGGTCGCCCATGTTAGGCTTCACTCCGAAAAAGTCGCGGTAGGTGTCGTTGATGAGCGAGGTGAAGCCCTGCAGTTGCAGCACCGACTGGTCGAAGCAGAGGTACGTTTCGCGGTCAAGGGTGAAATTGCCGTTCTTGGCTTCATATTCAACCGGCTGCGGAATGATGGTGACGGGCATCTTCTTGCCACAACCTGCCAGCATGAGCGTGCAAGCCAGCAAAACAAGGGGTAATGATATCTGTTTCATCGCTACAATAATATTATTAAAAGGATGGCGAAGATACAAAAAAAACAGAACATCAGTTATTCAAAATCGACGGTTAATAAAATGAGTGCGGTGATGTGAAAGAAAAGCGTTTTATAGGGTACTTTTGCCTATCATTAGCAAAAAAATCGGCGCATCACAATATTTGCAGAGATTTTATAGTTTGACAACAAAAAAACAAGCGATTATGAAAAAGCTACTTTGTATAATAGCGGCAGCCTTTCTGTCCGTTGCGGCATTTGCGCAGGCCGACCATGCCAAATACTACATTGAGGGGGACTTCACCATCACGAGAGGCAGCCAAAACCAGTTTGTCTATACCTTGAGCAACATCACCTCGCGCGGCATCACGTTCGACTCTACCGAAACGACGATTACAGGGCAAGTTGAGGGCGACGAGTCCATCTCGTTCACCTTTGCAAAAGCCAGCACAGACTATCCCGGCGGCTTCGACGAGGGACTGAAGTTCTGGAAATGGCAGTCTGACGGCAAAGACTACAGCTGGCAACGCGACAGCGAGGTAAAAGACGCCCAGCAGAACTTCAAGTCGGACGGCCTGATGGTGGTGATGCTGATTCTCGACTGCAGCACCTCGCTCGGGGAGGCCAACTTTGACAAACTGAAGAACGCCGCCGTCAAGTTCATCGACATCATGTACAACGCCGCCCCCAACGGCAATGTGCGGCTGGGCATCATGGGCTTCAACACGATGAAGAACACCGACAAGATGGTATATGACATCCAACCGTTGACCGCCGAGACACGCAACGAGATGCTGAACTTCATCCACGGGCTCACCCTCTACAACAACACTTCGCTCTATTATGCCATGCACAAAGGTTCCGACCTCATCGGTAATTACGTTTCCGCCTTGAGTCAGGAAGACCGTGAGAAATACGACTACTCCTGTATGGTTTCATTCACCGACGGCTACGACAACCACTCCGCCGACGAACGCATCGGCATCCCCGACAAAGGTCTCGACAACCCCTATTTCCAGTATGTGCGCGACAATGTGGTGAACAAGCTGGTAGGCGGCAAGGAACTCAAAAGCTACATCATCGCCATCAAGGGCAACGACGTGTCTGAAGACAACAAACTCTATCAGACCGTGTTCAAAGGACTCGCCTCCGAGGAGCCGTTCCTGCTGTCAGACTTCAGCCAGCTGGAGAGCCAGTTTGAAACCATGGCACAGGAACTGATGAAACGCTGGCAGAACCTCACCTGCTACGTGCCCGCCGCCTACAAGGGAAAAGTGCGTTGGACATTAGGCGACGCCAAAGAGGAAAAAGTAAAGACAAAAGAGCCGGAACAGCCGAAAGTGGAGTCTAACAGCGGCAAAGTAGTGTGGGGTGTCAACGCCAACGCCAACTTTGAAATCGCCACCAAGGAATCCGTATTCTACCCGGGACTGGGCATCGGCTTCGACTTTTCCATCCCGATGGAGAAACTCGCCGCCGGCGGTTTTGTGGGACTTAAATACGACATTGCCGGACCGTTCCACATCTCGTTCGGCCCGCAAATGGTGGTTGCCAAGAACTACAACAAAGAGTCGCAAAAGAACTTCATAGCCGGACTGGCCTTGGACTTGCGATGCAACACGACCACGGCGCCCGGCAAGAAAAACAAAGACTCCAACTGGACGAAAGACAATTTCGGGGCCGGCGTGCTGTTCCGCTTAGGCATGACCTTCCCGAAACGCGTGTATGGAACGGTTGACTTCAGCGTGGGCGGATTCTCCTCACAACTTGGAGGTCCGGTAGAGGGCGACGCCCCGACAACGAACCCGTCTTCAGCCCCATCTGACATCAATATTGTCACAAGCCCTACCCGCGCCTACTACAACTTCGCCGTCACCATCGGCTATCGTTTCTAAGCGCATTTGTTCACACAAAAAGGTCGGCGGCAATACCGTCCGCAAACCACATACCGGCATCCGTCAATCGGAGCCGGTTTTCTGTTTTCTCGAAACAATAGGCCGGATAATGCTTGCCAAACTGATCCATCAGCCCCTTTTTACGGGCCGTGCCGAACCTTTTGGCCACCTCGTCAAGGTCAACGCCCCGGCAAGTGCGCAGACGCAGCAGCACCGTCTCGTTGAAAAGGTCATCGTCAGACAACGACTCCCGCTCTTCGCAATCGACGCCGGCATCCACGTTCTTGAGATAGCGGGCGAGGTTGGCGGGATTCCATTGGCGGCTGTTTCCGTCAAAAGAGTGGGCAGCGGGCCCGAGCCCAAGGTATGGCGTATGGTCCCAATAAGCGGAATTGTGTTTTGACTCAAACGCAGGGAGGGAAAAGTTCGACACCTCATAATGCTTCATTGGCGTGCCGGCGAGCGTCTGCAACAACGCATCATACTGGCGTGCGGCCAAGTCGTCGTCAACGGGGGCATGGCGGCAGTTTTTAATCCGGCGGTAAAGAATCGAGTTCTCCTCCGGTGTGAGCGCATAGCACGACAAATGCTGCACGGGCATCGACAAAGCCTGCTTAACGTCTGCAACCCATTGAACATCATTGCGTTCAGAAACCCCATAGATAAGGTCAACGGAAATGTTGCCGAAGCCCGCGTTGGCGGCATTGTTCACTGCCGCCAACGCCTCTGCCGCCGTGTGCCGCCGCCCCATAAATTGCAGCACCTCGTCGCAGAACGACTGAATGCCGATGCTCAGCCGGTTGACGCCAAGCATCCGCAACTCCTTGCAATACTGCAACGTCAGTTGCTCGGGGTTGGCCTCGAGCGTAATCTCCGCATCCGCAGACAACGGGAAAATTCGCACAATGCCGTCTAAAAGGTCCGCCAGTTCCGCTATGTCCAGCAAACTGGGCGTGCCGCCTCCAAAGTAGAGCGTATCATACGAAACGTCAGAAAGATAATCCATACGGAGCAGCATCTCCCTTTTCAGGGCATCCAGATAGGCCGAACGGTTTTCCGGCATTCTTACGGAGTAGAATCCGCAATAGATGCATTTTGACTTACAGAAAGGAATATGGATATAAATGCCCGCCATGCTTTTGGTATTTCGGGTGCAAAAATAGACTTTTCCGTGAAAATGGTATTTTTGCGCCGTCTAACTGAAAAATCTCTAAAAGATGAAAAAAAGCAGCATACTCTTTTTGTTGGCGAGCCTTCTGTTTGTCACAGCCGTGAACGGGCAGACGGATGCGCCGAAAGCGATTTATGATGAAACGGCAGACGCCATGGCCACCATAAAGCAGGCAGCGGCACAGGCAAAAAGCCAAGGCAAATACGTTTTCTGTCAAGTTGGCGGAAACTGGTGTCCGTGGTGTCTTCGGTTTGCCGACTTTGTGGAGAAAGACACCGCCGTCGCCAAAGTCATGCACGACAATTTCGTCTATATACACGTCAACTGGTCGCGCGGCAACAAAAATCCGGAGGCAATGCGTCATTTGGGCAATCCCGCCCGATTCGGGTTCCCGGTATTCGTGATTCTTGACGAAAAAGGGAAGCCGATACACATTCAGAACTCGTCGTACCTTGAAAAAGACAAGGGATACGACACGCAGAAGGTGGTCGATTTTCTGCGCAGCTGGACGCCTCAGGCCGTCAACACGCTGAAATGACCCGGCCCATTGCAAACCAAAAACGGCAAGGAAGCAATCGTTTCCTTGCCGTTTTTTTGGTTTTGTGGCAGATTATTACAACAGATGGCAAGAGACCGTAAGGCCGGCCATCACAATAGAGACCATACTCATCAGTTTGATAAGGATATTGAGCGACGGGCCGGCGGTATCCTTGAACGGGTCGCCCACCGTGTCGCCGACGACGGTAGCCTTATGGTTTTCGGAGCCTTTGCCGCCGAAATTGCCCTCTTCCACATACTTCTTGGCATTATCCCAGGCACCACCGGAGTTAGCCATAAAGATTGCCAGCACAAAGCCGCAGCCCAGGCCGCCAACCAGCAGTCCGAGCACGCCGGCCACGCCGAGGATGAGTCCCGTGACGACAGGAGCCAAAATGGCGAGCAGCGACGGCAACAACATCTCGTGTTGTGCCCCTTTGGTGGAAATGGCCACGCAGCGCGCATAGTCGGGGGTGCCTTCGCCGGTAAGGATGCCCTTGATTTCCCTGAACTGGCGGCGCACCTCCTCCACCATCTTCTGGGCGGCGCGTCCCACGGCGTTCATCGTAAGTCCGCAGAACAGGAAGGCCATCATCGATCCGATGAAGATGCCGACCAGCACTTGAGGATTGATCAGGCTCACATTATAATAATCCATAAAGTCGATGAGGCTGGCTTGAGAAGTCTCAACCACGCGTTCACCAATCTCGAGCGTTTCGGTGCCCACGCGCACCAGAGCGATTTTGATTTCCTCCACGTATGAGGCCAGGAGGGCCAAAGCCGTAAGAGCGGCGGAGCCGATGGCGAATCCCTTGCCGGTAGCGGCGGTCGTATTGCCTAAGGCGTCGAGGGCGTCAGTACGTTGGCGCACTTCGGGGTCGAGGCCGCTCATCTCGGCATTGCCGCCGGCGTTGTCGGCGATAGGGCCGTAGGCGTCGGTGGCCAGGGTGATACCGAGGGTAGAGAGCATGCCGACGGCGGCGATGCCGATGCCATAGAGCCCTAACGAGAGGTTATGGGCCGTAAATGCAAGTTGGAAATTGTTGGCGCACAAGTAAGCCAAAATGATGGCCACGCCTATCGTGATGACGGGGATGACCGTAGAGATCATACCGAGGCCGAGGCCTGAAATGATGACCGTGGCCGGCCCTGTCTTAGAAGATTCGGCCACCTTTTGGGTCGGTTTAAACGACTGAGACGTATAATATTCGGTTGACTTTCCGATAATCACGCCAGCCAGGAGGCCGACGATGACCGACAGGGATACATTCCACCACAGTGACGTTTCGGTGCCGAACACGAGTGCGAAGACGGCGAACGTAGCCACGGCAATCAAGAAAGCGGCCGTGTTGGTGCCGCGGCTCAAGGCCTTGAGCAGTTTGCTCATATTGGCATTTTCGGTCGTATGCACCATATAGATGCCTATGATAGAGAGCAACACGCCGACGGCGGCAATCATCATCGGGGCGAGGATAGACCTCATCTGCATCTCCACGCTAACCGAGGCAAAGGCGGCGGCGCCCAGGGCCATCGTAGAGAGGATAGAGCCGGCGTACGACTCGTAGAGGTCGGCGCCCATGCCTGCCACGTCGCCCACATTGTCGCCCACGTTGTCGGCAATAGTGGCGGGGTTTCTGGGGTCATCTTCGGGGATATTGAACTCCGTCTTGCCCACCAGGTCGGCGCCCACGTCAGCGGCTTTGGTATAGATGCCGCCGCCCACGCGTGCGAAGAGCGCCTGCGTTGAAGCGCCCATGCCGAAAGTAAGCATCGTGGTTGTGATGATTACCAGATGGTTCTGTTCGGGGATGAAATGGTTGAGAATCAGGAACCAGAGGGAAATGTCGAGCAGGGCGAGACCTACCACGGTCAGTCCCATGACGGCGCCGCTGCGGAAAGCGACCTGCAGGCCTTTGTTAAGCGACTGGCGTGCGCCGTTGGCGGTGCGGGCAGAGGCGTAAGTGGCTGTTTTCATGCCTAAGAAGCCGGCCAGCCCGGAGAAGAAGCCGCCCGTGAGGAACGCAAACCAGACCCAGTTATTCTGCAAATCGAACAGGGACATCACAAAGAAGAGGGCGGCAAGGATGACAAAGACAATCGTCACCACCTTGTATTGCTGTTTCAGGTAGGCCATGGCGCCTTTTCGGACGTGCGAAGCGATTTCGCGCATCGTAGGCGTGCCCTCATCTTCTTTCAGCATCTTGCGGTAGAACAGGAATGCGAACCCTAAGGCCACAATGGATGCGAAGAACGCACCCCAAACATAATGTACCAAATTTTCCATAAAATGATTATTTAATGTTGTTTAATAAGTTGAATTTCAAATAGTTTCACACCCCGTCACACTTATTGTGAAGAATGAGCAAAGATATTAAAATATTATTGACTCCGAAAAAGCCACGGGCAGAATGTGTAAATAAGGGGGAGAAGCGTGGGGAATGGGACAAAAAAAGAGACGCTTGAAAGCAGTCTCTTCGTTTTGCGGTGCCCAGGACAAGAGTCGAACTTGCACGGGATTACTCCCACTACCCCCTCAAAGTAGCGTGTCTACCAATTCCACCACCTGGGCTTGTTTTTACGGCTGCAAAAATACACTTTTTTTGATATTCGCCAAATAAAAAATCAAAAAAAAATTGTACCTTTGCACCACTTGAAATTTAACGACATGGCACAGAAAAAAGTTTTATACGTCACGCCGGAGATATATCCCTATTTTCCAGAGAATTACATATCAGGAATATGCCGTTATCTGCCGCAGGGAATACAGGAAAGAGAGAACGAGATTCGCACATTTATGCCCAAATTCGGCTGTGTGAACGAGCACAGGCACATGCTCCACGAGGTCATCAGGCTGTCCGGGCAGAACATCATCATCGAAGACACCGACCATCCGCTCATCATCAAGGTGGCGTCGTTGCAGAACGTGAGGATGCAGATTTACTTCATCGACAGTGAGGATTTCTTCAAAAGGAAGACCCTTTATTACGACGAAGAGGGTGTTTTCTATCCCGACAACGACTCCCGTGCCATCTTTTACGCCAAGGGCGTGATTGAGACGGTCAGGAAGTTGGGGTGGATGCCGGACATCATCCACTGCAACGGCTGGATTTCGGCGCTGGTGCCGTTGTTCATCAAGACGATTTACCGCGACAATCCCCTTTTCCAGAATTCCAAGATAGTCTATACGGTCATGCCCGACTATTTCCCGGAGAAGTTTTCCGCCAGTTTCGCCAAAAAGTTGAAACTCACAGGCATCCCCGCCGAGTGCCTCACCCACTTCCGGAACCCCGGGTACGAGCAACTGACCCAGTTGGCCGTAGATTATTCCGACGGCGTCTCGCTCACGAAGGACATGAAGAAGAAAATCGTCTCCTATGTGGAGCAGTCGGGCAAATTCGTGTTCCAGCATCCAGACGATGACAACTATGTAGATATGTACGATGAGTTTTACGACCATATCCTCGCCGCTTCCCAGAACGAATAAGGCATTATGAAAAAAGGATTCCTGCTCTTCACCATTGTCGCCACAGCCGCGCTCTTTTTGTCCTCTTGTATCGACAATGTGACCTCAATCGGCCTCAACTTGATTGATGAGGTCGGCACTGACTTCACGGACACCGCCACGGTAACGGCCTATTCGGTACGGGAAGACTCCCTCAGCACCTCCGCCCTGACCGCCAACCTGGTCGGCGAGGTTGAGGACCCGGTCTTCGGTCCTTTGAAGGCAGCCACTTACGCGCAGTTCGCCCTGTCGGGCGCCTCAGTCAACTTCGGCGACAGTCCGACGCTGGACTCTGTCGTGCTCACCCTTCAACTCTCCTCATATTACGGCGACACCACGTCAAAGGTGGGCATCCGGGTTTATGAGCTCACCGAAGACCTGTCTCCGGACCGCTATTACCAAAACAGCACCATAGCCTACGACGAGAGTGCCCCGCTCAACTACAGTCTGGCCGGCTATTCCATAAAGCCGAACACGAAAGTGACGGTTGACACCGGCATCTACAACGCCCATCTCCGCATCCGCCTGTCTGACAGCTTCGGCCGTCAACTGCTCTCCCAACAGTCGGAGATGACCAGCACCAACGCATTTCAGCGCGTATTGAAGGGACTTTGCATCGCGTCCGTGTCGCACACGGGCTCTGTTGGCTATATCCTGCACAGCAGCATGACCAGCTCGCTCACGGGCATCACACTATATTATCATAATGGCGGCACCGCCGCGAAATACACTTTCCCGTGCGACAAAAGCTGCGCCAGGTTCACGGGATACACGCACCATTACGAAAGTTCTACAAATGCCGACTTCGTGCAGGAGATTCTCAACGGCGACAGAAGCGTAGGTTCCAAGACGCTGTTTGCGCAAGCCACCGGCGGCATCAAGACTGTGATCCGTTTCCCCAACTTGAAAGACGCTTTCAAGTCGCCGAACAACAGGGTCGTTGTCAACAAGGCCGAACTGGTAATCTGCAATGTCGATCCTGACGAGAAGTATCTGGTACAGCCCTCGGGACTTTCCTTGCAGGGCATCAGCACGGCAACCGGCAAAACCACCTATCTGCCCGACGACGAGTACTACAGCAGCACCAACTATTTTGGCGGCACGTACGATGCTGACAAGAAAGAATACCGCTTCCGCATCACAAAGTACGTTCAGGACCTGATACTCGGGAACACGGAATATGCCGACTCGGTCAACCTGGTAGTCAAGGGGGCCGGTGTGCGTGCCAACCGTCTGATCATTGGCGGCACGGGGCGCACCGACGACCGGAGGCTGCGGCTTGAACTGTCATACACAACCTATTAACAGAAACATACAGGGTTTCGCACCCTTTTCACTCTAATAATCATCTAAACAACAAAAAATCATGTGTGGAATAGTAGCTTACACGGGCAGCAGAGATGCCTACCCCATCTTAATCAACGGACTCAAACGGCTGGAATACCGCGGCTACGACAGTGCCGGCGTCGCCTTGCAGCAAAACAATCAGATTGTACTATACAAGAAAAGAGGGAAAGTTTCGGAACTTGACGAGTACTGCGCCACAAAAGACACGTCAGCCCATACAGGCATCGCCCACACCCGCTGGGCCACGCACGGCGAGCCGAACGAGGAGAACGCCCATCCGCACCTTTCCGGCGACGGCTCATTGGCACTCATCCACAACGGCATCGTTGAGAACTACCTCAGCCTCAAGAAAGAACTGCAGTCGGTGGGCTATGTGTTCCAGAGCGAGACGGACACCGAAGTGCTGGTGAACTTCATCCAATTTGTGCAGCAGCAAGAGTCGCTGCCGCTGGCTGACGCCGTGATGTTGGCCCTCACGAAAGTGGAGGGCACCTATGCCATCACCATCCTCTCGACCGCCTCGCCGGACGAACTGATTGTGGCAAAGAAAGGGAGCCCATTGCTCATTGGCGTAGGCAAGAACGAGTACTTCATCGCCTCCGACGGCACCCCGATAGTGGAATACACCCAGAAAGTGGTCTATCTCGAAGACGGCGACGTGGCCATTGTGAACCCGAACCGCAAACTTGAGATCAGGAACATCCACGACTCCGAGCATCTGCTGAAACGTCCCAATTTCCAGAAACTGGAGATGAGTCTGGAGCAGATGGAAAAAGGCGGTTTTGACACCTATATGCTGAAAGAGATCTATGAGCAGCCCAAAGCCGTTCGCGACAGCATGCGCGGCCGCATCAACCTGCTGAAAGACGTGGTCTCGTTGGGCGGCATCATAGAATACGAACACAAGATGTTGAACGCAAGGCGTTTCATCATCGCCGCCTGCGGCACATCATGGCACGCCGGACTGGTGGCAGAATACCTCATTGAGAACCTCGTGCGCATACCCGTCGAGGTGGAATACGCCTCCGAGTTCCGCTACCGCCACCCCGTCCTCAACGAGGACGACGTGCTGATTGCCGTGTCGCAGTCGGGAGAGACGGCCGACACCATCGCCGCCATCGACCTGGCCAAGAAGCGCGGGGCCACCGTCATCGGCATCTGCAACGTGGTGGGATCTACGATAGCGCGCGAGACGATGGCCGGCTCCTACACCCACGCCGGCCCTGAAATCGGCGTGGCGTCAACCAAGGCGTTCACCTCGCAGGTTACTGTGCTGACGCTGATGGCCTTGAGCCTCGCCCGCAAGAAAGGCACCATCGCCCTCTCCCACTATCACCAGATAGTCAGCGACCTGGAGTCTATCCCCGAGAAAATCGAGGCCGTGCTGAAATGCGAAGAGCAGGTTCAGAAAGTGGCCGAGTATGTGGCCACCCGCAACGACATCCTGTACATGGGACGCGGCATCAACTACCCCGTGGCTCTCGAGGGCGCATTGAAGCTGAAAGAGATCTCCTACATCCACGCAGAGGGATACCCCGCCGCCGAGATGAAACATGGCCCCATCGCCCTTGTGGATGAGAACATGCCCGTTCTTTTCGTGGCCACGGCGCAGGAGACCTACGACAAGCTGGTCAGCAACATCCAGGAGGTGAAAGCCCGCAAGGGAGTCATCATCTCCATTGTGTCGGAGGGTGACACTACGGTCAAGGCCATGTCAGACTACTGCATTGAAGTGCCCCGCACCGAGGAATGCCTCTCGCCGCTGGTGGCCTCCGTGCCGCTGCAGCTGCTGGCCTATCATGTGGCACGGCTGCGCGGCTGCGATGTGGACAAGCCGCGGAACCTGGCCAAGTCCGTTTCCGTAGAATAGCAAATCATTACGCCTACGATGGCCGACAATTATCTGGAAAGCAAATTCGAGGAGATGCGCTCCGGCAAGGGTAAGCGCATCATAAAGACCACGGGACAGCCGCTTGACACACTGCTGCTGAAGAACAGGAGTTGCCGGGGGTACGACCCCTCGACATGCGTGAACCGCGAGATGCTGAAGCGGCTGACGGCCGTCTGCACCAAGGTGCCCTCGGCCCGCAACCAACAGGCACTGCGCTTCAAACTGGTGACCCGAGAGAACGGCGCCGACATCGTGCTGCGCAACGTCAAGATGGGGGCCGGACTGCCCGAACTACACCTCCCCTTTGAGGGAACTGCCCCGGAAGCGTTCATCGTCATCTGCACGACCGTGCCCGAAAACAAGATGGTGGATATTGACTTGGGCATCTGCGCACAGAGCATCCTGCTGAAAGCGGTAGAGTCTGGACTTAACGGACTGATTATCGGTGCTTTCAACAAGAGCGAACTGACAGAACAGTTACATCTCCCCTACGAACCGCTGCTCGTCATCGCCATCGGCAAGAGCATCGAAAACATCCGTCTGACAGAGATTGCCGCAGACGAAGACCACGGATACTACCGGCACGACGGCATCCATTACGTACCGAAAGTGCGGATTGACGACCTCCTCATCCCTGACCGCAACGACGAGACAGAACCGCCGGCTGCCGAACGATAGAACAAGCAACCGCCATTTCATTGCGCATTTATGGTAATAGGGTTTGACGCCAAAAGAGCTTTCAACAACCGCCGCGGACTGGGCAACTACAGTCGCGGCGTGATCCGGATATTGGGGACGTTTTATCCTGAGAACCAATATTTGCTCTACACGCCCCGGGCCGACCGGCGTATCGATTTTCAAGTGCCGTCCGCGGCAAGTGTAATCATGCCAAACAACGTCGGTTGGCGAAAGACACCGTCCTTGTGGCGCACGTTCGCAATCTCCAAAGAGGCGGTCCACAACAGGGTGGACGTCTTTCACGGGTTGAGCCACGAATTGCCTGTGGGCATCGAGCGCACCTCCGTGAAGGGTGTCGTGACCATGCACGACCTCATCTTCCTGAAAATCCCGGAACTCTACCCCTGGATAGACCAGCAACTTTACAAACTCAAATACCTGCACAGCTGCCGCATAGCCGATGCCATCGTAGCCGTGAGCGAGCAGACCAAGCGCGACCTCATCGACCTGGCCGGCGTGCCCGAAGAGAAGATATCGGTCATCTACCAAGGGTGCGACCCGTTGTTTTATGTAAAGAAAAGCAGTGAAGAGATAGACATAGTGCGCAAAAAATACGGTCTGCCTTCGCATTACATCCTGAATGTCGGGGCAATAGAGGAGCGCAAAAACCAGAAACTGATTATCGAGGCGGCGGCACAGGCGCACCTGGACATGCCCATTGTGATAGTTGGTGTAGAGACGGGGTATGCGAGCACGCTTCACAGCCTAATACGCCATCACCATTTGGAGCATCGCGTCATCATCCTGTCGGGCATCTCGACAGACGAACTGGCGTGCCTCTATCAGATGGCCTCGCTGTTTGTGTATCCGTCCCTGTTCGAGGGGTTTGGCATTCCCATCATCGAGGCAATGGCGAGCGGAGTGCCCGTGATTGCGGCGGCAGGCAGTTGCCTTGAAGAGAGCGGCGGCCCCGGGAGCGTCTATGTGTCACCAACGGATGCCGAAGAACTGGCCGTGCAGATGAAACGCATCTTGGACGACAGCAACTTGCAAGAGCACATGAGAGCAATCGGAAAAGAGCACCTTGTCCGCTTCTCCGACAAAACCATCGCCGACTCGCTCATGACGCTTTACCGGAAGATAAAGCACTGAACAGGAAAAAGCACGAGCCCTGTGCGCCAGACGAAGAACGTCTCGTCTTACCGTGAAACTACCAGCATACGGGTAGCCCGGCGGCCTTTGACATCCGTAACTCTCACAAGATAAACGCCATTGGGACACTGCTCGATGTTGAGTTGCATGGGGTCGTTGCATGCACCCTGACACGATTCCGTCATCAACAACTGCCCGGTGGCGGCAAACATTTCCACTCTTTGCAAGTCCTGACACTCCACAAACACCACTTTGTCCGCCGGATTAGGCCAAATTCGTACCTGAGGCTCATTTTGCTCTGCTATGCCTACATTTACGGAAACTACAACCGTATCTGCATTTCGGCAGCCGTGCCTGTCTGTTCCGGTGACACTATAGGCAGTGGTCTCTGTCGGCGAAACCGTCACGAAGCCGGCCGTCTCGCCGGTTGACCACAGGTACGTGCTTGCGCCCGAAGCAGTAAGGACAGTCGATTCGCCTTGTTCAACCTCAAGATTGCCTGATATTGAAACCTCGGGCAAGTCACGCACTGTGAGCGTGAAATATACGGTCGAGTCGCAACCGGCAGCGCTGGTCAGCCGCAATGTGTCGCGGTGAGTGCCGACCTGCGGTTGTGTCCATTCAAAACCGTATGCTTCATAGTCAGAGCCAAAGCATACCGTGTCGGACAGTGCCGTCAACGCGGACGCATTGACCGTAAGGTGCAGCGTTGTTATGCTGTCATACGCATTGTTGACAGTTACCGTATGCACATAGTCGCCGCTGGCTGTCAGCGTGGTTCCGTTCCAGACAAGGCTGTCACACACGGCAAGCGTTTGCTCCGTCTGTACGGGCATGCCGTTGTGTACCACATTAGAGCGAGCACCGGCATACGACACGTCACGGGTTCTGCGTATGCAACTTCCGTCCATCACCATCTCTATTTGGTAAAACAGTGCCCCGTTCTGGTTGGTGTAGTCGGTATAGGAGGTCAGTGTGGCGGGCATCGTGGCTATCTGCTGCATGTTGTACGGCGTAGTGCCGCGATAGAGCTTGCAAGACACTATGTCGGCACCTTCGTAAGGTGTCCATATCAGGTTCCAACTGTTTCCGACACCTCGGTTGATGGTTAGATGAACCGTCTTGTGCAGTACACTCTGTTGGGTCTCGCTTTGGCAGACATCCATAGCCGTTATCTTGTAACGATAGGCCCGCACCGACGGGTCAGAGGTTGTATCCTCATACACATTGGCTTCTGAAGCAGACACCACCGCCAATGGTTCAAAGACGTTTGCCCTGTCATTCTCGCGGTATATCCTGTAGTTCTGCACGTCTGTGTCACTCATTTCTTCCCAAATCACGAGATTGTGACCGTTTTCTACGCCTACCATACAAATCGACGGTGTGCCTTCTATCAAGGCACTCTCTCCCAACTGCATGGGAGCAGATACTTTCTCGCAGCCATAGGAGTCTGTGACGGTCACCCAGTAATATCCCGCCGTCGTCACGCTTATCATTGCGGTGGTGTCGCCCGTTGACCAAACATAATTGCTGTACTGGGTGGGCAATGACAATGTTGCCGTTCCGCCCACACAAGAGGTTATTTGGCCGCTGACAAGTATCTGTGGAATCGTGTCCGGCACTACCGTAAGGTGCAGCGTCACCACGCTGTCGCAGCCGTTGACGGTCTGCAAGGTCTGCACATAGTCGCCGCTGACGTTGTAGGTCTGGCCGTTCCAGTCAAAACTGCCGCCGCATGTTGCATGAGTCCACTCGTTTGCAACGTGATGGTTGATGGTCAAGTGCAGCGTCACCACGCTGTCGCAACCGTTCGCAGCCGTCAAGGTCTGCACATAGTCGCCGCTGACATTGTAGGTCTGGCCATTCCAAGTGAACGTCTCGCAGGCACTATGATTCCATTCATTGGTGACATGATGGTTGATGGTCAAGTGCAGTGTCACCACGCTGTCACAGCCATTCACTGCCGTCAGGGTCTGCACATAGTCGCCGCTGGCGTTGTAGGTCTGGCCGTTCCAAGTGAACGTCTCGCAGGCGGTTTGGTTCCACTCGGTGCGGACAGTGCGGTTGATGGTCAAATGCAGTGTCACCACGCTGTCGCAGCCGTTCGCCGCCGTCAGGGTCTGCACATAGTCGCCGCTGCCACGGTAAGTCTGGCCGTTCCAAGTATAATGCTCGCAGGCAGTGTGGTTCCATTCGGTGCGGACGGTGCTGGTTACCGTCAAATGCAGCGTCACCACGCTGTCGCAGCCGTTCGCCGCCGTCAGGGTCTGCACATAGTCGCCACTGGCGTTGTAGGTAATGCCGTTCCAGGTGTAACGCTCGCAGGCACTATGATGCCATTCGTTGGTGACATGATGGTTGATGGTCAAGTGCAGCGTCACCACGCTGTCGCAGCCGTTCGCCGCCGTCAAGGTCTGCACATAGTCGCCGCTGGCATTGTAGGTCTGACCGTTCCAAGTGAACGTCTCGCAGGCGGTTTCTGTCACCGTGTTATAAGACTTAGGAAGCACGTTGAGTTGCAGTGTCACGGTGCTGTCGCAGCCTTCTGCCGAGCGCAGAAAAGCCTCATAGACACCCGTTTCGGACAGTTGCTGACCATTGAACGGGAAAGTTTCTCCCTCGCAGATGCTTTCCGTGACATTCTGCTGATAGACCTCGCCGACCGTCAGTTTGATGTTGGCGATATAGTCCATGCCGTTCTCATAATAGGTAAAGGTATCCACATAGAGGCCAGTTGTTTCGGGATAGACGTAATAGTCGCCGAAGAAGAAATCCTCGCCCAGGCAGATAGTGTCGTTGACGGTCTGGAGGGTCACGTCGCCGTATTCGTACGCGCCGATATCTATGCGTTGCTGTTTCACGCGCAAGGAGCCGGCGAGGTCAACTTCCGGAAGGTTGAGGGAAGTGTTGACGGCATTGCCGGCATTGATGCAGGCCGAGCCGGCAGAAAGCCGCCAGTCGTAGGTCTGCTGTGATGTGATGCCTGCCGTGTCGGTAGGGTCTGCAAAGCGTACATAGCCAGTGCCGGAGCCTTGGTTTGAGGCCTCAAGCGTGATGTTGGCGGTGCCTTCGCGGCCGCCCTCAACCGCGCAATAGGCGTAAGTGCCAGCGCCGGCAATATTGTTGGCTCCCAAGTTGTTTTTGTTGCCCCACACGATGCAATTGGTGAACTCGCAACCTTCGGTGCCATAGATGCCGCCAGATTTGTCGGAGGTTAGACTCTTGTTGTTGACAACATTGCAGTTAATCAATTTCGCGTTTGAACGAGCATAAACGCCGGCACCCTGAATCGACTTTGCATTATTAGCGATGTTGACATTGTAATAAAGGCCACCGCTGACATACAATCCACCGCGACTATTGTTGACAACCGTTGAATTCAAGACGGTGCCGGAATAACTGTTGATGCCATTGCCGTTGTTGTTGCGGCTGACACATTCTGACATGACAGATGAGTCATAGAGCAGGAAGCCGGCATAGTCTCCGGAGGCAGTGCCGTTGTTCAGTGCCGTGCAGTGCTGTAATTCGGACGAGTATGTTACTTTGACTCCGTTCCAGGCGTTTCCGTCAAAGGTGCAATCTTTCAGCCGGCAGTTGTTGGCATCTATGCCGTTCCTTTTGTTCTGGCTGAATGTGCAGAACAAGAAGTCACAGTCTTGTGCACTGTTATAATAATTGGCCGTGAAGACCACATTCCGCAAGGTCATCTTTCCCAACAGGGAAACGGCACGCACGTCGTTGCTGCTCTCCCCCCAGTTAGAAGTTGCGGTGCCGCCGTTGCGCAGTGTGAAGCCGTCGAGGATGCCACGGGAAGCCTCCTCAAAGGTATAGCTTTGCGCAAGCAGGGCTGCGGTGCCAGCCGTATCGATGACAGAGGCGTGTTGCGTGAAGTCACGCTGTGCCAAATCATACGAGGCGGGCTCGTTGCCGGCAAAGCCGCCATAGACAGCCACGCCGGGCTGCACGAAAGCGGACAACTTATAAGTGCCCTGCGCCACCCACACCGTAGCCGTGGGGTCGCAGCCGGCAGCCGTTTCCATCGCATAGGGCAAGTTTGAGGTGGCGTTGCCCCACGAGGAGCCGTCCTGCAAGCCTGCACCCGCAGGGGTGACATAGATGATGTTGCTTTGCGCTTGCGGGGTGAGCCCTTGCGGGAGGAGTGCCGACTCAACAGCGCCTATATCTACCCTCTCCTGCCGGATGCGCGCATTGCCGAGCAAGTCAACAGCGCCGACAGCCGCACTGTTCTTGCCGGCATTGATACAGGCAGAGCCTGCCGTCAGCGACCAGTCGCCGATGGCATTGTTCACATCTGTTCCTGCCTCCGCAGTAGGGGCTGCAAACCGGGGATAGCCAAAGCCGGTGCCGTCGTTCTCGGCGTTCAAGGTAATGGCGCCGCTGCAACCGCCCTGCACGGCACAGCCTTGGGCTCTGAACCCGGTCGTGCCATATATCTGATTGTCATTGTTGCCGACCTTATTGCCCCACACGATGGTGTTGCGGGCATTTACATTGCTGCTGATATACAATCCGCCGCCCGTGCTGGCTGCGGTGTTACGCACCACATTGCAGTTTACCATATCTACGTTTCCCGCCGCATACACGCCGCCGCCTTGAGAACCTGACATATTGTTGCCGATATGGCAATTGGACATTTTCGTGTAACGATACACATACACGCCGCCGCCTGAGGTCCGGGCCACGTTGTTGCATACTGTACAACCATTTACGACAATGTTTGTTGCATACCTGGCGGCATACAGACCGCCGCCATCGTTGGCACTGTTTTGCGTGATCTGGCAATCAAGCGCCGTAGTCCCGTCTCCGCAATACAAACCGCCACCGTTCGATGGGATGACATCGTCGCTTCCCTCATATACAACCGTGTTGTTCTGTATGACGCAGCCCTGCACGACACCATTCGTGTTGAAAATGCCTATTCCATTGATTCCGTACCATCTGCTCGCCGCACCGGACACATTTACCCTGTTGTTCTTTATGGTGCAGTCTTTCAGTGTGCCGCCGTTATTGTAAACTGCCACACCCTGAATATCATACGTAATGCTGGCCACAGAAGCGTTGGTGGCCATTATGGTGCAATTGCTGAGGGTGCAGCCTTTCCTCATATAGACGGCGCCGCCCTCATAGATGCTGTCGTTTATCGTGCCGCCGCGGATGGTAAAGCCGTCGATGACCGTCTCTTGACCCGAATTGAAGTCGTACTCCTGCCACAGCACTCTGCGGGCATTGGAGCCGAACAATACCGTGGGGTTGCCCTCTATGTCGCGGTTGTCCAAGTTGAAGTCGGCGGGTTCATTGCCGGCAAAGCCGCCATAGACCTGCGCTTTGGGCTTGATGACAAAACTGTTCTTGCTTGTCACGTTGCCCGGATAAGTGCCGCGCTTGACATAGACGAAAGGTGTTTTGTCCGTAAAATATACGGCCGTGTCGAGGGCGGTCTGCAAGTCGGTGGCGTTCTGCCACGACGAGCCGTCACGAAGCCCTGCGCCTGTGGTGGTGACATAGATAATCTTGCGCACCTTCAGCGTAAGGGTCACTACACTGTCACAGTCGTCATCAACCACCCAACGGTGCGTGTAATAGCCCTGCTGATTTAAAGCGGTGCCGTAAAAATCGTAAGTGGTGCCATCGTTGATATAGACTGTCGTGTCTCGCGACAAAAGACAGGGTATATCTCCGGCACAGAACTGCATGTTGTTCCTATGCCAATGATAGGATATGTCTCCCGGATTGTTCATATCCACAGGAGCGGTTTTTGTTCTTTCCAATGCCGTCCTCACGTCTGTATCGTGCATTCTGGACACAAACGTGCCGTTGTCGGTGCCGCTGTTGTTCAGCATCGCCACCACGACTGATTCTCCATTATAGATGAACGGCGCATTGAAGTTGATGGTCACCCAGCCGTTCACAAGCGTCACTGCCCCCGTATAGACCTGCTGCAACTGTGACGGGCTCACCCAATCGTTCAATTCGGACAACGACACGTTACCCAAATAGACCTCAATGGGCGACTTGACCTGGGCGGTGCCGTCATACTGGAACGACAAAGAGACAATCGGGGAAGAGGACGCTATCCCCGCGGCTATGAAATCACCCGCCGTATAGAGTTGTTGAGTGTAAGTGTATCGGTTTGATGAATAATAGCCTATCGGGAAAATCGTTGAAGTTTCGGTCGAGGTCGTATCCACTAGCGTATAATACCTGTTAATTGTACCACACGTTGATGGAGAAGATGATGAATAGACTGGCACCGTACATTTTGTCCAACGGCTCTGCTCGGCTGCGCAGTCTGCCTGCACATAGAAATCGTAATTGCCGGCCACCAGATGGGTAACTGTTGCCGAGTTGGTGTCGGTATGCAACATTGTGCCCGAGCCTTGCGCAAAGCCTTGCGGTCCGTACTCGACATTCCAACCGTGGCCGTTTCCGGCTTGCCAGTCGAGCCTTACCGTATGTCTTGAGGTCTTCGTATAGCGCACCTGCTGCGGCTTGGGACAGGACGGCGACGTGCAGAAACTGACGCTATTGCGGAAATTGTCGGTATATCCTCCCGAGTTGACCGCACGGTCTTCTGTTGTATAATGTCCGTAAAAAGAGATGCAACTGGCCGTGCCGCTGTTTGCGGGTTTATCCGTCGCCACCACGAGATTGTTGCCGGCATAGACAAAAGCCGTATCAAAGAAAATGGTAAACCAATATTTCTCTTCCGACGGTGTAATCCTTACAGTTCCTTTCCACACCTGCTGCATCGCCGCCCTGGAAATCGTGTCGCTGATGCCTGAATAGGAAGACTGGACGGTATTGCCCAAGTAGAGCGAGATGTTGTCAAAACGCTGAGGTTCAGCACACGATGACTTGCACTCAAAACTGATGGAAGCCAGTGACGTGCCCGCGACGATGCCGCAGGCGGCCAGTTCTTCAGCCGTGAACAGCTGTTGCGAGAACCTGTCATGCCGAGGAGCGAATGGATAATAGTAGGTTGTCCTGTTATCCTCACCCATGGTATTGAAGCACTCCACATAGGGAGCCGTCTTGAAATGGATCGGCCCGAGCGTCTTGACGCTTCCGCCGTTGCACTGGTAAATAAGATAGGCGTCGTATGCTGTGTTTTGCATCAGGCCGTTCAATTGCACGGGCGAACCGTCGCAGCGCAAGACCGTGCCGCTGCCCCGGGCGAAGCCGCGTTGCCCGTATTCGATTTGCCATTGGCGCGGGACGGACGGACTGCCGGCATTGTCCAGCAGATTCCACGACAAGGTTGCCGAGGTGTCGGTCGATGCTGTGCAGCCGAAATCATAAACTACCGGCAGGCAACTCACGACAGTGGCTTTCAGCAAGAAGCCTTGGCAATACCAATCGCCGTCATAGACAATCGTGATGGTGTCAGAGGTGGAGAGGAAATGGCTTCCGACTTCAGCGTTTGAGTTGCTGAACAGCACGGTGCCGCCCGACGGGGTGCCGTCATATACCGTGAAACTCTGTCTTGTATATTCCTGAAAATCAACCATAAAACGGTCGCCCGCATGTTGCGTGACAAGCATCATCGTGCTCTCGGAAGTATTGGAATATGACGTGCATTCGTAATTCGTGCTGTACCCTACCGTATGGGCCACATACGCCACCGAGTCCACCTTCATTTCGGTGGTGCCGGTCATGTTGCAGACCAATCTCCTTTCGGGGGTAGAAACGGGGTACAAGCCCAAAATTGCCCCTTGTCCACTGTTGAAAGTATAGGGGTCAGGGTTCAGGTTTGCAAGCGAGAAGTAGCCATCGCCGTCACCATACCAACCCCAGTTGAAGTGGAAATAGTCGGAGGCGTCATAGCCGTCGCACACGAAAGCATGGCCGCCTGCCGGGTCTCTGCCGTTATAAAACACGGGGTGTCCGAGGTCCAACTCGCCTTTCAGCATAGCGGTCCACTCCGCATCCGTATAATCATCCCGTAAGGTATATCCTGAATAAGGATTAAAGCCGAAATGATTGATCATGGCGGCGCGTGCGCCTGCATGAAAGCCGCCCGTGCCGTTCACCCCATAACTTGCGTTCAAGCCCACGCCCAAGTGATAGACCAGCTTGCTCACTTCGTTGATCTGTGCTATTGGCGTGCTGTTGGCATCCAAAGAGTCGGGCATCAAATTGTATTGGTAATGCGCCGCCCCAAAGTCAACAGACAGGAGGCCATATTGCGACAAGTTGTAGGTATGCTTCCCGAAGCCTGTTGCGGGACTCTCCCAGTATCTGACAATCTGAGCCATAGCCGTGGCCACACAGCCTGTATATGTTTGGCCGGATTCATCCGAGGGACAATATCGGTTGAAACAGTATCCTTGCCCCCACTTGGTCGTCAGCAAAGGTGACACCGCCGTACGGCCGCTGTTTTGCTGAAAGACCTGCACATCCACCGTGTCGGCCAGCAGTGCTTTCCATTCCGAGCGCGCCTGACGGCCGGCAGTGCCCTGACGCTGGCGCACGGCCCTGATTTGCTGCGACAAATCCTCCAGATAAGCCACCATATTGGACGGCAAGTTGCTCGGGTCAAGCGTCGCATTGACGGAATAACCGAGTATCGGGCGCACCGCATCATCGCCCGCTACGACAACAAAGCCGTTTTGCACGGCAAAGACATAAAGCAACGGACCGTTGTCTGCCGCATCCGTTTTGGAATAGGCAAGTCGACAACGGCTGTGCGGCGATGCTGCCTGCTTAACCGCCGACAAGTAGTTGACGGCCGCTTTTTGCGCCGTTCTTACATCAATAGGGTTCGCATTCGTCGTGCAGATGAGCACAAACAACAGCAAAAAAGAGCATAATTTCTTCATATCGTTATGTTCAGATTCTTAATTTCAATACTGCGTCAAAAGAAAATGTTTTGCCTTTGTAGGTTGTCGAGTTGAGTTTGTGTTAGTTTTTTCTGGTTCGCAACAGTAGTTCTTTCAATCGTAAATCTGGGACAAAGATAGCAAAAAAAGCATTCCTACCCCCCCCAATAATATTTTTACAACTATCTATATAACAATATTTTACAACGATATTTTAAAAAGATAAGAAAGGAAACAAGCGTTTGTCACTTATTGCCGGCAGCTTTCAATGCGGCAATCATCTGCTTTGCAACCGCTTCAACGACAGGAACGGCCACCGAATTTCCCGTTTGGCGCTTGACGTGTGCATAGGGGACAACGATCTTGAAGTTGTCGGGGAAGCCTTGAAAGCGCAACAGTTCTCTTTCCGTAGGGCGTCTTTCGTCATTGATGAGGATATAATTGGCGGAGGCTCCTGCACGAAGGCACGATGCGTATGGATGAGGTGTCACGCTACCCGTTTTGTTTTCATGCGAGATATAGGGTTTTGGATAGTTGGCGTCTTTCAGCCTTGCCAGACGGGATTCTTTGATTCTATCTTTAACATAGTATTTACTATCGACCTCAGGTTCAAGCACATCCATAAGATTTTTTCGTTGAGCGGGGGAAATCGGATCCGGGAAAGAGAAAGACACGTCATCCTTAAAACCTACCATGAAAATCCGCTCGCGTTTTTGTGGAACTCCGTAATCCAAGGCATTCAACACTTTAGCATAGACGCTATAGCCCAGTGCCTTTAGATGATTATTTATAACCTTGAATGTTTTGCCATTGTCATGAACCGTCAAATTTTTCACATTTTCCAGCATAAATGCTTTTGGCCGTTTTTCTTTTAAAATGCGCTCCACCTCAAAAAACATTGTTCCACAGGTCTCATTTTCAAATCCCTCCCGTTTTCCAATGATTGAAAAAGCCTGACAAGGAAATCCGGCAAGGAGAATGTCAAAGTCGGGAATGTCTTTTGCCGCAATCTTGGTAATGTCACCAGACGGATGTTCTCCAAAGTTTGACTGATAGGTTTTGCAGGCATTTTCATCAAATTCGGAAGAGAAGACACATTTTCCGCCCACCGATTCGAAGCCAAGTCTAATGCCGCCGATTCCGGCAAACAGATCTATAAACCTGAATGAGTTCCAATCCATTATTCAAAAAAAGTGAAATGGAAAAATACCGCGTTGCGTTTTCAGTTTTTCGTTTTCCATTCCAGCAGCCCTTTGCCCTCCGCGTCGAGTTCGATGACCACTTTCTGACCCGTCTGCTCGCAGGCCGTCCTGATGATGCCGTCGAAGCGGTC
>CAVIJD010000027.1:0-31489 GCA_963643165.1 bacterium | reverse complement strand
TGACCATAACCGACGGTGAAGCCGTCGGAGCAAGCCGCGCCCCGAGTCAAACAGGTCCTCGAAGAGGGTCAACATCGTGGAAAGAGAGAAAGAACAACACGCGTAACGCTCTACATTCTACATTCTACATTCTAAATTCTAAATTCGTGCGGTAGCCGTGTATTTTTACACCGCACTAACAACTATTTTGTATCTTTGCGCCCCTAAAAACATGAAGAAATGTTACAGATACAACTTTTACGCGAAAATCCTCAAGAAGTAATTGACAGACTGAAAATCAAGAATTTCGATGCCACAGAAACGGTGAACGAGATTTGCCGGCTCGATTCTGACTACCGGGCTTTGAAGAAAAGTTTGGACGACAACCTTATGGAACAGAACCAAGGCGCAAAAAAAATCGGGCAGCTTTTCAAAGAAGGCAAGAAAGAGGAGGCCGAAACGATAAAGTCGGCGATGGCTGTGCTGAAGGAGACGGAAAAGTCGGTCCGCGTCAAGTTGCAGGATATGGAAAGCCAACTGCAGAACAAGATGGTGCTTTTGCCAAATCTCCCAAACAAAGCCGTGGTTCCCGGGAAAGGAGCGGAAGACAATGAGATTGTCTATACGGAGGGCGACGCTTCCAACCTCGGCCCGGACGCCGTGCCACATTGGGACTTGGTAAAGAAATATGACATCATAGACTTTGAGTTAGGCAACAAAATCACGGGTGCGGGCTTCCCCGTATATAAAGGCAAGGGTGCCCGAATGCAGCGTGCCTTGATAGATTTCTTCCTCGACAGCGCTGTCAGTGCCGGTTTCACGGAGATTCAGCCGCCTTATATGGTCAACGAGACCTCAGCCTACAGCACAGGGCAACTTCCGGACAAAGAGGGGCAGATGTATCATTGCCAAGTTGACAACTTCTACCTTATCCCTACTGCCGAGGTGCCTGTCACCAACATTTACCGCGACGTTATCTTGAAAGAGAGCGATTTCCCGATTAAGAATTGCGCCTACTCCGCCTGTTTCCGCCGTGAGGCCGGCTCTTACGGCAAAGACGTGCGAGGCCTGAACCGTCTGCACCAATTTGACAAAATCGAGATTGTGGTCATCGAACACCCGGAGAGGTCGTATGAGACGTTGGAAAAAATGACCGACTACGCCAAGGGACTGCTCACCAAACTTGGACTGCCGTTCCGTGTGCTCCGTCTTTGTGGCGGCGACATCAGCTTCACGTCAGCCCTGACCTACGACTTGGAGGTTTACTCCAAGGCTCAGCAGAAGTGGTTGGAAGTGAGTTCCGTGTCCAACTTTGAGTCCTATCAGGCCAACCGTCTGAAATTGCGCTATAAAGATGCCACGGGCAAGACAAAACTCGCCCATACGCTTAACGGCAGCGCATTGGCCCTCCCGCGTGTGCTCGCCGCCATCCTTGAGAACTATCAGACCCCCGAGGGTATCATAGTGCCCGAAGTGCTGCGGCCCTATACACGTTTTGACATCATCAACTAACCTGCCCGCATGAAAAAAATACTCTTTTCCCTTCTTTTTGTTCTCTCTTTCGGTGCATTGTGCGCCCAACAAAGCGATGACGAAAGATTGGCACTGCAGTATTACAAGGACAGGGAGTTTGACAAAGCTATCACCCTTTTTGAGAAAATACAATCCAAAAAGCCCAACTCTTACATTTACTATTATTACTATTCCGCCCTTATGGAGACGGAACGGTATGAGGAATTGGAGAAACTGGTAAAAAAACAGATCCGGAATTTCCCGAATGTGCAACGGTACAAAGTGGACCTGGGTTATGTTTATGAACGAAGCCGCGACTTGCAGAAAGCCGAGAAAACCTATCAAGACCTGCTGAAGAACCTGCCGGCTAAGGAGTATTCAGTACAGGAACTTTACAGCGCTTTCTACGCCAAACTGAAATATGAATATGCCGTAGAAACGATTAAGAAAGGGCGCAAACTGCTCAATAACGACTTGCTGATGTCTAAGGAATTGATAGGGCTCTACCAGAATCTTAACCAGACAGAGAAAATCATGGAGGAGGTTCTGGCATTGGTGCGCGACGACAACCGCGGGAACTTGGAACCGGCACAGACTGCCATTCAGAATCTTTTGGTGGATGACGAAGACGGACGAAAATACAATACCGTCAGGATCACATTGCAGAAGCAGTTGCAGAAAAGCCCCTCTAACCTCTGCTATCTGACGCTCCTCTATTGGATTGACCAGTTGCACAAAGACTATGCCGATGCGCTGATTCTGGCCAAGGCTATCGACAAACGGCTCAAAACCGAAGGTGCCAAGACCTACGAGCTGGCCTGTATCGCTGCCGACAACAAAGACTACGAAACCGCCGTTGAAGCGCTGAACTATATCATCTCTAAGGGCGAGGACGTGAATAATTACACGCTTGCGAAGATTAAAATACTGGATGTCAGGTATCTGCAACTTACATCAACTTCTCCCGTGAAGATGGTGGAGGCCCTCAATCTTGAAAGGGACTTTAAGAAAGCCATTGAAGAGAACGGGTTGCACTCCGGTACCATGGACTGGATCCGCAAATATGCACACCTGCTCGCCTTTTATGTCAACAAGCCGCAAGAGGCCATGCAACTGCTCGAAAAGGCGATGGCCAACACCCGCGACCCCAGAGAAAAGAACCAGTATAAAATCGATTTGGCCGACATTCAGCTCTATACCGGAAATGTATGGGATGCCACCCTCAACTATTCACAAGTTGACAAGGATATGCCAAACGATGCCTTAGGAAATGAGGCTAAATTCAAAAACGCTAAACTGTCGTTCTATATTGGTGAGTTTGAATGGGCAAAAAGCCAACTTGACGTGCTCAGCGCCGCCACAACCAAGCTCATCGCCAATGATGCCATCTATTTTTCTCTCCTCATATCCGACAATCAAGACGACGAGGACGAGGCTGAGGAAGACACTGTCTCGTTGCTGTTCACGAAAACTTCGGACAACCTGCCCTTGAAAAAATATGCGGAGGCCGACTTCTTGATATTCCAGAACAAGGACGAACAGGCTATGGCCGTTTTGGACTCTGTGGTGCTGCTCTCGCCTTTCGGAACACTGGTTGACGATGCGTTGTACCAAAAAGCGCTGCTCTTGATAAAACAGAAGAATTATCTGGAAGCCGAGTCTCTCCTCAAAAAAATCGAAGAGAGTCATGGACAAGAGCTTCTGGCGGACGATGCCGTCTATCAACTGGCAGAGCTTTACGAATATTATCTAAAAGACATACCAAAGGCTATGGAATACTATATGAAGATTATACAGAACTATAGCGGAAGTTTGTATGTGGTGGAGGCGCGCAAGCACTACCGGGCGCTCCGTGGCGACAATGTGGAACAGTTTTGAAAGGAGTCTGTATGTTTGACAATCCCGATCAGGTTCAAGCCAAGAAAAGGTTAGGACAACATTTTCTGAACAACGAAGAGATTGCCGCAAGAATTGCCGGCTCCATCCTCACGCACACCGCTCCGGTGCTCGAAATAGGACCGGGCATGGGTGTTCTTACCCGCCACCTTTTGCAACAACCGTTGTCAGAGGTGTCTGTCATCGAAATTGATGAAGAGTCGGTGGCCTATTTGAAAAAATATTTCCCACAACTGGGTGACAACCTCATTGCCGGCGACTTTCTGAAATACGACTTGTCCGCCCGCTATGCCGGTCCGTTTGTCGTGGCCGGAAACTTTCCTTACAACATCTCCTCCCAGATACTGTTCAAGGTGTTGGAATACAAGGACCAGATTGTCGAGGTCGTGGGCATGTTCCAGAAAGAGGTGGCCGAAAGAGTCACGGCGGCGCCGGGCACCAAGCAATACGGCATCCTGAGTGTCTTGCTGAATGCCTATTACGACACCGAGTACCTGTTCACTGTTTCAGAAAATGAGTTCACGCCGCCGCCGAAAGTGAAGTCTGCCGTCGTCAGACTGGTGCGCAACTTCAACAAGCGGCTTGACTGCGATGAGAAGACATTCCGGTTGCTGGTAAAAACCGCTTTCAACTACCGGCGCAAGACGCTGCGCAACGCTCTGCGCGCATTGCCTTTCCCGGAGGAAACCGCCACCGACCCCATTTTTACCCTACGGGCTGAACAACTGTCTGTGCAAGACTACGTCCGGCTTTGCAATATGCTCAAAAAGTCAACATCTTAAAAAAACTGCATATCATGAAGTCAGTCAAGAAAGTTCTCTGTTTTGTTATCCTCCTCGGGCTGGTCACGGCCTGTCATCCGCAGAAGAAACTCATTTCCGTAAATCGCGAGACGGACACGGTGGAACTGCAGGCCGGGCAGTCGTGTGAGATAGAGTTCCGGACCAATGCCTCCACGGGTTATTGGTGGCAACTGGTGAACGGTGACGAGATTACCGTGGTGGACTCTACCGACAAACGTTACGAGAACCACGCTCCCAAGAATATGGTCGGGGCCTCATCGCTTCTTTTTTGGAAATTCACGGCAAAAGAGAAAGGAACGCAGACCTTGAAATTCATCTATGCCCGAAACATACCTGAAGAGGCCATCAAGACGCGCAATGTCACGGTTACGGTAAAATAAGCGATGGCGGCTCATTTATACGTCGCCATTCCCGCCATGGACGAAGAGGAGAGCCTGCCAAAGACACTCCTCGACTTGTCGTGCCAGCAATGCAACATCGCTTTTGAGGTGCATGTTTGTGTAAATCAGTCCGAAAGCTATTGGGATATCCCTGAAAAACGCCGGATATGCGAAAGCAACAGTCGGCTGTTGCACTATCTGCATCATAGTGCGCCGCTGCCGGTACGTGTGCTCGACTATTCCTCTCCGGGAAAAGGTTGGCAAGGCAAGAACGGCGGCGTGGGTATGGCCCGCAAAATACTTTCGGACAACATTATGGCGCAAGCCGCGCCCGAGGACATCCTCGTCAGCCTGGATGCTGACACCGGCGTGCCCGAGGGCTACTTGCAGGCTGTTGCTGACTTTTTTGACAAGCACCCCAAAATGGCGGCCGTGGCATTGCCCTATTATCACCCGTTGGGCAGCGACGAACAGCAAAACCGCGCCATTTTGCGGTATGAACTCTACATGCGTAACTATGCCATAAACCTGATGACAATAGACAGCCCGTTCTGCTTTACCGCTTTAGGGTCTGCTATTGCCGTTCGCATTGGAGCACTGCGCAAGATCGGCGGATTTCCGCCTCTCAAAAGCGGCGAAGACTTCTACTTGCTGCAGAAATTGCGCAAGATGAGTGTTATTGGGCTTTATTGTGACACCTGTGTCTATCCGTCGCCGCGCTATTCCAGCCGGGTCGTCTTCGGCACCGGACCGGCATTGCTCAAGGGACGCGCGGGCGAGTGGTCAGGCTGCCCCATCTATCCGCATACGGCATTCTGTGCCATTGCCGAGACTTACAGGCAGTTGCCAGAATTGTACAAACACGATTTGGACAACAGTTTCCTGCATTTCCTCGAGCAGCAATTCGGGCAGCGCAACATCTGGCAGCCTATTCGTGACAACGTGAAAGACCTGCCCCATTTTGTGCATGCTTTTCACGAAAAGGCCGACGGCCTGCGTATCCTCCAATATCTACGGGGCACCTGCCGGCTGAGTGAAGAGGAAAACGGGAAAGCATTGAAAGAGAACATACGGCACTGGATGCCTGACGCAAACCTTCCCGACTGGGCAGACGGGGCGCTTTTCGAGGCAAACGCCGAGACCCTCAATACGCTGCGCAATTTATTGTTTCAGTATGAGATGCGCTTACGCAAAAACATCACGGAACAGCCAGATTGACGGGAAACGACTTGCACGGGAAAAGAACCGGATATGAGAGACCTTGCATTTTTTTGTACTTTTGCACGTTTTTATGCTCAGAAAACTACAAAATATAATCCTTACGGGTAGTCTGTTCTGCTGCACCTTGATGTCCTTGGCGCAAACGGGCGGCAAAAACGTATATAATTTTCTCCGCCTCAGCTATGCGCCCCGTCAGATCGCTTTGGGAAACAGTCTGATATCCGTTAACGACGGCGACCCTGCACTGTTGAGTCTCAATCCCTCGTACCTTGACGCACGGCACAACAACACCTTAGTGCTCAATTTTACCGACTATTTTACGCACAATTGCTATGCTTCTGCGCTTTATGCCCATAGTGTGCCTAAAATTGGCAGTCTCTTTGCCGAGATGCGCTATGTGGGCTATGGTACCTTTCAAGGCACGGACGAGGCCGGCAATGAGACGGGACAGTTTAATGCCGGCGACTATGCCCTGACGGTAGGCTGGGGGCATGCCTTGCCGCACAACTTCTATGTGGGGGCCAACCTCAAGTTGTTACTCTCGAGTTATGAAAGTTACACTTCGTTCGGCTTTGCCATCGACGTGGCGGGCAGTTATTACAATCCCGAGCAAAACCTCTCCATGACCCTGCTATTCAAGAATATAGGAAGTGAACTCAAACCTTTCACCAAAGGCAACTATGAACGAGTGCCGTTTGACTTGCAGTTCGCGCTTTCGCAGCGGCTCAAGCATGTGCCCATACGCTACCATATATCCTTGCACTCGTTGTATCGTTGGAACATGAACTACTATGGCGAAGAAAATCCGTTTCTCACCACAGACGTCGCAACCGACAGCTTGCAGTATCCGTCCAAGGCATCGCAATTCTTCGACAACCTTTTCCGCCATTTCATCTTCGGCATAGAAATAGAGCCCGTCAAGTATTTTTCTATACAACTGGCCTACAACCACAACACGCACCAGGAGATGAAAGTGCTGGCGCGCCGTTCGATGGCCGGGTTCTCGTATGGGCTCAACATCAACATCTCCGGATTCCGGGTCGGGTTTGCGCGGCAACATTATGCTGTCGGGGCCGCCCCCAACAGCGTTTCTTTTGCTATGAATTTCGATGAAATCTCGAAGATGCACCGCGACAAGAAAACCAAGAAGTTGCAGCGGATGACAGACTGATTGTTAGTAACTTAGGTAGATAATGGATGAAACGTGTCGTTTTCAACCAACTTCAGGATGGTGTATCTAAGATGCGACCACTGCAAAAACAGTCGAAAATACGACCATTTTTGCAGTAAACAAAAAGGCTACTTTAATGATAATACCAAGGGATCAATATGTCAATGCGTTGTTCAGCAAGCGTTGGAACGGGAAAGTAAAAATCGTCACAGGCATCAGGCGATGTGGAAAATCATTTCTCCTTTCCGCATTGTACAAGAAACGATTGATGGACGGGAAGAGAAAACAGTCGCAATATGAGATTGATTTCATTGTCAATACGGGCAAGGAGAAAATATACATACAGTCTGCCTTGAATATTGACACGGAAGAGAAGCGGAATCAGGAGACATTCTCTTTGCGCAACACAGGCGATTTTTTCAAGAAAATAGTGATATTGAACGGCAACGTCAAGCCATGGACGGACGACGACGGCATCCGTTACATCGGCATTATCCCCTTCCTGTTGGATATGGAACCGTTATTTTAACGTCATCTTGAAAAGTATTTAGCATTTACAGGTCTATAGACTGAGGCTGAAGCAGGAAATCGAAGAGGGGGAGTAGCAGAATGCCGTTGTCATTATAATGCGGCACAATATTGTCTTTTACGACAATCACTTTCCGGAAATTGTCGGTCACATGCAGCAACGAAGCTGTCTCTTGCTGCACCTTTTCCGGCGTTGGAAGGGCCAGGGCTGACTGGATGTAATAGCGTTTGGAGCCTTGGTTGGCCACAAAGTCCACTTCCAGTTGCCGCCGCACAGCCTTTCCGTCCTTCTCCATACGGCGCACTTCAACCATGCCGACATCCACCACAAAACCGCGCATTCGCAATTCATTGTAGATGACGTTCTCCATAAGATGCGTTTCCTCGGTTTGACGGAAATTTAGAAGGGCATTCCTTACCCCGTAGTCAGTGAAATAGTACTTGAAGAGCGTGCCGATGTATTTCTTTCCTTTTATGTCATAACGCGAGGCTTTCTCGATAATGAAAGCCTCCTGAAGACAATTGAGCCAGTCCGAGATGGTCAATGCCGCAATGTTGGCTTTCGCTTCCGTTTTAAACGTGTTGCTTAATTTGTTGGGATTGCAGGGTGATCCTATGGCAGAGGCTATGATATGCACAAGACCATCTAATTCATCTGATTTTCTTATGTTGTTACGCTCAATGATGTCTTTCAGATAGAGTGTTGAGTAGATATTGCTGAGATAGTTGATTTTTTTCTGTTCTGAGTCGAAAGAGAAGAGATGCGGCAAGCCGCCATAGGTGATATAGTCTCGCCAAGCATCGTCCTTGCTGCCGGTGTATGCCGAGAAGTATTCGGCAAACGACAATGGACGTATGCGGATTTCGTCGCCTCGGCCACGGAACTCGGTGGCGATGTCAGAAGAAAGGAAACGGGAGTTGCTGCCAGTGACGTACACGTCAACATTGCGGATGTGCAGCATACTGTTCAAAGCCCCTGCAAAGTTGTCCACCATCTGCACCTCGTCGAGCAATACGTAGTGCATCTCGTCGTCTTTGATGCGTGCTTTAACGTACAGCACAAGGGCGGTGGGGTTGCAATATTGGGCGTTAAGCACATCGTCAAGAGCCAATTCGATGATGTGGTCACGGCTGACACCTTGGGAGCGCAGGTGGTCATAGAAAAGATTGAAGAGGAGATATGACTTGCCGCAGCGACGGATCCCCGTCACTATTTTAATGAGTCCGTTGTGCTTGCCGCTTATCAGTTGATTGAGATAGAAAGGTCTTTGTATGTTCATTTTCTTACTTAATATTTTTGACACAAGTGCCTTATTTTTTAAGTGCAAAAGTACAAAAAATCAAAAGGCCTTCGACTTGATTAAATGGAAATTTTGGGAATGATTGGATAGTGTTCTCTATAATGTATCCGAATTGACTTACAATCGATCTTCAATTCGCTTGTTCAGTTTGAGATGCAGCAACGATTGTCCTACTTAATATTTTTGACACTTGTGTCAAAAATATTAAGTAGGGAAGATGCTGTCTGAAAGGCAACGGCGATGTCTTTCGGCCATCTCAGTCTGATTACCACGACAGGCGAAGGAAAAGTGTAGTTTTGTCGTTACAGTTATTACTACGACAATAAGAAGAACGGCGAAGTGGATTATCTTATTGATGACAAAGAGGGATTGTCCGTGTTCCCGCTCGAGATAAAATCGGGCAAAGACTACAAAACGCATAGTGCGCTCAGCAAATTGCTGGCAATCAAGGAATACAACATCCGCAAAACATTTGTGTTCTCCAAGTCGCCCAAAGTGGAGCGGGCTCATGGCCTCACCTATCTGCCCATTTATTACATTTCCTGCATGTAGTCGGTCGTAACTTCTCTGTATCACAATCTTATATTATGTACTGAAAATTAGATAGTTTCAGAATGGAGAGTAGGTTTAAGACGGTGCGATGTCAAAGTGTTTGGCTATCTTATCAGCGTTAAGCTGCCCGTCAGTTGCGGATGTCCGGGACCTTGAGGATGATCAAAATGTGTCCAATACCTGATATAATAGGTATAAACGCCCATCGGACAAACCGTCCCGTTCATATCCTTTCCGTCCCAACCAAAATGAAGGTTAGTAGATTTGAAAAGGCATCTGCCTTGCCGGTCATAAATCAACATCAGGAATCTTTCCACTTCAATACCCTCGCATACGGGAAGAAAAACATCATTCAGATTGTCGTGGTTGGGTGTGAAAGCGTTAGGGACAAAAAAATGAGCCTCAACTTGCTCAAGAACGGTCAATTGCAGCGTCACTGGTGTGAATCGCCATGCTTCGTAGTCTGCTGTCCTGAAAACAGAGTGCCTCATCAATCCATGAACCGGATGATGGAGGGTTGTATAGCCCGACGTTGTCGTAGTTGAACACGAATGTGCGGCAAGGATATTCACCCATGATGCCATAGCGCACAGAACCGTTGTTGATGAAACAGCGACAGTCAACATCTTCCATTACGCCATAAATGGAGTTGGCATAAAGATAAGGATGGTATTGTATGGCAATCCTTCCCCAAGTTGCAATGTCTGCCATCCATTCTTGTTGTAAATAGGGTAATGATACGGTTGATTGGGTGGGGCACACTGTTGTCCTCCATTCGCAGTACCAGCGTCCTCCGGAAGGAACTTCTGGTCCGTATGGTCTTGTGAATGAGATTAGTCCGTTGGTCGCTGGATAGACGTTGTTGTAGTTTTGTCCGAAAAACGAGAAGGTGAACGGAAGGTCAACGCCGGGATTGTCGCGAGGTATCCATTTGTCGTCATCGTCCCGCCAATGTCAAAAGATGCGAATTCTAACCGGAGGTGCGATTCAGGCGACACGAAGGTTATGCCGTAGCCTTCGCGATTGTTGGCGATGTTGCCCGAGGAACCGCCGGAGTCGTACCACAGAAAGTTACATCCCTCGTGGCGACTCCCGTTGTTTTCACCGTTGATGATGGTTTGCGCCACTGCGGTATTGTAGCAGAAAAGTGCGAGCAGCAATGCGGCACACTGTAAATATAGTCTCATGTCAGTTCTATTTATTGAACAATAGTTGCAAATCAGGGCGACAGGGTTTGGCTGTTGCCTGTTTTTCTTGAAATAAATAGGAGTTTGTATAGAATGTGAGATTATGCAGTGCAGAGAGCAGATGCGTCTGTTATCTATTCTGAAAAATAACGCACAAAGATAATACTATTTCTACACCCCGCTTGTCGTTTTTTTAGTTTTTTATCTTTTATGAAGAAAAAACCTGAATTTCAGTTGAGACTGACTCTCGGGTCCAGCCAGCCGTATATGATGTCGCAGATGATGTTGATGATGACGAGGACGATGGAGACATAGAGCAATGACCCCATGACTACGGGAAAATCGTATTTGTCGAGGGCATCTACGATGACGACTCCCATGCCTTTCCAATCGAAGATGTACTCCACAAACACGGCCCCGGCCAGCAGTCCGGCCAGCCACCCCGACACGGCGGTCACTACGGGGTTCAGGGCGTTTTTCAAGGCGTGCCGCACGATGATGGCGTGCCGGGAGAGCCCTTTGGCCTTGGCGGTGCGGATATAGTCCTGCGAGAGCACGTCGAGTAAGGAGTTTTTGGTCAATTCTACCACCACTGCCAGCGGGCGGATGCCTAACGTGACAGCCGGCAGGATGAGGTTCTTCAAGTCCAAATACTGCCCGCTGCCATAGTCGTCAACGGTGTAGAGACTGCCGAACATGCTGAGCCCGGTGAGGTCGGAGAGCAGGAATGCAAAGACCCACGCAAACAGGATGGCGGCAAAGAACGACGGTATCGACATGCCGAGCGTGGAAAATACCAAGGCTATATGGTCGAACCACGTGCCTTTGTACAAAGCGCAGAATATGCCGACGACTATGCCTACAATGAGCGCGAACACGATGGACACTACCGCCAGCAAAACGGTCTTGGGGAACGCCTCCGCTATGATCTCGCCCACGGGACGTTTGCTCTGGTATGACCGGCGGAGGTAGGGGGCTTTCAGCACGATGGCCGATTTTGAGGTGGAGATGAGTTTAACGTAATGGTAATTGTTGTCGTTGAGGTAAAAAAAAGAGTCCTTGTCGGCGGTTTTGTGCCACGACAACGGCGACACGTCATTAAGGTAGGCCAGGTATTGGACACCGAGCGGCAGGTCGAGCCCCATCTCTTTGCGGATGGCCTCTTCTGTCTCCAGGTCGCTGCGCTGCCCCATCATCATGCGTGCGGGGTCGGAAGGCAGCACCGAAAATAGGAAAAACACAAGGGTCACTACCCCTAACATCAGCAGGAGACCATAGAGCACTTTTTTGATGATGTAGCGAAGCACGTGTCAGTCCGGTTTTTTAACGGTGCAAAAATACACCTTATTTGCACGCGCCGCTGCGGTCAATGGACCGCTTTTCTTGAAAGTAAGCCCGACAGTCATTTACCAGCAGGAACTAAGTCTGACAAGTCTATCGGAAACGAAATGCTCCCGATTTGTGCATTTTGCAGAAACATAATCATGTAAATCGGCATATACACTACCTTCCCGTGTACTTTTACGTTTCCATTACTGAGCACAAGAGCTTGAGAGATGCCATATTCTGCCGATTCAACCACATTTGACAAGGCATTGTGCCGCTCGTAATCCTTTCCTGACTTTACTTCAATAGGAAGAATGTCACCATTATATTCAATCACAAAGTCAAGTTCCCCATTTTTCTTGTTATTGTAGTAATAAAGGTCGAAACCGTGAGTTTTTAATTCTTGAGCCACCACATTCTCATAGATTGAGCCATAGTTGATGGCCTGGCTATCATTCAACAACTTCAGCTGAACATTTCCCGCAAACTGACTGGTAAGCAAGCCGACATCACTTTGAAAAAGTTTGAAAAGGTTTCTGGATTTTGAAAGCAGCAACGGGATTTTCGGTTCCTCTACATTATAGACCGGCAAAGCGACACCCGCATTTTTCAACCATAAGAAGCTGTTTTCATATTGTACATATCGCGCTTTGTCGTGAAGGCTTTTCAAAACAAACCGCAAAAATAGACAATCGTAACAGTATTTCTTCTGCGTTCTTCGCACCAATGAATATTCCTGCCGCTTCGGGAGACTCTATGAAGTTGATTTCTGCAAAGTGCTCAAAATTGCGCTTTGCAGCAGCCCTTATGGAATAGGTTTTTCCCGTTTGTCTTGCCCCTGTTATCAACAATGCTTTTGGGTATTATGATAAAAATCATCCAAAAAATTATCTATCTTTCTGTTTAACATATAATTACTCCTAATGTATTACATTTTTACAGGGCAAAAATAGGGATTTTTACACACTTATACAAGGTTAATTGCGACCTTTTACTACACTTTTACAAGATTTTTCTCTTTTTAGAGGTAATGCCATTTAATAAGAAAAGGAGGATAACGTTTGCGTCGTCCTCCCTTTCCCCTGTCATAATGTCGGGCATCAGGGGTGATTGCCCGTTTGTTTAGATTATAGACTTGAGGCTTTGAACGTTAGAAGAGCCGTAGTATGCATTGCTTCATCTTCCATTGCAAGTCTCAAGTCCTCTCTGGTCCCGTGCGCCGGGAAACTATTCTTTGAGGCAACGGACCGAATGGCCGTAGAACTTGCTGCTGATGTCTCTGAGCACGGTGGCGTAGTCGCCCTCGGGCACGTTGACGGCGGAGTACCACGAGTAGAGGCGGCCGAAGCCCTCGATGTTGGCGTCCGTGTCAGGATAGTCGAGGCTGGTGTAGCCCGTGGCGAACGGCACGGCGGTGCCGTCGCTGTACTTGGTGGCCTTGAGGTTGCTCTTGGTCCAGCACTCGCAGCCTATGCGGACGGTCTCGTAGGTGTTGCCGTCCGCGTCGGTAACGGTGATGGGCGGAAGCGTAATGTCGGAATCGATTCTGTCGCCCACGCTTGGCACGCCTGTGGCATCGGTGTAGGCGGCGGTGAACTCGCCCGTGCAGTCCGCCAGCTCCTCAGGATAATGGAATTTGCCTTTCACGTAGGCCAGCACGTCGGGCATTGTGTTCATGCCGCCTGCCGAGGTGTTGGCGTTGATGGTTTCCGCATTAGGTGTCGGAAGTCCGGCAAAGTAGGAGGAGACGGGCTTTGTTGTGCTGTGGGTAGCGGTGACGGTTTCTGACACGCCGGTGGTGTGGATGTTGTGTTTGGAAACCAACAGGAGTTTGCCCGGACAAGAAACATCAACAGACACGTTCTCCACGCTCGGCAGAGCGTCCACAACAATCACGAACGTATTGGTATAGACCTTGCAGTTGGTTCCGATGGTTTTGTAGGCTCTGTACTCTTTCTGCTGATTTACGGATGTATATTTGGGAGAATAAAAAAAATCGAGATGATTAAGATCTCTCCAATCCGATGAGCCCTCTTTTATTTCCCAGTTTAAAAGTTCGTTTGGGAGTGAAACGATAGTCAAAGTGATGGGAGCACCTTTGCAGACATGTGAAAAATTTTCACCCCCGGACTCAATAAAGCCTGCCGATTGTTCTTTGGGGTGCGTGATGGAAACGGCGGCAGTGTAGGCAGTTGTGCCGCCCACGGTATAGCCGCGGCGGTATTCTCCCGATGCTGTTGCGGAGAAAGTCTCCCCGTTTGCGGCGGTAATGTTCACCCAAGTGCCCGAAGCGTCAAGCTTTTGCCACCGGTAGGTGCCGCCGGCGGGAAGTCCGCTCTCCGTGGAATTGATGGTCAGCGTTGTGTCAGTGTTGCAGTTCCAATCACCTTGCGCAATGTTTCTGGCACTTGTCGTTGTGATGGTGACAGCAGCCGTTTCCGACTCGCAGCCGTTTTCGTCAATGGCTTTCACCGTATAGGTTTTGTCGCCAGCCGGGGCATCGGCTTTGGTAATCTTGACGTTGTCTGCCGTGCCGGCATTCAGGTCGGCGGCAGGTGTCCAGATGTAGGTGTAAGTGCCCGTGGTGGGCGTTGGGGTAGCGGTGAGCGTGGCCACCTGGCCTGCGGACAACACTGTATTGTCTGCTGTAAGTGCCACAGAGATAGCACAGGGGGCTTGCTCTGAATAGGAGATGCGGACAAAGCCCGGCGCTCCTGCGCCGCCAACGCCGACAGTTTTTTGGTTTGAATGGCCGCCGCTGCCGCCGCCGCCGTAGTTGCTGCCAGAATTGCCCTGCTGAGCTGTGTTTGTGGTTGTCGGTACATTCAGCGGTGCGCCTCCGCTGCCGGCAGGGTATGTAGCGGTGCCTCCGTATGGGGCTGTGTTGCAGTCGGGTCCTCTGTATGCGCTCATCCCGTCCCCGGAAGAGCTGGCTGCCGCACCGCCGCCGGCACCCCAACATTCGATGGTGACGGAAGTGACGCCCGCCGGCACCGTCCATGTCGTACTTTCGGTAAAAACTACGGTAGTAAGAGAACTTTGTGCGCTCATAGTCAGCGAGACTGTCAGCAGCAAGCAGCAGACAGCAAGCCCGCTGCACAAAAAGTGTATTCTTTTATTCATAATGTTATATATTATAATTGTTTCTGATACTGTCAGGCCATACGTTTTACAACGCTTCCTTTTGCCAAAAGGAAGACAGGCAGTAAGAGAGTTTTGATGAGAGGTTCGGAGTTCGTGTCTTAGTAGGCATGCTTCGAATCGAAGTAGAAAAGTTTGCAAAGGTATATATTTTTTCGCACACAATAAAAAAAAGAAAAAAAAGTTAATCTTTTCATCCTTTTGTGGCAGTGGCAACCATTGTCCCCAAACAAAAAAACACGTTATTACAATGATATTCTACTATTCAGCATGCGGTAACAGCTGTCATATTGCCGAAACGTTGTCGCAAGAGTTTGGCGACAAGTTGGTGTCAATACCTGAAGCAATCAACGCGAGCAACTACTCCTACACCATTGGGGCCGGCGAGCGCGTAGGCTTTGTTTTCCCCGTCTATGCTTGGGCTCCGCCCCGCCTCGTGCTCGACTTCACAAGGCGACTTCAGTTGAACGGTGCGCCGACATATACCTATATGGTGGCCACTTGCGGCGACAATGCCGGCATGACGCACCGCATCTTCCGGAAAGCGTTGTGGCAGAAAGGCTGGACACTCAACGCCACCTTCTTTCTGCAGATGCCTAACACGTATGTTTTCATGGCGGGTATGAGTACAGACACGCCTGACAGGGCAAAAGCCAAACTGGACCGTGCTGCCCAACGGCTTCCGGGGATAACCCGTGCCATAGCAAACCGTGAAACGGTGCAGGAAACTATGAAGGGCTTGTTTCCTTTTATGAAAAGTTATCTGGTGTTGCCGGTGTTCTGTTGGCTTATGACAGACCGGCCGTTCCACGTCACCGATGCGTGTGTGGGGTGCGGCATCTGTGCCAAAAGCTGCCCGTTGCACAACATCACGATAGAGGATGGCCACCCAAAGTGGCACGGTCACTGCACCCACTGCACCGCCTGCTACCACCGCTGTCCAAAGAATGCTGTTCAGTACGGCAGTCTCACCAAGGGCAAGAAGCAATACTACTACGGGAAAAGTCAGCGATAAAGGGACTTTGAGGGGAAAGGACTAAAGCCGGTATTTGGATTCAATATCCATCCACCGCGGAATCTGCAAAGTGATGCCATATTGTTTCTTGGAAGCGTCTGAAATCTTGTCATTGCCAACCACATCACGCTGCCGGACAATGATGCCCACATCGCCTAATTTGAATGTTATTTGACCTTCACGTTCCTTTATTTTGTAATCTTCCAGCAATCTGGAGTACAGTTTTTCTGCGGTTATGTGTTCCATGGCATTATTATTTGATTTTCTGTAACAATCTTTCGCAAATGGCTTCTATTACCGGCACGGCAACGGTATTCCCAAGCAAGTCGAACCCCTCTGCTTCGCCAATGTCGAACTTGAAAGTTTCGGGATAACCGAACAGCCGCAGTCCTTCTCTCAGGGTCAGTGTGCGCAGGCCGCCGTTGTCGCCGACAAAAAGATGCTGCATGTCAGTGGCGACGAGGGTGGGGGCAACTTCTTTCGGAGAAAGAACCTTGCCTACTTCATAGCTCAACTTTCCGGCCACTATATTGTATCCTTTGGGCTTGGACGTGTCCTTCACTCTCCGGTATGTCGTTACGGTTTTCCCGTTCGGTGCGATGTGCGTATCCGCCACCTGCTGTTTGGGGTGCTCATACCTGAGATAGCCTTTCGCAGTCAAATCATCCAACATCTCCTGCAAATCTTTGTGCCAATAGAAACTCTCGATTTGTCTTTTTGTGAGCGGCATTCCGTCCATCCATTTTATCCCTATTTCATCGGCCCACTTTTTCTTTCTTCTCTCAGTCATCAGGTGGTTGAGAAGACTTTTCTGATCGGGAGACACCGGGCCTTTGATTTCAAGGTCCCAACTGTGCAGGTTCGCCGTTCCGCCCCTTTTGTCTTTTATTGCTTTCCCCTCCAATTGCGTCACGGTGAAAAGGCCCAGCAGTTGTTTTACAAAGGGTGAGTCGGAAACAGGCTTCCCCGTTTCCAGGATGTCTGCCAAAACCGTTTTCTTGACAGGGAAGTTTTCCAAAGAGACGGCCTCTTCGCACAAATCTTTCCGGATTCCCACAAAATAAATCCTTTTGCGTTCCTGTGGTATCCCAAAATTGGCAGAATTGAGCACTTTGTTGGAAACCCGGTATCCGGCAGCCTCCAAATTGCCCAAGATAACCTGTAACGTGTTGCCTCCGTCATGTGTAGCCAACCCTTCGACATTTTCCAAAATGAAGCCTTTCGGTTTCTTGGCGATGATAATCCGTTCCACATCAAAGAACAGCGTTCCGCGGGTGTCGGCAAAACCGTCCCTGTTGCCCGCTGCTGAAAAGGCCTGACACGGGAATCCGCCGCAAAGCACGTCAAAGTCGGGAATGTCCATTGAAACACTATGAAAGCGGATAATTCCATTTTTTAGTACTTTTGCAACGTTTTCCAAATAAGGATTGCCGGACAGAAAACATGGGAAAAATTCAGAAAATAAAGAAACTCTGGAAAATTATCGTCAGCGAATGGAGAACGCGGTATCGGCTGGTCTTCTCCAACGAGCAGACGCACGAGCAGCGTTTCACCATCAAGCAGATCACGATTCAGAAAGTCGCGGTTACGGTCATCATTGCCGCTTTTGTGCTGATAGCGTTGACTACAGTGTTGATTGCCTTGACACCGCTCAGACTCTACATTCCGGGATATACAGACAAGAAAGACTATAAGCTGTACAAGCAGGCGGCAGCGCGCATCGACACGCTGGAGGAGACTATCCGCCTGAACCAACAGTATATCGACAATTTCAGGGTTATGGCCGAGGAACGCGTGCCAACCGCCGACGAAACAGACGAGGATGCCGCACCTACACCGCAAGTGCATTGGAAAGAACGCGACAAACAACGCTCTTCGAGGACGGAAGAACTCATAGAGGAGGCCGATATGATCCTCGACCGCCCGCGACACGATAAGTCTTCGGCAACCCCGACCATCGACAAGGCCAAGATCTCGAACCTTTCGATCTTTCCACCTGTTTATGGTGCCGTGACGCAACTGTTCAGTGTGCCCAACAATCACCTCGGCATCGACATTGCCGGCAAGAAAAACACCCCCGTGAACTGCGTCGCCGACGGCGTGGTGGTCTTTTCCGGCTACAGCAGCGGCGAGGGCTTTGTCATCATTGTGCAACACCCCGGCAATATCGTCTCGATTTATAAACGCAACGCCTCCCTCCTTAAGAAAGCCGGCGACCGCGTCTATGCCGAGACCCCGATCGCCCTGATGGGCAACACGGGCACCGCCGAGGGCAATAAGGTGTACCTGCATTTTGAGTTGTGGTATAACGGCTTTCCTGTCAATCCGTTAGATTATTTGGTCATATTATAGAATATGGAGAAAATTATTACAGTTGACCCCGCTTCAGTCGTCGGACTCTACGGTAGCCGGAATGTCAACATCAGCATATTGGAACAGATTTTCCCGAAACTGAAGATTGTGGCGCGGGGGAATGAGATAAAGGTGTCAGGCGAAGACTGCGGCGTGGAAGACTTTGAGAAACGCATCCAACTGCTGCTGCTCCACCTGGATGAGTATGGCAAGTTGACCGAGACCGACATTTTCAACATCACGGCATTGGAAGACGATGACTTTTACCGTCGCAATGCCGGAAACAGCAATGTTATCGTACACGGACGTGACGGAAAGGTCATCAAGGCGATAACCCCGAACCAGAAAAGGATGGTGGAGAGCGCCGCCAAAAACGATATGGTGTTTGTTGTCGGACCCGCCGGCACGGGCAAAACCTATACGGCTGTGGCCTTGGCTGTTCAGGCACTGAAGAACAAGCAGGTGCGACGCATCATCTTGACCCGCCCCGCCGTGGAGGCCGGCGAAAACCTGGGCTTCCTGCCCGGCGACTTGCGCGACAAACTCGACCCCTACCTGCAACCGCTTTACGATGCCCTTTGGGATATGATTCCTATGCAGAAACTGCTTTCGTACATGGAAGACAAGGTCATTGAGATTGCCCCGCTCGCCTTTATGAGGGGACGGACGCTCGACAATGCATACGTCATCCTCGATGAGGCCCAGAACGCTACTTCGGCACAACTTAAAATGTTCCTCACCAGAATGGGGAAAAATGCGAAATTCTTTATCACGGGAGACATCACCCAAATAGACCTGCCCCGCAACCAAACGTCAGGACTGATTCAGGCACACGAGATTTTAGGAAAAATCAAAGGCATCGATTTTGTCTATACCGACACCGGCGATGTGGTCCGCCATCATCTGGTCACCAAAATCATAAAAAGTTACGATGAATTTGAAGACCGGCAAGCCAAACAAGCTGAATTGAGGAAGAAAATGAGGGAAGAGCGGAGAATGCAGGATGAGAACAAGGATACAGAACCCCGTGTCGAGTGAAACGGTTGCTAAAAACGATATTATACCCTTTCGGGGCTGTCTATGGAGGCATCGCCGCTGTAAGACGGCAGTTGTATCGTTGCGGCTTTTTAAAGTCATATAGTCCCGACATCTTTTCCGTCTGCATTGGAAACCTTGCCGTGGGCGGCACGGGCAAGACTCCCCACACGGCAATGATTGCAGAAATGTTGGCCGGCAAGTGCAAAACGGCAATGCTCAGTCGCGGCTACGGACGCAAGACGAAAGGCTTTGTGCTTGCCAATGCCGTGCCGCCGGGCCAGTTGTCTGCCGACCTCCTCGGCGACGAACCGCTCCTGCTGCACTATAAACTGCCCCGACTGCCGCTCGCTGTAGATGAAAACCGCAAAGACGGAATTGAACGCCTGCTGCAATATGCCCCCGATTTGGAAGCGATAGTCTTGGATGATGCCTATCAGCATCTTGCGGTCACGCCCTCCTGCCGAATCATTCTGACGGAATACGACCGCCCCTATTTTCAAGACTTTCCGTTGCCCGCAGGACGACTTCGCGAGTTCCCCTCTGCCGTGCGTGAGGCCGATGCTGTTATTGTGACAAAAACAGAGGTGCCAGCCGCCGAAATCGACCGTGCGGAATGGCGACGCAATTTGAAACTGTCGGTGCGGCAGCCACTGTTTTTCACCCATTATGCATACGGAAATCCTGTCCCCGTGACGGCTGCGGCGGCTACTGTCAGGTTGCAGTGCGGACAGGCCTGCGTGCTGCTGGCAGGCATAGCCAATCCCGAACCGCTGCGACGGCATCTTGGCACGGAATACAACATCGTTCGCTGTATCTATTATCCTGACCATCATCGTTATACGGAGAAAGACATAGCGCACATTTCAAAACAGATTCCTGACGGCGCTGTTGTTTTAACCACCGAAAAAGATTGGATGAGACTGCAGTCGGACGGCATAAAAAAAGCAGTATCTTTGTTGCCGATTTTTACCGTTCCTATACAGGTGGAGTTTTCCACAGGGAAGGAAAAAGAGACATTCATCAACCTAATAACAGAATTATGCAAGAAGAAAAAAGAAAAAGAATAAAGGAAACGACAGACTATCTGCTCAAATTGAAGAAGAACAACCCTGAAGTGGCCGTTGTGTTGGGCTCCGGGCTTGGCGGTCTCACCCAAGCAATGGAAATCATTGACGAGATACCGTACAAAGAAATCCCGAATTTCCCGGTTTCAACTGTGCCCGGACACAAAGGGTCGATGATCTTTGGGCGGCTGAATGGCAAAGATATCCTCGTATTCAGCGGCCGCTTCCATTATTATGAAGGCTATTCTATGGATGTGGTCACTTATCCGCAACAGATTCTGAAAGACCTCGGCATCAAGACGCTGATACTTTCCAATGCTGCCGGCGGCATGAACCCCGACTTCAAGATCGGCGACATTATGATCATCCGCGACCACATCAACTTCTTCGGCACGAATCCGCTGCTTGGACCCAACGACGACACGCTTGGCCCGCGCTTTCTGAACATGAGTGAGGTTTACTCCTCCCGTCTCATCAAGTTGGCGCATGAAAAGGCGCAGCAACTGGACATCCATTTGCAGGAGGGGGTCTATATAGGCGTGCCCGGACCTTGTTACGAAACGCCCGCTGAATACAGGGCTTTCCACACCTTGGGGGCCGACGCGGTGGGCATGTCAACGGTGCCGGAAGCCATCATGGCGCACTATAGAGGCATCGAACTCTTTGCCTTGTCCGTAATCACGGACTTGGGCGGCACGGGCAAGCCGATGAAAGACACCCACGATGACATCCTGAAAGCAGCCGGAGAAGCAGAACCTAAGATGGTGAAACTTGTCGGCGCAATGCTGCCCGACATGTAGCAAGCAGTTTTAGGGCAGGTCTGTTAGGAGATAAGCGGCAACAGCAATTCTACTATGATGGCAACTATTACGGCTACCAACGCCACTAACACCAGCCCTTTGTTCTTCCAGGAGAGCGCGATGGCTACGACAGTAGCAATGACGGCAGACAGGTAGTGCGGCGAGGCAGCTCCCGTGGGGGTGGTTGAATAGATGACCCCGGGGAAAGTCATGGCCGACAACACACAATACGGGATATAGTAAAGGAAATCCTGGATCCATGCGTTGTCGAGTTTCTTGCGCACAAAACCAATCGGGGTGACACGGATGATGTAGGTGGTCAACCCCATAAGAAGCATGCAGATACCTATATATTGCATATTGAACTATTTTTTTCTTTTAATTTTTTCTTGTAACGTTTGATTTCCTTGATGGAAGCGCAGAGGGCAGCGCCTAACACGGCTGCCAGGATGATGGCCCAGCCACCGCCGCCGCTCTTAGACAGGACGTTGATGCCCGGCACGTAGGTGAACAGGCAGGAAAGCAAGGCGGAAACAATAACCGCAATGGCGATTTTTCGACTTTTCCGGGCCGGCGGGATGATGATGGCGATGAACATGCAGTACAACGCGATGCCCATACAGCCTTGCAACATCGGGGAGAGCAGACTCGATGCAATCGCACCCATCAGCGTGCCCGAAGTCCAACCCAAAATGGGTGTCAGCATAAGGCCTCCGAAGAAAGGAAAACGAACCTCCTCCTTTTCCATGGCCGCCAACGCGAAAACCTCGTCCGTGATGCAGAATGCCATAATGCAGCGTTTGTAGAATGCGGTGTCAGGCTCCACCTTTTGCGACAGGGAAAGCGACATCAGCAAATAACGCAAGTTGATGACAAAGGTGGTGACAACCAACTCTATATAGGGCGCGCCGCCCTCAATGAGACGGATGCCCGCAAACTGCCCGGCTGACGCCATGTTGGTGAACGAAATGAACGTCGCCTGCAACGGCGTGAAGCCCATCTTGACGGCTAACAGCCCGAATGTGAACGCCACGGGGAAGTAACCAAGACAGATTGGGAACCCTTTTTTTATTCCCCGAATAAACTCTTCTCCGCTTGTTGTTTTTCTAACAACTTCATTCATAGATATTTAATGTTTTCTATTCAAGGGTGCAAAGATAGTAAAATATTGCACGCTCTGAAAAGGTTGTTTTACAATGGCCCTCAAGGGCCGAGCGTCGTCCGGTTTTCGCTAAGCCAGCAAGGACATGGCCGTTTTCAGTCCGTCGATGGCGGCGCTCATGATGCCGCCGGCGTAGCCTGCGCCCTCGCCGACAGGATAGATGCCAGGGATGTCACACATTCTGTTTTCGTTGCGCAGGATGCGTACAGGCGACGAGGAGCGGGTCTCCACGCCGGTGAGCACGGCATCGGGGGCGGCAAAGCCACGCATCTTGCGGTCAAAGAGCGGCAAGGCTTCCTGGAGAGCTTCTACAACATAGTGGGGCAGGCATTGACTCAGGTCGCAGTAGCAAAGGCCATGCGGGTAAGAGGGGCGAACGCTTCGGGCGGTTGGCGCCACCCGGTTTTCGAGAAACTCGCCAACCAGATTGCCCGGTGCGCGGTAGTCGCCGGCGATGGCGAATGCGAGGCGCTCGTATTTTTCCTGATAACTTAATCCGTCGAGCGGACTGTTTATAAAATAGTCTTCCGGGGTCACGTTCACCAGAAGGGCGCTGTTGGCGTTGACTTTGTTGCGCAGCCGTTCGCTCATGCCGTTGGTGACGATGGTGCCCGCTTCGCTGGCCGAGGCCATCACTTGGCCGCCCGGACACATGCAGAAAGTATAGACGCTTCGCCGGCTGAGGTGTACGGCCCCCTTATAGGATGCCGGAGGCAGAATCTCGGCAGCCTCGCCATACTGCATCTTGTTGATTTTCTTTTGCAAATGCTCAATGCGTACGCCCATGGAAAAACTTTTGGGCTCAATGCGAAGACCTTTGTCGTATAGTTTGTGGATGGTGTCCCGGGCCGAGTGCCCCAACCCTAGCAGCAAATGGTGGGTGTCAAAAGCGATGCCGTTGCTGCATATAGCCTTGATGTGGTCCCCTTTTTGTTCAAAGTCTGAAAAAAGTGTGCCGAAGTGAAACTCTCCGCCCAAGGATTCTATCTCCAGCCGGATGTTTCGCACCACTTTCTCGAGATAGTCGGTGCCGACGTGCGGATTTTGAAGATAGGTGACGTCGCGGTCGGCGCCATGCAAGTAGAACTCTTTCAGCACAAAGGCGTTATACTCGCTGTGAACGTTGGTGTTGAGTTTTCCGTCTGAGAAGGTGCCCGCCCCGCCTTCGCCAAACTGCACGTTGGACTGCGGATCCAAAATGCGGTTTTGCAGAAAAGTCTGCACGCTTTTTTTGCGTTCTTCGATTTTTTCGCCGCGTTCGATGACGATGGGGCGTGCATAGCACCGGGCAAGGTAGAGTGCCGCAAACATGCCCGAGGGACCGAACCCCACAATTACCGGGCGCAGCGTGTCTTTCCAGTGCGGATAGACCAGGTCGGGCCTGGCTGTGCATTCCTGCACCCCCGACTGCCCACGCAACGAGCCATACTTCTCGGGCAAGGTTACCTCTATCTGGTAGTCGTAAAGCACTCTGTTTTTCTTGCGGGCATCGATGGCTTGACGGACAATGTGGCACTCCTGCACATCTTGAGGACGAATGTTGTACTGACGACACGCCGCCTGTTTCGGGTTCTGACGGCTGGTGACAGGTATTCGGATTCCGGATAGTCTTAATTGCATGGGTCGTTTTTTTCAGGCTGCAAAAATACGGCTTTAACTCATTTCTCCAGGACCACGTAAACGGGCAGATGGTCGGAGAAGCCTCCAATGTAACGCGGCCCCAAAAAGGTGCGGTAGGTCTTTGTGCCGCCGTATTTGTTGTCCGGCATCAGCAAAAAAGAGGCCTGGAAGATGTGCGGCATCCGGTCTTTTACATGAAGCCCTGACGTTTCCGTCAGCAGTGCGCGCGACACGACAATCTGGTCAAGGCAACGCCAGAAGTCCTCGTGCTTGTGCGACCCGATGTTCCGTCCGTCTTCAAAACAATACATCAGGTTGAACAACGTGTCCGTTGTATTGCGGCGGTCCGGCTTTTTGGCCCGGAGGTGACCCGCCATGCTCTCGTCGGTGGCATAGTCGTTAAAGTCGCCCATTATGAGCATGTTGGCCCCGGGTTCTTCGGCAAGGATGGAGTCGATGAAGGCTCTCGCAATGTCGGCATAGCAGTTGCGCTTGGGAATGGTGGCGGCGTGTCCGCCAAAGCGCGAAGTCCAATGGTTTACGATGACGTGAATGCTGTCGAGCGTGTCGAATTGTGCGCGCACATACAGCAAGTCGCGGTTCCGGGAAGTGGTGTCGAAAGGAAAGACTACGGGGATTTTCCGGTGGTCAAGAATTGTGACGCAAGTGTCTCGGTACAGCAAGGCCACATCCACGCCCCGGGCGTCGGGCGACTCGTAATGGATGTAGCGGTAGCCGAGACGCTTGAGCGGCGAACGGTAACAGAGGTCTTTCAGTACGGCTTCGTTTTCAATTTCGGCAAGTCCTACTATTGCCGGCGGCGAGTCTTCTCCCAAAGCTATCAATACTTTAGCAATGTTGCTGATCTTCTTGTAGTAGCGGTAAAAACTCCAGCGGTAGGCACCGTCGGGTGTAAAGTCACCGTCTGATTTCACCGAGTCTTTAGACGGGTGAAAAAGATTCTCAACATTGTAGAAGACTACGGTTGCAGGCTGCTTTTCTTGTTGTGCGCGCGGTTGCCACACGATGCCCGAAAGCAGAAGGGCCATCAGGATGGTCTTTTTCATTTTCACGGTTTTAGTCGACCGCAAAAATAGCAAAATAAGGGATGTTACCGCAAGGTTTTCTTCAATTTCTCCAAAAAGGGAAAGCCCGCGTTGCCTCATTCATTGACATAGATGCGTGGCACACGCCTTGAGATGCGGGTGAGCAGTTCATAACTGATTAGTCCAGCCGCCTTTGCCATGTCCGAGACACTGTTGCCCTCGCCATAGACAATCGCCTCGTCGCCCTCATGGACGTTAAGTCCGGTTACGTCCAGCATGCACATGTCCATACATATCTTCCCGATTATGGGCACTTTATGGCTCTGCACAATGACGGTGCCTTTCCCGTTGCCCAGCTCGCGCGGATAGCCGTCGGCATAACCTATCGGGATGATGGCCACAGACGTGTCGCGGCGAAGCACATAACTCCGGTTGTAGCCGATAGTTTCGCCGGCAGGGATGGTCTTGACCTGCGTGATGACGGTTTTGAGTGTTGCCACATTGTGGAGGTGCGGTGCCACCTCTTCGAGTTCGCTGCAGCCATACAGACTGATGCCAAGCCGCACCATGTCGAATTGCGCCTCCCGGAAGCGGCAAATGCCGGCGCTGTTGAGAATGTGACGCAATATCTTGTAGTCAAACGCTTGGCAAAGCCGTTCGGACATGCGTTTGAAAAGTTCAATCTGGTGATGTGTGTAGGCATCTTCGCCAGGGTCTTCGGCCGCCGCCAAATGCGAAAACACCGAGGCTATGTGCAACTGCTTGTTTTGCCGGACGATGCGGATGAGCTCCGGCAAGTCCTGCTCGTCAAAACCCAAACGGTGCATGCCTGTGTCTAACTTGACATGGATGTTGAAGGTCTTGATTTGCGGATGTTTTTTCAAAACTTTCTCCAACTCGTGCAGGTAATAGAAATTGAAGATCTCAGGTTCGAGATTCTCGCGCACCATCATGTCAAAGCTGTGTGACTCAGCCCCTAACACGATGATGGGCGTATGCACATGTCGGCGACGGAGCCTGACGCCCTCATCGGTGTAGGCTACGGCAAGATAGTCGATATGGTGGTGTATCAGTTCGTTGACAAGTTCCACATCGCCAAGACCATACGACGAGGCCTTGACCATCGCCACCATTTTGGTGCTGGCGTCGAGCAGGGAGCGGTGGTATTCAAGATTGTGGGAGAGTGCCGGAAGGCTGACGTTGAGAATGGTCAGGTGGGTCTTTTTCTGCAGTCTGTTGACTACCCGCTCAAAATGAAAACGGCGCGCACCCTTTACCAATACGGTCTCGTACGAGAAAGAGGGCAACTCTTCAAGCAAGGTTTCCGTGTTTTCAAAATAGAGACAATCAGGGCAAGTGAGGCTTTTTTGGTGTTGGGAGAAGTTGGGGCCTATGGCAATCAGCCGGTTTACATGATGGGTGGCCAGCAGTTTGTCCAAGAGCCCGTAGTCCACCGTTGCCTGCTCAAAGTCGGAGATGATTACGGTTTTGTGGGCCAGTTGCGTCTGCGTGTCCATGAAGCTGAGCGCCGCGCTCAAAGCGTTGAAGTCGAGGCTGTAGGTGTCGTTGATGACTACGGAATGGTTGATGCCCTCCAGAATTTCCATGCGCATGCTGATGGCGGTGAGTTTGTGAAGGCGCTCTTCGATGCGTTGTGGCGGCAGCCCTAAATAAAGAGCGGCTACGATGACATGTGCCGCATCTTCAACGGAGGCGGCATCTACAAAGGGAATGTGATAGGTGAACCCGTTGAGGTCTAAAGCAGTCCCGTTTTCTTCAGTATGTTGCTCAATGGGGTAGGCGGCGCGGCTGCTGCCCCACGACACTTTCTGCAAGTGCCCGTATTCCGGCTGTTGCAGCAGTTCGTTCAGCTCTGCGTTGTTGTCGCGGTAAACCAAGGCGTTGGCATACTTGAAGAGTTTGAGTTTCTCAATCGTTTTCTCTTTCGTGCTGCTGAAAAACTGGGCGTGAGCCATCCCGATGTTCGTCAGGATGCCGATGTCGGCGCGGATTGTGGAGGCAAGACGTGCCATCTCGCCGGGCTGGGAAATGCCCGCCTCGAAGATGGCGAGGTTGTTCTCCGCCGTCATCAGCCACACGGAGAGCGGCACGCCAAGCTGCGAATTGTAACTGTCAGGACTTCTCACGATGCTGAAGTCTTCGTCAAGCACCATAGCAAGCCACTCTTTCACGACTGTCTTGCCGTTGCTGCCGGCAACCCCGACCACAGGATAATGGTATTGGAGTCGGTGCGCGGCGGCAACGTCATTGATGGCCTTATAAACATCGGAAACAAGCAGGAAGTTACATTCGTTCAGCACGTCCGAGCCGAGGAACTCAAAATGGTCAAGTGCGAGAGATCCGGTCGTGACGAAGTTGCGGACACCGTTCTGAATCAGTTCCGGGATATAGCGGCGGCCGTCGTTCTTGTAGGTTTCTATGGCAAAGAAGAGCGTGCCTTGCGGGTTGCGCAGCTTTCGGCTGTCAATGCAAAGGTCTGTAATGACGGCAGAATCGTTGTTCAAGATGAGCTCTGTAGGCTTGACGGCATCGATGACAGAAAGAATGTTCATGGCAGCATGGGTGTTAAGGAAGGGGTGAAAGAACTGCAAAGAGGGGCAGTTTTTTTATTTCAATTTGTTGTACACTTCGTCGGTTACCGGCTCCAGCCAGTCGGTGGTGGCGTTCTCGGCAGGCACCGCGATGGCGATGTGCTGAAACCAGGAGTCGGCCGTCGCACCGTGCCAATGCTTCACTTCCGCGGGGATGTTCACTACGTCGCCGGGGCGAAGTTTGCGTGCCGGCTTCTCCCACTCTTGATACCATCCCTCGCCGCCAACGCAGATCAGGATCTGCCCACCTTTGTGGTGAACGTGCCAGTTGTTGCGACATCTCGGCTCAAAGGTCACGTTCGACATCGGAAGTCCCTCCGAAAGCAACGGCGCAAGGTAACTGTTGCCGATGAAATATGGGGCGTAGGCTGTGTTCAAGTCCCCTTGCGGAAACATCATCTGCTCTACAGGCTTGCCCTCGTCAAACGGCTCGCCCAACACTTCCGCGATGGCTTTGGAAGCACGGTACGACTCGGGCGCGCCAACTTTCTCGGCCAGCACGTCTGCAATGGCATGCAATTGAGCGTCGCTTACGCCCATGTTACGGGCACCGGAAACGTGCGACTTCAACTGCGGCTCAACACCCGGCATCGAGGAGAGCGCACTCACGGTGATGATTTCGCGCTCCGTGAAGGTCAGGATGTCGCGGGCGAAGATGTCGCCGAAAAGATGCGCTTTCAGGTAATAGTCTGTCGCGGGAGCAAACTCGTAGGTGAAAGGCTTGCCACCTACAAGTTTTGTCTGCACGGCCGTGCCCTGAACCAAGGCGTTGTAGTCTGACGCCAATGGCGTGGCGTCGCGCCCTTGCTCGTCGTGCAACCCTTGTGCCTGCCGTGCCTCGACTACCGATTGTAACGCGGTAAGACCATTCAGACTGCGCGGAAATCCCGTGTAAGCGTAAAGGTGCGAAAGCGCTTCTTTTAACTCGTTGATGGTCAGCCCGTCGTCAAGGGCGTCAGACAGGGCGACTTTAAGACGCTCGATGTCACCTTTGGCTTCAAAAGCAGCCACGACGACCAAATTCTGCTGTTTCTTGTTCAATGCATCCATATTGTGCTGTGCTTTGGTGATAGATATGCCGCCGACAATGAAAAGGAAAGTCAAAGCGGCGATTTTGTTGAGTTTCTTCATTATTGTTATTATTTGTTAATCATATAGATAGACAATCTTGTGAATCTGCCGGCAAAGATACAGTCTTATCTCGTTTCTTGATTATTAAAAATAGGTATTAGACAACTTTAATGACGCTTGTTAGGGAATGAGCGCGACAGCCGCTTTTTTTATAGTTTTGCAACCGCAATCGAATCGGGCTCGCTATTGGGCTTCGCTTGGCTTTGTTTTATTGCAAACAGAATGTGAATATGCTATTTTTTACTGCTATATGAAAAAAATCACCTCCTTTTCCTTGCCGTCCCTCCTTTTTGTGTGCCTCACCTTGATGGCTGCGAAAGTTGCGGCGCAGAACATCAGCGACTCGTTGCATGTGGTTCACTACGACCTTTCGCTCGACATGACCGATTTCGGGCACCGCTCGATTGGCGGATATGCCGACCTCACACTCGTGACGGAAACAGACAGTCTCGGCACGTTCACCCTCGACTTGCAAGGTTTGACCGTTGACTCTGTGCAGGCGGCGGGGCAGTTGGTCTCCTTTAGCCGTAATGGGCACAAACTGGCCATCCCATTTGTCACGCACCTTGGTGACACCACGAACGTCAGGGTTTATTACCATGGCACGCCGGTGCAAGACAGCAGATGGGGCGGTTTTTACTATTCAGGCAACTATTGTTACAACATGGGTGTGGCTTTTGAGAACCAGCCGCACAACTTCGGGCGGTGCTGGTTTCCGTGCCTCGATGTGTTCACAGACAAGTCAACCTATACCATGCACATACGCACCGAGGCGGGCAAGATGGCCGTGTGTGGCGGCATGCTTGCCGACTCTGCCACCAATGCCGACGGCAGCCGTCTGTGGACGTGGCAGTTAGAACAGCCTATCCCTACTTACTTGGCTTCTGTGGCCGTGGGGCCGTACCGTCTCTATCAAGATACCTTTCAAGGCATTCAGAACGTCATCCCGATAACGATCTATGCGCAGCCTAATACGATAGCCAAGGTGCAAGCCTCGTTCGTGCATCTCAAAGAGGTTCTGCGCGCCTACGAGTCGTGGTTTGGACCCTACCTTTGGCCCAGAGTAGGTTATGTGGCCGTCAACTTCACAAGCGGGGCCATGGAACACGCCACCAACATTGCCTATCCCAATGCCGCCATCGACGGCACGTTAGCCAACGAGACGCTCTATGCGCACGAACTTTTCCACCTCTGGTTCGGCGACTTGATAACCTGCAGCCGCGCCGAGGAGATGTGGCTCAACGAGGGCTTTGCCTCCTATGCTGAAGCCCTAACCAAAGAGGCCCTCTATGGTGCCGAAGCCTACCGCGACTATATCCGTGATGTTCATCGTACCACTTTGAAAGACATCGTGAAAGACGATGGGGGTCATTACGCACTTGACAATGTTCCGCAAGAAGTGACCTACGGCACGCACTCTTACCAGAAAGGAGCCCTGATTGTACACACCTTGCGGCACTATATGGGCGACTCGCTTTTCTTCAACAGTTGCAAGGCCTTGCTCAACCAATATGCGTTTCAAAACATAACAACCCAACAATTCTTCCAATGTCTTGCTCAAAACAGCGGAATGGTGTTGGAAGACTTTTACCAAGGTTGGGTGCATCAGCCCGGCTTCCTTCATTTCTCCATCGATTCTGTTGTCCCTATGGGAGGTGACAATTATCGGGTCCATTTGCGGCAGAAACTCTCCGGCGCCACACATTATGCGGACCGCAACAAGTTGGATTTGACATTCGTTTCGCAATGGCGCGAACTTTTTACGGCCGAAAACGTCATGTTCTCCGGCGAAACTGGCACCGTTGAGGTGAGCGTGCCCTTTGTGCCGGTGTTTGCTATGGTGGACTATCACGAAAAGATGGCAGATGCCACCATTGACTATACCGAGATGCTGGTGTCGGGCGAACGGCGAACCTTGGGCAATGCGTATTGCACGGTGCAACTTGACAATTTCGCGGACACGGTGCTGGTGCGTGTGGAGCACAACATGGCAGGCCCCGATTGCCCACAGCAATTGCCTGACGGCATCGACAAGATGTCAGACAACCATTATTGGAACATCAACATGGCTTATCGGCAAGATGTAAACACGGTGCCGGCGGGAACATTGCAGTTCAAATTTATGCGAGGCAATGCGTACCAGCCCGACCAAGGGCTGTTTGACGGCGGCTATACGCCCGAGAATCTGAAGTTGCTCTATCGTCAAACCACTGCCGACCCCTGGCAAATCATGCCTGCCGAGCGGGGCGGCTCATCCTATTCCGGCTATCTTAAAACTGACATGCTGCTGCCAGGCCAATACGTTCTCGCGGTTGGCGACCCTTCTGCCGGCATTGCCGAACAGGACAGAAACGTAAAACTGCACCTTACGCCAAATCCGGCCTCCGACTTTCTGGATGTAAGCCTTGGCAATGTAGATACGGCAGTGCCCGCCACCATTTACGACACGAGTGGAAAGGCTGTGAAGCGGATAACCTTAACAACTGGTCACAACCGCCTGAAAGTGTCGTCGCTCTCTAAAGGGGTATATATCCTGAACGTGACACTCCCCGACGGAAACAGCCTCTCCAAAAGATTTGCGGTGAATTGATTTTATTTGATAGAATTGCGGTTTAAGACTTGAGAGCGGTATGCGTAACGCCTCTAAATTCT
>CAVIJD010000026.1:0-31666 GCA_963643165.1 bacterium | reverse complement strand
CCGTAGAAATGCACTGTCAGATAGCGTGTTACCCATTTCGCCCACGCTCCTTCCCATTTCGGTAACAGACTGAACGCCCATTGTATCGGTCCGAAGATGGTCAGCATGCCCAGTAGTATCTGTTGGCAGTAGATGGTCGCCCACCAACCGATGCGGAAAACTATCAGTGCTATGAGCATCACCAGTTTGTCGATGCCCACCACGGCTCCCGAAGTCAATGACGTGAACCACAGTTTGGCTGCGTCCTTCTCCATAGTCGTCACTTGGTCAACGCCCGTGCTTTCCATGGTCGCCTCCACAAGGTTCTGGTCTGCCGTGCCGGTATGCGCCACATCTGCCTGTGCCTGGATGTTGGTGTACATCGTGTCGCGCACATAGACGAGTTGCTGCACTTCCTTGAACTTGTCTTCAATCTGCGCCGCCTCATTGTCGTAGAGGTCGTGGGTGTACGAACCGATGCAGTTGGGTATGTAGCTCAAAAAGTCGAGGAAGCACCAGCTGCTGCCGCTCCGTGTCATTCCCGTGTCTGCAGGAGGATACCACCAACAGAGGATGATGCTCACTACAAGTGGCTTGAAGAGCTTCATCACATCAAGCGGTTCGTGCTTCACCATCATCTTGTACGCCATGCCTGCCGCCACCACAATGGAGAACAATGCAGCCAGTGCCATGCACATCTGCAATATCCACCAGTAACCACCAATTACTTCAAGCGTGGCTGACCATCGGAAAGAATATCGCAGTAAAGCAGTGTAATACCACTGATTTACAGTTTATTAGGAGATACGGCCGATTTTTCATTGGTTCGTTATACTTTCCTAAAATTGCCGATTTTAAGCGCACTTTTGTCTCGTTTTTGTCCCTCGTCGTATTATCTTTGTATCGGATTTCAAGTCGTTGAAACACAACGATATAAGTAAATATAAACATCAGAAAACAAAGAACGAAAATGGGACGAAAAAAGAAAGAAATCCGCTTGAAGGAGCCTGTGCGCATCCGAGAGAAAAGATTGCTGGTGGCAACATCAGCCTATACCTTGACATCTATCAGAACGGCTTTCGCAAGAAAGAGACGCTGAAACTCTACATCGTGCCGGAAATCAACCCGGCCACGAAACAACAGAACGCCAACACCCGAAAGTTGGCCGAGCAGATTAAGGCTCAGCGCATCATAGACATCCAGAAGGAAGGACTTGTAGACTGGAACAGAGTGAAGAAGTCGCGCATGACTCTTAGCCAATGGTTGGAGCAATATGCAAGCGAGAACGGCGAACTGTCGGCATCGTCTGCCCGAGCCAAGCGCAATATGCTGGCCCGGGTCAACGAGTACCTTATATACATTGGTAAGCCGGACTTGACACTGAAGGAGGTGGACAAGGACTTCTGCAAGGGGTTCATCACCTTCCTGAAGTCCTGCACCTTCAACTGCGGCAAGAAGACGCTGAGCCAGACGACCTGCCGCATCTTCGTCAACCGTTTCGGTTCGGCTTTGGCCAAGGCAGTTCGGGAAGGACTCATCGAGCACAACCCTTTCCTGTTGCTCGAAGCCAAGGAGAAACCACAGAAGCGAGTGGCGGAGCGTGAGTTTCTGACCATCGAGGAACTGAAGAAAGTGATGGCAACACCTTGCCGCTATGAGATAGTGAAGCAAGCCTTCCTCTTCTCATGCTTCACCGGACTGCGCTACGCTGACATGCTATCATTGAAGTGGAGCGAGATACACAAGGCTGCCGACGGAGTGACTGAGTACATCGACCACACGCAGGTCAAGACCAAAGACCGTGTGACCATTCCGCTTTCTGAGGAAACGAAGAAGTGGATGCCCAAGCAGAAGGAGGGCGAAGACACCGTCTTCCACGAACTGAAGATTACTTCCACCACAGTGGAGGTGGTCTTGGCTGAGTGGATGGAAGCTGCTGGCATCAGCAAGCACATCACCTACCATTGCTCCCGACACACCGCCGCCACTCTGCTCCTGACTCTTGGCGCCGACATCTCTGTGGTGAAGGAAGTGCTTGGACATGGCAGCGTGAAGTCAACGGAAGTCTATGCAAAGGTTGCCCTCGAAAAGAAGATTGAGGCAGTGAACCTCTTCAACGGTGTGTTCGACTGACCACCCACAACGACATCGGGGAAGGGAGTATTCTCTTCCCTAATGTTGGTTTCATCTTGTGTTCAAATAAATCTGCCGCTTCGTTTGTGTTCAAAATATTCAGAAAAGTCGGGAGTTTTACCAACGAAAGGGAAAAGGGTACCGCTTCAACCGGCCCCCCATAAAAGTCAAAGATTAAAATGGTAACGAAGGAAAGCAATAATACAACAGTGATATATGCCCGTGTCTCCAGCATTGGTGACAGACAGAGTACGGAAAGACAGGTCAAGGACTTGTCCGACTATGTGGCATACAAAGGTCTTGAAGTCCGCAAGGTCTTTGAAGAGCACATCTCCGGCGCAAAGAGGAACGAAGATCGCCCGGTGTTGTGCGAAGCAATAGAGTTCTGCAAAGGGAACGGCATCGGGACTCTCCTTGTCAGTGAACTGTCAAGGTTGGGTCGCAATGCCTTTGAGGTTCTTGCCTCTGTCAAGACTTTGATTGACTGTGGCATCAACCTCTACATACAAAAGGAGCATCTGTCTTTATTGGACGAGGAAGGACATCCGTCCCTCTTCGCTCCAATCATGATAGCCACCCTCTCCACCTGTGCGCAACTGGAGCGTGAGAACATCACGTTCCGACTGCAGTCAGGCCGCAAGCGTTACATCGAGAAAGGTGGTCGGCTTGGCCGGAGGAAAGACAGTATAAAGACGGCAGACCAAAAGAAAGAAGAATACCAGGAGGTCATAGAGTACCTGAAGAAGGGCTACACCATCCGGGATGTGGCGAAGCTGAGTGGCAAAGGAGTGAGCACTGTGCAGAGGGTGAAGAAGGAACTCTTATAGCATTTTTGTGCTAAACATCAATAAAAAAACAGCATTTCATTTGTCGGTTTCATGTAAATTATATATCTTTGCTTCTAGATTAAATAAATTAAGGCAATATGGCAAATATAAATAGGCTAAAAGTTGTCCTTGTGGAACAAGGAAAAACCGGGAAATGGTTAGCTGGAGAATTAGGAAAATCAACCTGTACAATAATTAAATGGTGTAGTAATAGTGTCCAACCAGACCTCAAAACGCTTACGGAAATTGCCAAATGTCGAAACGTAAAAATAGCAGACTTAATCGTAGAACCCAATAAATAATTGCTCTATGGCAAAAAAGACGAAACAGACCATACAATTTATCGAAGGTGTGGACCCGGGATTGTTTGGACAAAAATATTCAAGTAGAGACTACCGACATGAAGACTCGTGGGGCAAGAACCAATTCAACAGTTCTTTTCCTGCTTCTCTAGTTGCATATATGGGAAGCAAAGGTATTGACCCTATATTCATTTGTACAAACAAAAACAATGAAGTTATTCATAAACACATCTCATCTTCAAAACTATTGGGGATAGACCCACTTAGCGATGAAGCCTACTACGATTACGAAGCAGGCTATTATCCCTATGAACAATACTATACAGCCAGCAAGAAGGAAAAGATAGATTTGGTGATGATTAACAGGACAACCCAAAGTCCGGTAAGTGGATTGGAAGTCAAACTCACGACTCTTCCCGACAATACGACAAAGGATTTGCCCGATGCAGACTATGGAAGCGAGATCGTCGTACGTTCTCCGACAATTCTATTTGTTGCTTGTAGCATATGTGCTTGCTATGATTCTCCTATAGGCAAGAATAAATTGCATGATATTCTTAACACCATAGGACAAGAAATAAAGGATTGGAGCGAAATACGTCAAGTGGTTCCTCACTACAATGAGATAAAAGAAGCCATACTTGCAGTTTCGAGCGACCTGGCTAATAAACAGGTGCCTTTGATTATGCAACCAATATGGAAGACAGACCGTAAACTTACCGACCTTGAGGAAAATTGCCTTGATGTCTTTGTATGGTCAAACTTGTCTGTCATTCAAATGGCTCTTCGTGAGACGACATCAGATGATGACATCTCTCGCAACCAGCGTACAATCATCTGGTTGTATAAGATGCTTTGGGATTTCACTCAGTTTGGCAAGTTCAATTATACAGACATTGTCAACAGTCTTTCCTACAAGTATAAAACGGATAAGGCTTTTGCTATCAGCGGAAAGTTGACAAATCCGTTCTTGAAGTGTTCTGAACTGGAAAATCCACGCATTAGCAAATTTGAAATCAAGAACATAATATTGGGTGATGGCCAGAAGCTTTTACGCCCGGAAAGAAGATTTGATGCTTATCTTGTTAGTCACCCTGAATTGTTTGTATAAATGAAAGTAGTAGATTTGTTTTGCGGTTGCGGTGGATTAAGCCTTGGCTTCGAAAAGGCAGGAATGGATGTCGTTGCAGCTTTCGACAACTGGATTGACGCATTGACTGTTTACCGAAACAATTTTTCTCATCCTGCAATACGCGCTGATTTAATGAATATAGACGATTCCGTCAAGGCAATCCGTCCATATGAACCAGATATGATTATAGGCGGTCCTCCGTGTCAGGACTTTTCGTCTGCTGGTAAACGTGACGAAGACAATGGACGTGGAGACCTTACCGTTTGTTATGCAAAAATCATTTCAGAGATTAGGCCCAAATGGTTTGTTATGGAAAATGTAGAGCGTATCTTGAAGACTCAAAAACTCCAAGAAGCGCTCAAAATCTTCAAAGCTGCTGGATATGGTCTCACATATACAGTACTTAACGCAGCTTTATGTGGGGTTCCGCAGAAAAGAAAACGCTTCGTAATGATTGGCAAATTAGGGACTGAAGATGACTTTATGAAAGCTGTCCTCTTGGAAAATTTGTCAGACCACGAAATGAGTGTAGCGGAATATTTCGGAGATAAATTACCCATAAAATATTATTACAGACATCCGCGCAGTTATGCACGCCGAGGAATATTTAGCACATCAGAACCTAGTGCAACTATCCGTGGTGTAAATAGACCTATGCCTAAAGGCTACACGCTGCATCCTGGTGACCCTGTAAAATCACTTGAAGGTATACGTCCTTTGACATCGTTGGAGAGAAGCATGATACAAACGTTTCCAGAGGATTTTGATTTTGAAGGAACAAAAACGAATATCGAGCAAATGATTGGAAACGCAGTTCCTGTCAATTTGGGATACTATATTGCAGATGCCATCTTTAGATATTCTGGTGAGCCAAGAAATCTTAGTAATCGTCAAAACAAAATAAAGACAAAGCATAGTTTATTCGATGCCGAGTTCAATCTTAACAATCATACATTACTCAAATGAATACTAATAAAATAGAATACGAGGAATGGTCAAATATTGACTGTGATGCAGTTGATTTTCCTGACTTTGACACTCTAAAAAGCAGGATTTTACAAATGCTTATATATTAGTGTTTTAGAAGAAACACACTCGCCGTTCTGGGGGTCGCAAGGTGAAAACAGTGTATTTTTGCCGTATGTTTGTGAAAAAGAAACCCAACAGGTCAGGGTCAACAACGGTAACGGTTGCGAAAAAATCGAGGGGGAAGGTCTGCTACGTAAGGACTTTCGGCACAAGTAGCAGCCCGTCGGAGATATTGCGGCTCGAGTCGGAAGCCAAAGCGTTCATCCGCAGTCAGAAAAGCCTCGAAGCCCCCGAACTGGATTTCGACGGCGCAGAGAAAATCGCCACCGCAAAAGGCACCAAGGAGGCAGAAGACTTCATGTCCCACATAGACAACATTCTGCTTGACGCCCCCAAGCGCATTCTCGACAGGGTGTTTGACTTGGTGGGCTTCCAAACGGTCGGGGACGAGGTTTTCCGAAGCCTGGTCATAGCGCGCCTCGCGTTCCCGAGCAGCAAACGTGCGACGGTGGAATACCTGAAGTCACATTTCGAGGAAGACCACAAGCTGCACAAGGTCTACCGCTATCTGGACAGACTCGACGACGGGGTGCGCGAACAGATACAGGGAATCAGCGTGCGTCACACCATGAGGGTGCATTGAGGTAGAATAGGTGTCCTGTTCTATGACGTGACCACGCTATATTTTGAGTCAGACAAGCCCGACGAGCTGCGCAAGCCGGGATACTCGAAAGACGGCAAGCATTCCAGCCCGCAGATAGTCCTCGGCCTGCTGGTCAGCAGCGACGGCTGCCCTCTTGCGTTCTCGGTGCATGAGGGCAGCAAATACGAGGGACACACGATGCTGCCGGTCGTCAGGGACTTCATCGCCAAATACCGGTTGGACGACTTCGTGGTGGTCGCCGACCCCGGGATGATGAGCGAGGCCAACGTGCGCGACCTTGAGGCGAACGGGTACAGGTACATCATAGGTGCGAGAATCAGGAACATGGCTCAGGAAGTGACAGAATGGGTGCTGTCCGGGGAGAAAGACCCGTCAGAGGTCAGGAGCATCGTCTTGGATGAGACGGCGCACAAGCGGCTGCTGGTCAGCTATTCGGAAGAGCGTGCGCGGCTTGATGAAAGGAACCGGGAGAAAGGGCTGAGGAAACTGCGGGAAAAATACAGGTCGGGCACCATGACGAAATCAAAGATTACGCAGCGCGGATACAACAAGTTCCTGAAAGTCGTGGGGAAAGGTGAAATCACGGTGTCCATTGACGAGGCCTTGGTCGAGGATGACCGGCGGTGGGACGGGCTCAAGGGCTACATCAGCAATGCGGAACTTCCGGACAGTCAGATCATCGAGGCCTACCACGAGCTTTACAATGTGGAGCAGTCTTTCAGGATTACCAAGTCGAGGCTTGAGATACGCCCGATGTTCCACTTCAACCACAAGCGGATACGGGCGCACATCAGCATCTGCTTCGTGGCCTTGAAAGTGTACAGGGAACTGGAGCGGCTGATGAAGCGGAACAATATGGGAATCAGCGTTGACAAGGCTTTGGAAATAGCCAAGACGATACCGACTGTCAGGGTCAAGACCAGCAAGTGCTGCGTCACAAAAACACTTTTCCTGACCCCACTGCACAAGAAGATACAGCCGTTGTTTGAGGACGAATTCTGGGGGTCGCAAATCTAATCTGACTATCAGTTACTTACAGGAAAATCTCAAAAAAGTGTCAAAATCAGTGCGGCAAATATAGTGTTTTTCTGTTTCGTCTCCCCGACTTTTTCCCTCTTCTCTTTCGGTAAAAATTTTCTTCCTCCTGCAATAAATCCGCAACGGATGCGTTATCATTGGACCATGAAAAAACAAACCGCAGATGAAAACAATATGCGCCCTCCTCGCGTGCCTCCTGCTTCTGCTGTGTGCCCCAACGGACTGCAGAAGCCAGACGGCCGTTTCCGACTTCTCCAAAATTCACCTCTTCCGCGACTATGCCGCCGCACGAGCCGCAACTCCAAAGACCATCCTCGACCTGTCCGTTCGCAACGACTTTTGCACAAAAGAGTTGATGCTCAAAGAGCTCGCTTTTTCGTGGAACAAAGATCAGAACTGTCTGTTAGTGTCGGCAAGCCATTACGGTTACAAGCACTACGGCATCTTTTCAGCCGCCGCCGGCTACGGCAGGATGTTCGGCCACAAGTTCTCCGTGGCAATGCGGGTGTTCTACCTGCTGCAACATGCCACCCATTACCCAAGCCGCCATTCGCTAACCCTTGACCTCTCCTCCTATTGGCAGATCACGCCCGCAACAAGCCTTGCCGTCATGATATACAACCCCGTCGGACTGCACTACGGACTCACCGGCAACGAACTCATACCTATGACCTTTGCCGTGCAACTGCACTATATGCCGAACGCCCGACTTGTCGGCACCGTGACAGCGAGCAAAACCGTCCCGGGCAATTTCAACATCCGCTTCGGTCTCGCCTGCTTTGCCTCGCCACACCTGTACCTGAACGGCTGCTGCGACCTCACACAGTGCCGTGTCGAACTGCACGTGCCCTGGCGCGGCTTCGTTTTCAGTCTCGGTGCCGCCTGGTACTACCACACGGGCTTCTCCCCACAAGGCTTCCTCTATTTTGCCTCTTAGCCCCAACATACGACTATGAAAACAAGACCCCACTTTATAGCCTTGCTGACCCTGCTCTTCCTGCTCTTTGCAGCAGAAGGCCAGACAGACAGCACCTTTACGGTTGACCCTTATACGGACGAACTCGAAAACGTACTCGGAAATGCGAACATCGCGGAAGCAGACCTGTTTGAGGAAATGGCCGACAGGATGGCAGATGAGAAACTTGCGGGCATCAACCTCAACGACTTGAAATATGAAACGGCGGTGCGCCTGTTGCACTTGACCGACTATCAATACTACCAACTGCAACTTTACATCGAAAAGTACGGACCTTTATGCTCCATTTACGAACTGCTTGTCATTGACGGCTTTACAGAAGATGACTTCAGGCAGATTCGGCGAATGGCGGTGGTAGTGCCCGCAGAGCAACGCCTGCATTTTTTCCGAGACTTTTTCAGGAAAAGCAGCACACAGTTGCTGCTGCGTTACCGGCAGCCGTTTGTAAGCCAAGCCAACGACGCGGCCGCAACTGACCCGCTCGACAATCTCTATTGTTATGGCACCTTCAGCACGCAAAACCGGCTCTCGTTCAAATTCCTGCGTTGCGCTGACGGCAGCGCCTCGGCGGCAAAAGCCGGCTTCTACTCGGGAGCGGCTTGCATAGGGCCCTTCGGCATAATGAAGACGCTGGTCCTTGGCGACTTCCGGTTGAATTTCGGGCAAGGTCTAGTTGCGGGCTCCTCGTTCATCTCGGGGCGAGGCGGTTCCATCGACCACATCCGGCGTTTCAGCGGCGGTGTCAAGGCAACGGCCTCGTCAAGCCAAAGCTCCTTCGTACGCGGGGGCGCTATCACTATGGGCAAAACCGCTCTTTCGGGCAGCCTCTTTGCCGGACATCTGAACAACAGCACTCAAAACTGTGCGGGGGTCAATCTGTCGTGGCGCAAACCGATCTTCTCTGTCGGTTTTAGCGGCATAGCCTTCAGCACTGCCGACACGTCACTGCCGCTGAAAGAACGCGTCTACACATCGTTGCGACCCCAAAAGGTGAACGTCGCTGTTGACTACCACCTGCTTGTGCGCCGTCACGTGCTTTACGGCGAGTTGGCCGTGACAGACCGAAAAAAGGTGTGCCTGATTCAGAACGCACTCTTCCATCTGACCTCATCCTCCAAACTCTCCGTGGTTTTCCGGCACTATGCCAAAGGCTACGACACACCTTTGGGCAATGCCTTCAAGGCGGCCTCAACCTCCGTCGGAGAAACGGGAATTTACCTGGCCAGCCATCATATCCTGGGGCGTCACGTGGAGGCGGAACTGTTTTTTGACTATTACCGGCTGTCAGAGCCCAGTTATCGCACCGACGCTCCCGTTTCGGCAGCCTATTTAGGCGTGACCTTGTCGTATAGTCCCGTCCGGCAATGTCAGATCTCGTGCAGATACACCATGACCGACAAACCGGAGAACGGAAAAAACAATCCCTATTACCGGGAAATCCAAGACCGGACACGGCACAAATTGCACCTCCAATGCAACAGCGAGCCCTGCCGGCATTTGAAAACCAAGACCGTCATAGACTGGCTGATGAACGTCAACGCCACCGAAGAGACCCGCTGTCAAGGGCTGCTCTTCTATCAGGACATTGCCATAAGCCTGCCGAGTCCTAAACTGGCCGTCACCATGCGGTTCGCCTATTTTGACACAGACAGTTTTGCCGACAGGCTTTATGCCTACGAGCACAACGTCTATCGCGCGTTCTCATTCGGCACTTACTACGGGAAAGGCGTGCGGGAATACCTGGTAGTCAGGTATTCCCGCAGATGGTTCAGCATCTCCTTCAGGGTTGCGCACACGCTACAGTTAGGCGGCGCAACTATGCAGGGAGAAAAAAACAAGGCTGAAATCACCGGTCAGGTGATGTTCAGCCTGTAGAAAACATAGTCCGTCGAGGAGATGTGCCTGCCCATAGCGCGGCAGCAGCGACAAAAAACGGGGACAGCTGCAATGTGCTTATTTGCGGTGCATTCTTCTGTCCATCTCCTGTGCCAGATAGGAGGCCACGTCATCGGCGTATGTGTTCATGCCGAAGCCGGCATCGAAGCCAAGTTCCTTGGCCAGCTCGTGCGTAATGCGGGGACCGCCGGCGCAGACAATCAGCTTGTCTCTGAGGCCCTCGGCATCAAGCATTTCAATCAGTTCCGTCATATTCTTGATATGGACATCCTTTTGCGTAACCGTCTGGGAAACCAGCAGCGCGTCGGCGTGCATTTCCACCGCCTTGGCTATGAACTCCTCATTGGGAATCTGGCTGCCCATGTTCAGTGCCTCGAACATCTCGTAACGCTCAATGCCATAGTGTCCGGCATAGCCTTTCATGTTCATGATGGCGTCAATGCCCACCGTATGGGCATCCGTGCCCGTGCTTGCCCCCACCACGACAATCTTGCGTCCGATGTGCTCGCGGACAAACTGGTCCGTCTCGGCCATCGACCATACCGTAGATTCCACCTTCGGGACATGAATTGTAGTATAGTCCACCGTGTGGGTGCATGAACCATAACAGTTGACAAACGTGAATCCGTCAGTAAGTTCTTTATAATAAACAACTTGCGGATTATTGAATCCCATCTTCTTCAGCAACTGCTTGGCTGCTTCCACGGCTTCGTCGCCGCAGGGCACCGGAAGTGTGAAACTCAACTGGGTTTTGCCGTCGTTCATCGTGTCGCCATAAGGCTTAACGTGCGTCAAATCTAATGTCTGATCAAAATCTTTTTGATCCATTGAATACAATCCACCACTCATATTTCTTTGTTTTTTTCTTTATGTTATTCTATTCTTTATCAAGCATTTTATCTGTAAAGTCATTTCGCACCAACGAAATAATCGTTTTTATCTTCAAACAGGACATTAAAGGAGGTCATACTGCCGTATATTCTGGAGATATACTGTTGCAGGTTCACCTTTTCCTCGTCAGACAAGGTGTCGTGACTATTGATATTCTGTTCAAGCACCCGCAGGCGGTCGCGCATCATCACAATCTTGTGGAAAAACACCTCCACGGGCATCTCCTTCGGCTTCAATTCAGCGTTTGCGGGCTGAAGGATGAGTTTGCCGCCTTGCCATTTCCTGCCGAGTTCAACCTCTTTCTCAATGCCGTTGTACTTCTCGAGCAGCTGTTCCAGCACCTGTTCAAACTCCTTGACATTGAGTTTGGGCACAGATGCGTCTTCCCCGGCAGACTCCAGAACTTCAAAGTCGGCATTAGCCTTGGAGAACTCTATTTCGCCGCCGCGCACAAAAACCACCTTGTAGGTCAAGGCGCTGTTGCGGCTGATGATACCTTCGCCGTATCTTTCATGCATAATGCGCGTGCCCGCCGAGAGATTGTCTTTATCCATATCCGTTCTGTTTTATCTTCTGAAAAAACGCCGAGCCGCTCATTTGGCCTTGAAACGCCTGCCAACCCTTCCTTCATGGGCATCGGCGAAGCCTCAAATGCTGACTCCGTTTTTCAAAGGGCTGCAAAGATAGACAAATTTTGACAACAGATGACACTATGCTAAATTTTACACACGGCTGCCGCACGAATTTAGAATATAGAATGTAGAGGCGTTACGCATGTTGTTCCTTCTCTCTCTCTTTTCACAATGTTGAGCCTCTTCGAGGCTCTGTTTGACTCGGGGCGCGGCTTGCTCCGACGGTTTCACCGTCGGTTATGGTCATTGGCGGCTCAACGAGCCGCCAATGATTGGGCATCTCCGATGCCCGAACTGAGTGAGGACTTCTTTTGCCAGGGCTGACTTACGACTTATGATGGAAGATGAGGCGACTTGCGCAACGCCCCTCGGAGAGGGCGAAATCGGACTGCCGCAGGCATTTGGCTCGTTCGTGCGGTAGCCGTGGACAACTTTACAAGACTAAAAGGGATAATTCCGTTTTTTTTACCTTTGCGCGCCCAAAAGTCCATTAGCCAAATGAGCCCACAAGAAAAAATCGATTTTCTCATCAACCATTTCAGCGTGCAATCTCCCGACGTGCAGTCGGAACTGCAGTATGACAATGCGTTCCAATTGCTGGTGGCCACGATGCTGGCGGCACAGTGTACCGACAAGCGCGTCAACATGGTGACGCCGGCCTTGTTTGAAACCTATCCTGACGCCGCGGCCATGTCAAAAGCCACCATTCCGGAGATCCTTTCCTTTGTGAAGTCCATCTCCTATCCCAACAACAAATCTTTGAACCTATTCAAGATGAGCAAGATGCTCGTGGAAGAGTTTGGCGGGCAGGTCCCGGACACGATTGAGGGGCTGACCCGTCTGCCAGGCGTGGGGCGCAAAACCGCCAATGTGGTGCTCGCCTTCGCTTTCGGCAAACCGGCGATGCCTGTTGACACGCACGTGTTCAGGGTCGCGCACCGGTTAGGGCTGGTCAAGGACGCACCAACACCCGCGCATGTGGAGAAGCAACTCTCCGCCCTTATTCCTGAAGAGCTGTTGTCGCAAGCCCACCATTGGCTATTGCTGCACGGGAGGTATGTCTGCCTTTCACGCCGGCCGCATTGCGAAACGTGCCCTTTGACTTCCATTTGCGACAACTTTCCGGCGTTTGCAGAGAAGTGCCCTTGACGTTTTTTTTGCAAAAAAACGGAAACAAAAAACCACTATTTTTGCACGCAAAAAAAATCGGAAACACGAACTTCAGACTATGATTTACAGTATCGGCAACGGCATCGTTTCGCCATTGGCATGGACCACGGAGGAGAATTTCCGTGCCGTGCTACAAGGTCGGAGCAGCCTGCGCCATTACGAGCACAAAATGGACATTCCGGAGCCGTTTTTCGCTTCATTGTTCAACCGTGACGACATTGACGACGCTTTTGCCGGGCTTCCTGAACGGTCTCATGAGCGATACACGCCAATGGAGAAGATCGCCATTCTTGCCGCACGGCAGGCCATAGCGCAATCGGGCATCGACGCCGGCCGCCGAGACGTGCTTTTTGTCCTCTCTTCCACCAAAGGAAACGTTGACCTCTTGAGCGACAATCCCTACGAGGCGGAGCGCGTATATCTTTGGCGTTCCGCGCAACTGATAGCCGAATATTTTGGCAACCCCAACCAGCCGCTCACGGTAAGCAATGCCTGCATCTCGGGATGTGCCGCCCAGTTGGCCGCGCGCAATGCCCTGCTTATCGGCGACTACAAATACGCTGTCGTCATTGGGGCGGAGATGCTCTCAAAGTTCATCATCTCCGGTTTCCAGTCGTTCAAGGCGCTCTCGCCGCAGCGGTGCAAGCCGTTTGACGCTGACCGTTGCGGGCTCAACTTAGGCGAGGCCGCCGCCGCCATCGTCTATGCGTCCGGCGACGGTGACGACACGCCGCCTTACGGCCACGTGGGGGCGCTCACGCTCGCACGCGGCGCCATCAACAATGACGCCAACCACATCTCCGGCCCGTCACGGACAGCAGAGGGACTTTTGCGTTCCGTGACCAAATGCCTTCAGGGCTTCGATGCAGAACGAGTCGCGTTCCTCAATGCGCACGGCACCGCCACCCGTTACAACGACGACATGGAGTCGGTGGCCATACACCGCGCCGCCTTGCAACACAAGCCCGTCAACAGCCTGAAAGGGTACTTCGGGCACACCCTCGGGGCTGCCGGCATCCTGGAAGTCCTCATCTCTGCCGCCGCCTTGCAGCAGCACTGTGTGCTCAAAAGCCTCGGCACCGACGTGCCCGGCACCGTGCAGCCGCTCAACATCCCGATGCAAAACGCGACGGCACCGGGCGACGCCTTCATCAAACTCATCTCGGGCTTTGGCGGAAGCAATGCCGCCTTGCTCTTCACCATCAACAACCCATAGCCCATGACCCTATGTTCCTTTGACATCCGCTCCTGGTGCCGCATCACGAACGACACGGCAGTGCTGAACAACGTCAAAACCATATCCCGCAACGGAGCGGCAGCAGACTGGCTGACAGAGATTTACCGCACCGCCGGCATCCAATACCCCACCTTTTTCAAGATGGACAACCTCTGCAAGACCGGTTTCCTTGCCGCCGAACTGCTTTTGGGCAAAGAGACGCCCCCGAGCGAAATCAACGACAAAAGAGCCATCGTGCTGATGAACCGCGCCTCGTCGCTGGATGACGACCGCCGCTACCAAACAACCATACAAGACGCAGACAACTACTATCCGCGCCCCGCCGTTTTCGTCTATACGCTCGCCAACATCGTCACCGGCGAGATCGCCATCCGGCACAAAATCGGCGGCGAAAGCTCGTTCTTTGTTTTACCCGCATTCTCGGCACAACGGCTCACCCGCTTGGTCGAGGCCGCATTTCAGGCCAACCCCGAGACGGAAGACATGCTCTGCGGCTGGACGGACTATGACAACGGCAACTGCGACGTCCTCATGCTCCATGTCTGCCGCACCGACCGGCACAGGGACATCACCTCGCTGTCCTCCGAAATCGAAAACCTATACAATAATATATAACACTCATCACCGTGCAAATCTTCGACAATTATTCGCTTAAAAACCACAACACCTTTCACTTAGACGTATCGTGTACCCGTTTCGTCGAGATGGCCTCGGCAGACGAAGCAAAGGAGATGCAGGAGCGGGGCATTTTTGCTACGCCATTCCTCATCCTCGGAGGCGGCAGCAACATGCTGTTCCGCAGCAACTATGCGGGCACGGTCATCCACCCGGCATTCAGAGGCATTGAAGTGATGGAGGACACCGCCCGGCACCGGACCTTGCGCGTGGCGGCCGGCGAAGAATGGAGCGTGCTGCAAAACTACTGTCTTGACCACAGCCTGTACGGGATCGAGAATCTCGTCGGCATTCCCGGTCTGGCGGGAAGTGCGCCCGTGCAGAACATCGGAGCGTACGGCATAGAGGTCAAAGACAGCATCCTACAAGTAGAAGGATGGGACACTGACACTGGCAAGCCGTTCTCTTTCAACAACAGCCAATGTCAATTCGGGTACCGGGACTCCATCTTCAAGCGCCAGCGGCGGGGCAAATGCCTCATCACGCACGTCTGGTTCCGGCTTTCCAAAGAGGAGCACTACACGCTCACCTACAAGGCACTTGCCCAAGAACTCGAAAAGCGGCGCGTCAGACCCTCGCTGCGCAACATCCACGAGAGCATCCAACACGTCAGGGACAGCAAACTTCCGGACCTGCAGACCATAGGATGCGCCGGCAGTTTCTTCAAAAACCCGACAACACCCATAGCAAAGGCTGAAGAGCTCAGAACCCTCATCCCCGACCTTGTCGCCTACCCTGCCGACAGCGGTATGACCAAGCTGGCAGCCGGACAGTTGATCGAAAAAGCGGGCTGGAAAGGCTTCCGGAGAGGCGACGCTGGCGTGTATCCGCTGCAAGCGCTGGTGATTGTGAACTACGGGCATGCCACGGCGCAGGAGATCTGCCAACTGTACGAAGAGATTATCGCAGACGTGGAAAGCAAGTTCGGCATCTCCCTGCAGCCTGAGGTGAACATACTGCCGTAAACATGTCGGCAGGCGACAGGCGCACACAATAAAAAAGGGCGGTGTTCTTTGATGTAGAACTCCGCCCTTTTATTGTTAAAGGCTTGTATCAAAGGGGGGGGTTACTTGTTGTTACCCAGCGGCTTCGTGGCAGTAGAGCCGGAGCCCACCTTGCTGATGCCTTCACGCATCTGGGTGTCGGCCTTGATATTCTCCAGTTTGTAATAATCCATAACGCCCAGATTGCCGTGTCTGAAAGCGTCTGCCAGGGCGAGCGGCACCTCGGCTTCGGCCAGGATGACCTTGGCGCGTGCCTCCTGGGCTTTGGCTTTCATTTCCTGCTCGAGGGCCACAGCCATAGCGCGGCGCTCTTCAGCCTTGGCCTGTGCAATGTTCTTGTCCGCATTGGCCTGGTCCATTTGGAGGATAGCGCCAATATTCTTGCCCACATCCACATCTGCGATGTCGATGGAGAGAATCTCGAAAGCCGTGCCGGAGTCGAGTCCTTTGGAAAGCACCAGTTTAGAGATAGAGTCGGGGTTCTCGAGCACCATCTTGTGGGTCTCGGCAGAGCCGATAGCCGTAACGATGCCTTCGCCCACACGGGCGATAATCGTCTCCTCGCCGGCACCGCCTACCAATTGGCGGATATTCGTACGGACTGTAACCCTGGCCTTGGCAACCAGCTGGATGCCGTCCTTTGCCACGGCTGCCACGGGCGGCGTGTCAATGACTTTCGGATTCACAGACGTTTGGATAGCCTCAAGCACATTCCGTCCCGCCAGGTCGATAGCCGTAGCCGCCTTAAAGTCGAGCGAGATGTTGGCCTTGTCGGCAGAGATAAGGGCGTTGACCACAGGTTTCACATGGCCGCCGGCCAGAAAGTGAGCCTCAAGCTGGTCGCGGTTCAAGGGGAGACCGGCTTTGGTGGCCGTAATCATCGCATTGACAATCATATCAGGCGGAACACGACGCCAACGCATCAGGATAAGTTGAACCAACGAAACATGGACGCCATTGAGGATGGCAATGAACCATAAGCGCAACGGCACCATCCAGAAGAACAGAATGACGAGTACCAGTATGCCTACGATCAATAAAATTGTTTGTGTCATAAGGATTTAGCATTTAGGTTTAACAAAAATTTTTCCTGCGTCTATGTGGACGATCTCGATTTCGGTATTCACATCGATGAAATCTTGTTGTGAAGTAACCTCTACGGTTTCGCCGTCAAACAGTCCGGTGCCCATCGGGGCAAGCCGCGAGATGGCGCGGCCGGTCATGCCGACCTTGATCTTAGTTTCGTCCACCTCATTCATCTTGCTGTCAATCTGGGTATTGAGTTGCAGTTTCCGCCAAGTGCGCGTCCGCATCATAAGCACGAAACTTCCCACGGTGAGAACAGCGGTCAGCAGCAGGGTCAGGAAACCAGCCGTCATGCCGTACATGACGAAAGACATAGCCACGCCGCAAACCATCCCCGCCACGCCGAGGATAGCCACAACCGTCCCCGGGATGACCAGAAAGTCGAGGATCATCAGCACGATGCCGATGATGATAACAAGAATAATGCTTCCCCAGCCCATAGTTGAGGGTATTTATTTATTGATTGATTTTCACGATAAAATAGTTCTTTTTTCCTTTCTGCACCAACACATAGCGGCCGTTGAGCAGGCAGTCGGGAGTCACCGTATAGTCATCGCCCACCTTATTCTTATTGAGGGACACGCCGTTGTCTTTCAACATTCTGCGTGCCTCACCCTTAGAGGCGAAGATGCGGGTATGTTCAGCCAGAAAATCGACAATGCCGCAGCCGTTCTCAAGCACCGACGCGGGCATCTCGAATTGGGGCACGCCCTCGAACACGGAGAGGAACATCTGCTCGGAAAGGGCCGCCAGGCTTTCGGCCGTGCCTTTCCCGAACAGGATTTCGGAAGCATTGACTGCGGCCTCGTAGTCCTTCTCGGAATGGACGCGGACTGTAAGGTCCTTGGCCAGCGCTTTCTGCAAGACGCGCAGATGAGGTGCGGCTTCCTGTTCAGCCTCAAGGGCTTCAATCTCTTCGCGGGTAAAGTGGGTGAAGATGCGGATATAGCGTTTGCTGTCCTCGTCAGAGCAGTTGAGCCAGAACTGGTAGAAAGCGTACGGGGAAGTGCGTTCGGCGTCGAGCCAGATGTTGCCTTTCTCCGTCTTGCCGAACTTGCCGCCGTCGGCCTTGGTAATCAAGGGGCAGGTAAGCGCATAGACCTCACCGTTTGCCTTGCGGCGGATGAGTTCCGCGCCCGTCGTGATGTTGCCCCACTGGTCGGAGCCGCCCATCTGCAGTTTGCAGTTATAGTTCCGGTTCAGGAAATAGAAATCGTAGCCCTGCACCAGTTGGTAGGAGAACTCCGTGAACGACATCCCGTCGCCCTCGCCGTTGAAGCGTTTCTTGACAGAGTCCTTGGCCATCATGTAATTGACAGTAATATGTTTGCCGACATCGCGGATAAAATCGAGGAACGAGAACTTGCTCATCCAGTCGTAGTTGTTGACCAGCATTGCGCCGTTAGGCTCGTCCGTGTCGAAAGCCAGGAACTTGGAAAGTTGTTTCTTGATGCAGGCCTGGTTGTGGCGGAGGGTTTCCTCGTCGAGGAGATTGCGTTCCTGCGACTTGCCGGAGGGGTCGCCGATCATGCCGGTTGCCCCGCCGAGGAGGGCGATGGGGCGATGGCCGCAGCGTTGGAAATGCGACAGCATCATAATACCGACAAGGTGACCGATGTGCAGAGAATCAGCCGTGGGGTCGATGCCCAGGTACGCCGTGCAGGTTTCCTTGTTCAGCAATTCTTCTGTTCCGGGCATGATGTTATGCAGCATGCCCCGCCATCTCAGTTCTTCAACAAAATTCATCGTCTTAAATAAAAAAATTGATTTTAATTATGGAATAAAAATATCGTTATTCATCTGACATATCCACCAGCCACTTGTCCTCTTTCTTCTTCACGCGAAGTTCCATCTTGCTTTTCTTGCCGCCGCGCGTAAAATCGCACTTGCACACGGCCAGGGTGTCATTCACGTAAGAACACCCTATCGGTTCCTCAATCACCACCTCCAGGCCGTGCATCTGCTCCAGTTTGTCAGGGTATTGCTTCATAAACTTCTGCAAGTTCGTAATCAACACCGCATTGTTCTGCACGGTAAGTTTGTACATATTGTCAAAATCGGCGGTCTGGAATGCCGTGACGAAAGCCGCGGAGACCTTCTCCGGGGAGGAATAGACATTTTTGGACTTGCAAGAATGCAGGGCGACTGCCATTGCCGCGACCAGAAAGACAAAACCTAATCTTTTCATAACTTGAATCATAAATCTCAATAAGGCGGCAAAGATATAAAAATTATTCCTCTTTTGTTCATTTTTTATATCTTTGCGCCCTGTTTAATCAAAATATCACCGATATGACGCTTCAGGAATTCCAAGAAGATCTTAAACAAGGCATACCCAATACATTACCGAAGGCAAAGCCTTATGATTCAACCGTCAACCATGCGCCCAAGCGCAAAGACATCTTGACGAAAAAAGAGAAACAACTGGCCTTGCGCAACGCGCTCCGCTACTTTGACCCGTCGCTGCACGCACAGCTTGCGCCGGAGTTTGCGAAAGAGTTGCACGACTACGGCCGCATCTACATGTACCGTTACCGTCCCGACTACGAGATGTACGCCCGTCCCATCGAGGCCTATCCGGCCCGTTGCCAGCAGGCTGCCGCCATCATGTTGATGATCCAGAACAACCTTGACCCGGCCGTGGCGCAGCATCCGCACGAGCTGATCACTTACGGCGGCAACGGCGCCGTGTTCCAGAATTGGGCCCAATACCGCCTTGTGATGAAATATTTGTCAGAGATGACCGACACGCAGACGTTAGTGATGTATTCGGGGCATCCGCTCGGACTGTTCCCGTCGCACAAAGACGCGCCGCGCGTTGTCGTCACCAACGGCATGGTCATCCCCAACTACTCCAAGCCTGACGACTGGGAGCGGATGAATGCGTTAGGCGTCTCGCAGTACGGGCAGATGACGGCCGGCTCCTATATGTACATCGGCCCGCAGGGCATCGTTCACGGCACCACCATCACGGTGTTGAACGCGGCCCGCAAGATCGGCGGCAAGATCGGCGGCAAGCTCTTCGTCACGGCCGGTCTCGGCGGCATGTCAGGCGCACAGCCCAAGGCCGGCAACATCGCCGGCGTGGTTTCCATCACCGCCGAAATCAACCCCTCCGCCACCCAGAAACGCTTCGACCAAGGTTGGGTGGACGAAGTACACGACAACCTTGACGAGCTCTTCGCGGAAGTGAACAAGGCCATCGCACAGAAAGCCGCACGCTCTTTTGCCTACCAAGGCAACGTGGTGGACCTTTGGGAATACTGTGCAGACCACGACATCCATGTTGACCTGGGCAGCGACCAGACCTCCCTGCACAACCCTTGGGCCGGCGGCTACTACCCTGCCGGCATCTCTTTCGAGGACGCCAAGGTGATGATGTCGGAGAGACCTGACGACTTCAAGAAAGCCGTCGAGGCATCGCTCCGCCGTCAGGTCAGCGCCATCAACCGCCTCACCGCCAAGGGCATGTATTTCTTCGACTACGGCAATGCTTTCCTGCTTCAGTCGTCCCGCGCCGGGGCTGACATCATGAACGAGGACGGCACTTTCAGATACCCCTCCTACGTTCAGGACATCATGGGACCGATGTGTTTCGACTACGGCTTCGGACCGTTCCGTTGGGTTTGCACCTCCGGCAAGGCCGAAGACCTGCACCTCACCGACCACATCGCCATGGACGTGCTGAACGAAATCAGCGCCACCGCGCCGGCGGAGATCTCACAGCAGATGAGAGACAACATCACCTGGATCCGCGGCGCCAACGCCAACCACCTTGTCGTGGGTTCGCAGGCGCGCATCCTGTATGCCGATGCCGAGGGGCGGACCAAGATCGCGGCCGCGTTCAACGAGGCGGTCAAAAACGGCAAACTGAGCGCACCCGTAGTCATCGGTCGGGACCACCACGACGTGTCCGGCACCGACTCTCCGTTCCGTGAGACCTCGAACATCTATGACGGCTCTCGTTTCTGTGCCGACATGGCCGTGCAGAATGTCATCGGCGACGGTTTCCGCGGCGCCACGTGGGTGTCCATCCACAACGGCGGCGGCGTAGGCTGGGGCGAAGTCATCAACGGCGGCTTCGGCATGGTGCTCGACGGCAGCGAGGAAAGCGACCGCAGACTGCGCAACATGCTGTTCTGGGATGTCAACAACGGCATCAGCAGACGCGCATGGGCCCGCAACGACGGCGCCTTATTCGCCATCAAACGCGCCATGGCCAACAACCCCGAACTGCACGTGACCCTGCCCAACATGGCTGACGACAAACTGATAGAGGAATCATTCTAACCGGAACACGCTTCCTGGACAATGCCATACAGAACACTATTGTTCATTCTTTGCGCTGTGACAATGGCCTGCGGCTGCCGCAAGAAGCCGCAGTCTATTGTCATCACGCCTGACATACAAAAAAACCACCTGCAACGCAACCACATCTTCGGAGACGTCAAACTCATCAGGACAGACACCTACTACCTGGCAGGAGACTCTGTCACCCTTTCTGACACCAGCCGGCTCGATGAACTGCTCCAGGGCAAGACGGCAAACCTCTCTTCGTTGCAACGCTACACCTCAGACGGCTTCCTGCTGGACTACATCAAACTCAAGACCCCGCAAGACACCATCCTGCGGCGCCTGTGCCGCTATAACGACAACGCACAGGCCACGGAGTGGGAAGAGTATGACTCCACCGGCATCCTGTCCGCACGAGGAAAATACCTGTACGACAGAAACCACTTCCTGGTCGGCGAACAGGTCTTCAAAGGCAGCAGCGACAGCATAGCCATCGCCTTTGCCTACAACACCGACGGCATCGGCAACATCACCGGAAGCACCCAGTCGCTCGGCGACTACAGCCTGCACACCACCTACAAGTACAACGAGAACGGACAAGTGTGCAAAATCACCGAACACGAACCCAACGGAAGCGTGTTCAAGACTGTGAAGATTGAATACGACAACTACGGCGACGAGGTGAACAGGTGCGTTTACAAGTCAGGCAACCAACTGATTGAATACACCTACAACGCATACAGCCAGGAAGGTAAAATCCTCAAGACCATCTATGAAAACAAAATGCACAACAAGAAAGAGACCCGGCTGTACGCCGACTATGACAGCCACCTGAACTGGCAGCAGGAAATGGTCGTGCAGGACAACCGGATCACATCAGTAAGGAAAAGACAAATTATCTATTACCAATAACTCATGGATTTAAGCAACATTTTATCAATCACAGGAAAAGGCGGACTCTTCAAACTCGTATCCAGAACGCCAAACAGTTTCATCGTCGAATCATTGGAAGACGGGCACCGCTTCCCCGCGTTTTCTCACGACGGGGTCGCCACCCTTGACAACATAGCCATTTTCACCGAAGAGGGGGAATGTCCGCTCCAGGACGTCTTCCTGTCCATCTTCAAACTCAAAAACGGGCTTGCGCTTGACATTCCCAAAGACAACAACGCCTTGAAGTCCCTGTTTGCCGAAGCGCTTCCCGACTATGACCGCGACCGCGTCTATGTTTCCAACATCAAGAAAGTGTTCGCCTGGTACAACATCCTGGTCGCGCACAACCTCATCGACACAGAAACTCCTGAGAAGGAGGAGGCTGACAAAGCCGAATAAAAACGACCATCCCCGCGGCACGGCTTAAGGTTAAGCCGTGCCGCTTCATCTCAAAAACGGAACCGTCATGCAAGAGGAGTACAACACCGACAAACAACGCTACTGGATTATCTGGACCAGCGTGGTAGCCGCGCTGCTTATCGGAGTGGGCATTTTCTTCTACCACCATTTCTTCAAACAGTCAAAATCGGAACTCATTGATGCCGTGCCAGCCGACGCCGTGTTCTTGTTCGAGATCAACGACCACCAGGCCTTCACCCGCGACATCGCCTCGCTGCGGCCCTATTTCAACGAACTGTTTGCCATGGACGCCCTCCCCGCATACGAAACGGTTTACAACTCCTTGCCCGAAAAATCGTACGACCTTTCCATCTCGGGACACAGCAACGGCAGCGGACTCTCCCTGCTGTTCAACACCCGTCTCGACGAGGCTTCTTTCAAGAAACTCCTCAAAGAACTACGCCTCGACCCCTCCAACTACGCCTCATTTGAACAACAGAAAATCTACACGTTCGGCACCGACTATAAAAGCCTGAAAATCGTCTATTGCCACCACATCCTCTCCATCTCAGACAACCTTGACCTGCTCAAGAAGTCCATCGTGCAACAACGCCATCCCAAGAATCTCCTCTCGGAACAAAGATTCAAAGAATTGTACCGCATCTCAGAGAAAAACCGCAAGCAGAACTGGCTTTTCCTCAAAAACCAGCAGTACGCCGACTTTCTGAAAAGTTTCTTCAACGCTGACGGGGGCTCTTTCTTGAGAAACATCCCGCAGCAGGCACTCTGGTCGGCATTCCAGCTCCGCATGACCCCCAACGAGATTTTCCTTTCCGGCTACATCACCTCGGACGACGAGGCTTTCAAGGGGCTGAAAGAGCTGACTCCGCACGGCAACGTGCCCGAAAACAGGATACCTTCCACCGCTGACGGCTACTGCCTGACAGACCGCGGCAGCTACAGCGTCTGCAGTTTCACCCTCCGGAACGACTCCCTGCAAAGGCACTATCTGCTGGCCAGCCACGACACCCTGACGGGAAAATTCTCCCCCTTTGATGAAAGCCAACAGCTTGACACCCTGCGCAACAGATATCCGGACAACATCTTCCCCGTAACCGACCGGACAACAATGCCCGAAAAACAAACTGCCGACACATTCACATACACCGTCTTCACCCTCGCCGGCAACCAATACCTCTTTGCCGTCGCCCCGGAAGACATCATCTTTTACAACAGAGAGATAAACTCAAAAGGAGAACTGGCCGACAACCGCTATTACAAATTCTCCAAAAGCAACATAGCATCCACCAACCTGCTGGAATACGCTTTTTTCAACAACGCCGACAGGAAACCTCTGCTCGACAAGCTATCCGAAAAAGGCAAACTCACCCAATGGGGAAAAGACCTCAGGATACTCTGCATAAGCTGCCACGCCATAACCGACAACTTTGTGCCGCTCAACATCTACATCAACTTCGGAAAAACTCAAAACCACTAACCAAACCATAGAGAAAAGACTATGAAACAGGAAACACCCGTATTGCTGCTGACCGGTTATTTGGGCAGCGGGAAAACAACATTGGTAAACCGCATACTCTCCAACAACAAAGGGATACGGTTTGCCGTCATCGTCAACGACCTCGGGGAGGTGAACATCGATGCCGACCTCATCCAGAAAGGCGGCATCGTGGGGCAGAAAGACGACAGCCTCGTGGCGCTGCAGAACGGCTGCATCTGCTGCACGCTGAAGATGGACCTCATCGAACAGCTGCGCGACATCGTGAAGCTGCAGCGCTTCGACTACATCGTGATTGAAGCCAGCGGCATCTGCGAACCCGAACCTATAGCACAGACCATCTGCTCCATACCGACAATCGACAAAACCTTCGCCCAATCCGGCGCCGTGCGGCTCGACTGCATCGTCACCGTGGTCGATGCCCTCCGCATGCAAAGCGAGTTCGGTTCCGGAAGCCGCCTGCTCCGCACCGACATCAAAGAGGACGACATCGAGAACCTCGTCATACAACAACTCGAATTCTGCAACATCGTGCTGCTCAACAAGGCTTCCGCCGTCAGCGAGAGCGAACGCAACCGCCTCAAAGAGATCATACGCGCCATCCAGACCAAGGCCGAAATCATAGAGTGTGACTACGGCGAAGTGGAATTTGAAAAGATTCTCGACACCCGCCTTTTCGACTACGAGAAAGTGGCCACCTCAGCCGCCTGGATCCAAGGCGTGGAACAATACCATGAAGAAGATGAGGATGAGGACGACCATCATGACCATCACGATGATGACGATGACCACGAACATCATCACGGCCACGAACACCATCATCACCACCATGACCACGACCACGAAGAGGGGGAAGCCGAGGAGTACGGCATCAGCACCTTTGTGTATTACCGGCGCGAGCCTTTCAACCTTCAGAAATTCGACCGTTTTGTTTCATTGTTGCCGCCCAACGTGATCCGCGCCAAGGGCATCTGCTATTTCACGGACGAATATGATGTCTGCTACCTCTTTGAGCAGGCCGGAAAGCAGTTGCAGCTGCGCGACGTGGGGCTTTGGTATGCCACCATGCCCACCGATGAGTTGTCGCAGATGTTAGAACGCGAGCCTGGACTGCGGCGCGACTGGGACACGACATACGGCGACAGAATGCAGAAAATCGTATTCATAGGCCAGAAAATGGACAAGCAAGCCATAACAGACGCCTTAGACGCTTGCCTGGTCCGCAATGCCGGCCTCAACCTGTAGCAGCACCGCGATCGAGCCTTACCAACAAAGCAGCACAAACCTATACGCCATCCAAAGCGTAAAGGCCAGAAACAGCACGCCCCACACCGGAGCGGGCACATGGGTCAGTTTGGCAAGATTGGTGGCGTCGCCCGCCTTGCCGCTGTTCCGGAACGACAAGACAAGCAGCGTGACTGTTGAGAGCACCGACTCCGTCATCATCATAACCGCATAGAAAAAAGCCGCCATGTCGGTCAAGGCGTGACTGTCGCGGCAGAGCAAGAAAACGTTCAAGCCGCAAAACAGCAACACCCAAAGCAAACCGTAGGCGTTGCGGATCCAAAACAGGAGCATCACGGCAAAAAGCACCGTCAAGGCGGCCAGCAATGCGCCTGACGCGCCGTTTGCGATAAGATAAAGCGACCAATATGCAACAGTTGCCGCAAACGGATAGCCCGCCAATGAGACGAGGGCGGCAGAGAACTTGCCGCCCGTCTTTGTAGTGGTAGTGCCCGAAGTGTCGCGAAACAACTCTATCTTGTCCACCTGCCCGTCGAGCAGCAGAGCCATGAGCGCATGACCGAACTCGTGGATACCCGTATTGATGACATTGAAGAACTTACCCACAACAGGAATCCGGGGCAAGACTATGGCAACCGCCACATAAGCAAGCATGTACCATTTGTTGTCTGGCATAGCAGGGCGATAGGGTTACGGTCAGCTGCGGCGGAACTTGTGGATGTCGGACGTGTCCCACGACTGATACATCAAGATGCGCTGTATGTTGCTGATGATGATGACGAAAAGTTTCAGGTCGCGGTCGGCGAACCATCTCATGGCCTCCACATCCTTGCGGCAGGCGGCCGCAAAGCGGGACAGGAAATCACAATGGTACTTTTGAAGCCACGCAATAGCCTCGGGTTCGTCGTCGATGGCGTTGCTGAGCACGGCAAACTCAGGGTATCCGTTGGCGGCAAGCCACTCCAGGGCCTTTATGTTAGAGTGAATAGCCTCGGCAAGCGCTTCCAGCTCCGGAAATCCGTTATGGAGCAGAAACTCGCTGAACTGCTTTTCGCCCTGCAGACTCAAATTGAAGGCTATCAGCACTTTTGTGTCATAATCTGTCAGGCAGTGCAAAGCCATAGATTACTGCTTCAAAGTAACGGTTCTGTTGAACACCAGTTTCTCGTCTGTCGAATCGGGGTCAGCATAGAAATAGCCTATGCGCTCAAATTGGTAATACTTCACATCCAGAGCCTGTTGGCAAGACAACGATTGTTCCACCCATCCATCTATAGAAACCAGCGAGTTGGGGTTGAGGTGGTCGAGGAAAGTCTGCCCCTCGGCGCAGTTGTCAGGGTCCGGCACCGCAAAGAGGCGGTCAAACAGCCGTATTTCGGCTTTCTTGGAATACGGCACAGAGGCCCAATGGATGGTGGCTTTCACCTTGCGGTTGCTGTCTGGCATGCCGCTTTTGGTCATCGGGTCGTAGGTGCAGTGAATCTCCGTGATGTTGCCGTCGGCGTCTTTCACGACAGACTCGCACTTGATGATGTAGGCATATTTGAGCCGCACTTCCCGGCCTATGGAAAGCCGGTAGAATTTCTTGTCGGCATTTTCGCGGAAGTCAGCCCGTTCAATCCACAATTCGCGGGTAAACGGGACTTTGCGGGTGCCGGCGTCCGGGTTTTCGGGATTGTTCACGGCATCCATCTCCTCGACTTGCCCCTCGGGATAATTGTCGATGACCAGTTTCACGGGGTCTATCACAGCCATCGTGCGCGTTGCCGTCTTGTTGAGGTCTTCGCGGGCGCAAAAGTCGAGCAGGGAGACATCGATGATGTTGTCGCGTTTGGCGACACCCACCGTTTCGGCAAAATTCCGGATTGAGGCGGCGGTATAGCCACGGCGGCGGAGTCCGCAGATGGTAGGCATGCGGGGGTCGTCCCAGCCGTTCACATAGTGCTCCTTCACGAGCTGCAACAGTTTGCGTTTGCTCATGATGGTATAGGTCATGTTGAGCCGTGCAAACTCAATCTGTTGCGGATGATGAATGCGGAGCGCCGTGCAGAACCAGTCGTAAAGCGGACGGTGTACCTCAAACTCGAGCGTGCAGATGGAATGGGTGATGCCCTCAATCGAGTCGCTCTGGCCGTGGGCGAAGTCATACATCGGATAAATGCACCATTTGTCGCCCGTGCGGTGGTGCGAGGCGTGAAGGATGCGGTACATGATGGGGTCGCGGAAGTGCATGTTCGGCGAGGCCATGTCTATTTTGGCGCGCAGCACTCTGCTGCCGTCGGGGAACTCACCGGCACGCATACGGCGAAACAGGTCCATATTCTCCTCGGGAGTTCTGTTGCGGTACGGGCTCTCCTGTCCAGGGGCCGTAGGCACTCCCCTGCCCTTGCTGATCTCCTCCTGTGTCTGGTCATCGACGTATGCAAGTCCCTCACGGATAAGTTGTTCTGCCCATTCATAAAGTTGGTCGAAATAGTCGGACGCATAATGTTCCTCCGCCCACTCGAAGCCGAGCCATCGTATATCCTCGCGGATAGAATCCACATATTCCGTGTCTTCCTTCACGGGGTTGGTATCATCGAAACGGAGATTGCAAAGCCCGTTGTACTTCTTGGCCATTCCGAAATTCAAGCATATTGATTTTGCATGTCCAATGTGAAGATATCCGTTCGGCTCCGGAGGGAATCGGGTATGCACTTTCTTGTCATTCTTTCCGTTGCGGATGTCTTCTTCAATGATTTGCTCAATAAAATTCATATTCTTCAGTAATTGTTATGGTTAAGTTAGTGTTTTCTCATTTGATCTTCTATCGGGCGGCGGCCGAGGTCGGCAAAGCCGCTGCACAGCGTCCTGAAGTCGGCGCGCACGCTGTAGTCCCTGACATAGAGGCTTTCGGCAAGCCGCGACATCTCATCAGACAGCCGGCGGTTGCGGAAAGAGTCCTCAGGGTGCAGCACGCCGGGTTTGAGATAGGCTGACAGAGCCTCGTTGGTCTGGTAGCGGCAGCCCACCCAGCTGGCACGTCCGGTCAATACGGCGCCGATGTTCTGCATAAAGCCCCGTTTTTCGTTCACAAACCACACCGCCACGGGACTGCACACCGCAAGGGCCAAAGCCGCCACAAAGTCAAAGACCCGTTTCTTGCGTCTGTTCTTCTTCTCCACGAGGGCGTGTACGGGGATAGCATAAGCATCTTCTGACGAGAAGATGGCATTGCTGCCGATGACGACAAAGCTGTTCTCGGGGGCGATGCGGTATTCCACCTGGCACGACTGCAGGCGAATCATCCAGTCGATAATCTGGTCGGCGGGCATATTGCGTGAGCAGAACACGACCTCGTTAAGATGGTACAAGGGTATAAGGTCTTGCAGATGAGAGACATTCCCGATCACGGCCGAGCCGTTGTCCTGTTGGGGCTGCAGCGTGATGATGCCGGCGAAGGCGCATTTGGGCTCCATCATCTGCATCAGGTTCAAGACCCGTTCTGCCTCGTCGCCGCTGCCCACGACGGCAATGCGGCGCCCGTAGCGCGAGTCGGCCGCCAAACCGCAGAGCTTGGTTTTCCCGGCCAGATAGCGTATGGCATTCACCGCGATAACCGTCCACATTGTGCCGAGCAGCACCACGGCGCGCGAGAAGCGGAGCGTCTCGGGCAAGAGCGCATAGACCAACAAGATGGCCACCGTGCCAATGAACACGCCCCGGTTGACGGCAGTGAGCCGCATTGGCTTGGCATAGCCGCGGCACAGCGCCACCGACAACAGCCACACGGCCGCATATAACGGGATGACCATATAATAATAGTAGTGCGGGAAAGCGCTGTTGCGCTGTGCCAACACGTTGACGTCCCAATAGCGCGAGAGGGCGAACAGCCCGGCATAGATGCACAGAAAGTCGATGAGCGGCAACAGCAGCCGACTGACGATACGCCGCATAGCCGCCAGGAAAGCGCGGAACCAGATGGCCACGTCAATCAAGGCATTGAACAACCGGGCATTCTTGCTCGAGAAATGCTTGCGCGCAAAAATCTGCATGGCTTTGTAGAAGACATGTACATAGTTGAGGCTGCCCGTCTTGGTACTCTCACCCTTGTAGTGGATGATGCGCGTTTCGGGGAAATAATAGTTCTTGTAGCCGCCTTGCAGGATGCGGTATGAGAGGTCGATGTCCTCGCCGTACATAAAATAGTCCTCGTCGAGCAGCCCAACCTTGTCGAGCACGCTGCGGCGGAGCATCATAAAAGCGCCGGCGAGCACCTCTACGGAATGGATCTTGTCGTTGTCGAGGAAAGAGAGGTGGTAGGTGCCGAAGCGTCGCGACTTCGGGAACAGTTTGGAGAGGCCGAACAGTTTATAGAACGCCACGGCGGGGAACGGGATGCCGCGTTTTGACTCGGGCAGGAACTCGCCTTTGCCGTTCACCATCTTCACGCCGAGGCCGCCCGCGTCGGGGGTGTTGTCCATGAAGCGGAGGCACTTCTCAAAAGTGTCCTCCTCCACCACCGTGTCGGGGTTGAGCAGCAGCACATACTCGCCGCTTGAGAGCCGGATGGCCTGGTTGTTGGCCTTGGCGAAACCCACATTCTCGCGGTTGGCGATCACTTTCACCTGCGGAAACTTCTTTTCCAACATCTCCAAAGAAGAATCCGCGGAGTTGTTGTCCACAACGAACACCTCGCCCTCCACATTCTTCAGAGCCTTGAACACAGAAACCAGCGCCTGCTCCAGGAAGAAGGCCACATTGTAGTTGACTATGACAACGCTTAATTTCATATTCTTTGTCAGAAATAGGCCAGCACCGTCTTTTTGGACACCACCTTGTCGCCTTTGCTGACGGCGACTTGCGCATCGAGCGGCAGGAACACGTCAACCCGGGAGCCGAACTTGATCATGCCTACCTCCTCGCCCTGCTCCACCTTGTCGCCCACTTCCGGGTAACTGATGATGCGCCGCGCTATGAAGCCGGCAATCTGGCGGAAAAGCACCTTCTCGTGGTCATTGTGCGCCACCACTATCGTGTTGTGCTCATTGTCAACCGACGACTTCGGCAACTTGGCTATAAAGTACTTGCCCGGATGATAGGCGATGTATTCTATCGTGCCGTCCATCGGGTAGCTGTTCACATGCACATTATTGATGGACATGAAAATAGAAATCTTGATGCGTTCATCCTTGAAATACTCGTACTCGAAAGCGGGGCCTACCGCCACAATGCGGCCGTCAGCGGGTGAGAGCACGCCGTTAGAGACCTTGTTGATGATGCGGAACGGCACCCTGAAAAAGCGGATCACCACAGCCGCCACGATGACCGTAGCCGCATAAAAGGCCAGGTTCACCCACCACAAATTGGTTATGAAAAAGACATAAAAAACTGTCAGCAGCAAGATTACCAGAACGGCAACCGAAATGCTTACCTTCCCCGCCTCGTGAAACTTCATCCTCTAAACTGTTATTTGACGTATAAGATATAAGTGTTTCTCGGAATATTGTTCTCGCTGGAAGTGGTTGTGAACTGGCGCGGGTATTTCTTGTTGTTCAAGTAATTCTCCCCTCGATATTCGTAAGTATAGACCGTTTTTTTGTTCTCTGTGCCGTAAAGAAGCACCTGCACCGTCTGTGTGTCATAGTTGTGCAGATGGTAGCCCGAATAGCCGCAGTATGCGTACGGAAGCCCGAAGAAAGGATTGTAGGTCACATCCTCCTCATCGTATGTAAACGTTCTGATGATCACCTCATTGAGATACGGATAGGTTTCCTTAATCGACGCGATGTCCTGGTACTTGTCCTTTTTGCCGGGAGCGTATGTCACCTCTTTCGTGCAGCGCACCTCCATATCCTTGATGGGAGAGAACTGTATGCGGGACTGGACCTCTTCAAAGTCGCCCATAAAAGTGTTGTACAGCATGAGGCTTTTGGCATATTGGAACGACTCATAGAAAAGCCTGTCGTAAATCTCTTCGATATAGATGATGCGTTGCGTCTCCTCGTCGCGCATGAAGTTCACTTCTTGCCGCACGGTATCGTTCACCTTGTACAACATCTTGTTCACCAGACAATCCTTGTAGGTGATGTCAATCACTTCCGTATAGTCTTCCTGCACGTTTGTGATTTGAGAGACGGTCTTGTCTTTGTTATACGCCAAGACAAAGGTTTGGGCGGAATCCACGATAATGCTGTCGAGCAGGTTTTTCTCTCCGTATTTGAAAATCAGGTTGGGGTGGTCCCAATCGCTGTTGCTGTAGTACCAGACCTTGCTGATTTTGCAGACGGGATTATAGATTTCCTCTTTCGGATTGCATGAGGAGAACAAAAGCAGCACGGCAGCGACGGCGACAAAAAGGCAGGGTATTTTTTTCATAAGTCGAACACTTTTAATAAGGTGGCAAAAATACAAAAAAATAGAAATGGTGGCAAGACAAAAGAATATGATTCCACGGCTTTTGTCTTGATGCTTTAGTAACCATTTGCTTCAATGTTATCACTTGCTTTCTTTCTTCTCGGTCAAGAAGAATTGGCAAAATTCGTTCAACTGCTCCTGCATCCGTTCCTGCGGTATGTGCCTGCGCTTGTTCTTCTCCCCGTCACCCGACCACAACTCATTGCCATGGCC
>CAVIJD010000025.1:0-32066 GCA_963643165.1 bacterium | reverse complement strand
CCAATGTGAGGTATCACAAGGTGAAGGACTATCAGACCTTGCTGGATATAATGAAAGACTTGCCCTGAAAAAAGTTGGGTTACCCCAACTTTGACCCCGGAAATAAAAAAACGCATTGTTTTCGAGGATTTCAATTTGTAAGTGCTTGATATTCAGCATTTGCTTATCGTGAAACTCATTTGTAGTACACAGCGGTTCCGATTGGAAGTGTTACCTTTGCCGCCGTTATGCACTTCATGTCTCAACTGCGATACAACCCGAAGACCCAAAGCGAAGAGTGGTACTACCGCATCAAGGAGTCGTTCCGCGACCGTACAGACCGCGTGCGGAACCGTGTCATGCTCAATGTGGGGTTCATCGACGAGCCGCACCGTCCGGAGGACATACGGGACATCGGGAAATGCCTGCCAAATGTCCAAAGAATCCCACAATTTAATGTTGAACGAGTGGACTTTCTCCACATTTTCCACTCGCGTGGTTTCTGCAATACTGCTTCCTGTTGAGTATATTCTCAGTTCAGTCCATAAGGTTTACAAGTGCCTCATGAGCAAGACTTATGTCCCTTTTGCGTATGGCAATGATGTTGTGTTCTGTATTCATTTTAATCGAAGTATAAAGACCATATATTTTGTATTCTTCGAGCGATATTGAAGGCCAACATCGGCGGTACGGCATTGCCGATCACTTTATAAGCCTCTGACGGGCTAACCGCATATCGACATGAATTCGGCTTATAGAAAACAAATGGATAGTCAGGTGGAAATGTTTGGATTAAAGCACATTCGCGGGGAGTTAAACGACGTTCGCTTAATCCCTTCTGAAGTTCTTCGACGTTTTTGCCGCCGTGTTCTGATGACAAACGGCGATATTCTATATTTCCATGATGTTCTGAACGTATTGTGGGGGCTAAACCATCATAATTGATTTCGGTTTGCCCTTGTCCGTGTGTCAGGTACTTTGCCTTAGAATATGTCTTCTGCGAAAGGTCTGCTGACTCAGATGGTTCTGCCAAGTTCTGAAATATGTCTCTACAGCATACGGGTTTTGGCAGACTATTGTTACGGCAATTAAAGTTATGTGTTGGGTTGGGATATGGATTATACTCATCGGGGATTTCATCCTTTTCCAATGCCTCAATAGCATCAGGCGAAAGGGCAGAGCGCTTTACACCAATAAATATAACACGCTCTCTTGTCTCCGGAACTCCATAATTTGCAGCATGGAGCACTTGGGGATTGAGTACAATATAGTCATTCCCATTTGCAGAGGAAAAATCTTTTTGAATAATGTCTTTTACGTCTCCAAGACTTACAAGTCCCTTCACATTCTCTGCAATGAACATTTTAGGTTGCACGATGTCGATGACCTGTTTCATCCACATATACAACTTTCCTCTGGTTTCCTCTGTAGGCTTATCGTCTGCTCTTTTTTCTCCATTATGAGAGACAGCCGAATCAAATCCCTTTCTCTTTCCTGCTACACTGAAATCCTGGCAAGGAAATCCTCCTGTAACAATGTCAATGTTATGTGGAAAAACATCTTGTCCATCACGATGTGATTTTACCAAATCAACGATACTGTCAAGATGATAGATGTCGGGATTAACGTCAAATCGTGACATATACCTTAACCATGTCAATCTTGCTTCTTCCAAAATGTCGCATGCAAAAACGGTGCGAAAAACATTGCGTTTAAGCATGACCCAGTCTTCATTGACCGCATGGTCAATAAAGTTATCATTGGTTACGGATTTTTTGTGGCAAATAAAACCGCCCTCAAGACCCAAATCCATACCTCCACAACCTGAAAACAGTGATAATACTCTCCGGGTGCCGGCTTCTTGCCGTTCATTTTCTCCATTATTGAAGAATAGATTGAATTGGGGTTCACAAACCATGTCTGAAAATTCTTGGGTGTTCTCGTATGGTTTGCTTGTATGATTCTTTTTGTTCATTAATCTTGGATAGCTTCAAGTTGCAAAGTTAGAAAAAACATGTGCAGGGGAATCGAAAGAAAGCACTTTTCACCGCCCGCAAGCCCTTGCGCTCGGGGTGAAAGAGCCTCAAATCCATGCCCGACAGCAATAAGAAAGGCCGGCTGCAAAGTCTTTGCAGCCGGCCTTTCTTGTAAGTGAGTCCTCAGACTGCAATGTTACCCTTTGAGGGCCTCGGCGCCGCTCACGATTTCGATAAGTTCGTTCGTGATGGACGACTGGCGGGCGTTGTTGTACTTCAGCCGCAGGTCGCGGAGGATCTCCGTGGCATTGTCGGATGCTTTGGTCATGGAGATCATGCGGGCGCCGTGCTCCGAAGCGACAGAGTCGCAGAGTGCCTTGTAGAGTTGCGTCTTCAGGATCTTGGGAATCAGTTCGGTGAGCAAGACTTTCGGCGACGGCTCGATGATGTAGTCCAAGGAGGCGCCGGCAGCCCCTTCGCCCGTATCGGGGTTCTCGACAGGGAGAAAGTCCTCAACAGTAATACGTTGGGTGGCGGCATTGAGGAATTGGTTATATACGATGTCGACTTTGTCGATGTCGTGCTCCAGGAATCCCTTGATGAGGAAGTCGCCGATGTTGGAAACCTCGGAGAAGTCGGGGTTGTCGAGCAGCGATTCGTGGTATTGGATTACCGGGAAGTGCTTGCTGAGTTGTTCGTTTCCTTTCTTTCCGATGCAGATGAGGCGGACATTCCCGGCCTTGTGCTGGTCGGCGTAACGGTCCTCCACCAGACGGGTCACCGTCTTGACGATGTTGGCGTTGAACGCGCCGCACAGTCCTTTGTTGGAGGTGATGACCAGGATGACGATTTTCTCGTGAGGCCTTTTCTCGAACAGCGGGGTGTCTTCCAATGTTTCAGCCGCGCCCGAAAGGTCGTGCATGAGTTCGTTCATCTTTTCGGCGTACGGGCGCAGGAACTGTATCGAAGTCTGCGCGCGTCTCAACTTGGCCGCCGATACCAGTTTCATAGAACTTGTGATCTTCTGGGTCGATTCTATGGAACTAATGCGAGTACGTATTTCTTTAAGGTTGCCCATATCTATTTTTCAAATTGTTTGGCCACTTCTTTGCAGGCTTCTTCCAATTTTGCGGTGATGGTGTCGTCGATCTTTCCGGCCCTGAGGGTGTCGAGCACGTCTTGACAACGTTCGTGCATGTAATGGATGAACGAGGTCTCGAAATTGCGGATGTCGCCCAGCGCGATCTTCTGGAGCAGTCCTCTGGAGCCGCAGAAGATGACGGCGATCTGTTCTTCCACCTTGTAAGGCGTGTATTGCGGCTGTTTGAGCAGTTCCACGTTGCGTGCGCCTTTGTCGAGCACGAAGCGGGTGGCGGCGTCAACGTCGGAGCCGAATTTGGCGAATGACTCCATCTCGCGGTATTGGGCCTGATCGAGTTTGAGCGTGCCTGCCACTTTCTTCATCGACTTGATCTGAGCGTTGCCGCCCACACGGGAGACGGAGATGCCCACGTTGATGGCGGGGCGCACGCCGGCGTTGAAGAGGGAGGTTTCCAGGAAGATCTGGCCGTCGGTGATGGAGATCACGTTGGTGGGGATGTATGCGGACACGTCGCCGGCCTGTGTTTCGATAATCGGGAGTGCCGTGAGCGAGCCGCCGCCCTTGACCAAAGGTTTCAGCACTTCGGGAAGGTCGTTCATCTGTGCGGCTATCTCGTTGGAGTCGATAATCTTGGCGGCTCTTTCCAGCAGTCTGGAGTGGAGGTAGAACACGTCGCCGGGGTATGCCTCACGTCCGGGCGGTCGGCGGAGCAGCAGCGAGACCTCGCGGTAGGCCACGGCCTGTTTGGAGAGGTCGTCATAGATGATGAGGGCGCTGCGTCCGGTGTCGCGGAAGTACTCGCCGATGGCGGCGCCGGCGAAAGGAGCGTAGAACTGCATGGCGGCGGCGTCGGAGGCGGTGGCGGTCACGACTGTGGTGTAGGGCATGGCGCCGCGTTCTGTCAGCGTCTTGACCAGGGCTGCCACGGAAGAGCCCTTCTGGCCCACGGCCACATAGATGCAATATACGGGCTCGCCTTTCTCGTAGAACTCTTTCTGGTTGATGATGGTGTCGATGGCGATGGCGGTTTTGCCGGTCTGGCGGTCGCCGATGATCAGCTCGCGCTGGCCACGGCCGATCGGGATCATGGCGTCCACGGCCTTGATGCCCGTCTGCAAGGGCTCTTTCACGGGCTGTCTGAAGATGACGCCCGGCGCCTTGCGCTCGATAGGCATTTCGTAAAGGGCGCCCTCAATGGGGCCTTTGCCGTCAATGGGCTCGCCGAGCGTGTTGACGACGCGCCCTAACAGCCCCTCGCCGACACGGATGGAAGCGATGCGCCCTGTCCTTTTGCAAAGGTCGCCCTCGTTCAGGCTTTTGGAGTCGCCAAGCAACACAACTCCAACGTTGTCTTCCTCCAGGTTGAGGGCAATGCCGGTGACTGTGCTGCTGCCCGACTGCGTCTCAAAGGTGACCAGCTCGCCGGAACGGACGTTCTGCAGACCGTACACGCGGGCGATGCCGTCGCCGACCAGCAGAACCGTGCCGGTTTCATCCATTTCGGTCTTGAGATCGAAATTCTGCAACTGTTCGCGCAGGATGGAGGTTACTTCTGATGGTTTTATTTCTGACATATTATTCTGTTAGTATTGAGTTAGAATGCGGTTGATTCAATTTACGTTAAAAGTTCACTTGATACATGTTGTGCGCAAAGTCCTGACGCAGCCGGTTGATCTTGGAAATCACGCTGGCGTCCAGGTAATTGTCGCCCATCTTGATGCGGAATCCGCCGATGATCTCGGGACGTGTCACCTCTTGGATCTTGATGTCGTAGCCCGTTTTGGAGGCGAGGACCCCGCGGATCTGCTCCACCAGTTCTTTGTTGAGCGGCACTGCCGACACCAAGGTGGCCACTTTGATGTGGTGATGCTCGTTGTAATAGTTGACAAACTCGTCGCAGATGTCCGCCAGGGCGGGCTCGCGTTTCTTCTTGATGATGATGTCGAGGAAGATGAACGTGGTGCTGCTGATGCGGTCGCGGAAGATGTTGGAGAATATGACGTGCTTCGTGGCGGGCGCAATGACAGGGCTGTTGAGGAAAACATGCAGCTCAGCACTCTCTTTCAATGATTTCCGGATAAGGGAAAGGTCTTGGCAGACTACCTCGATTTCCCCTTTTTCAGCGGCGAAGTCGAAGAGGGCTTTCGCATATCGGTTTGATAATCTCGGGTTTTTCATGAAGCGCTTTTGAGTATTAAGGCGGCAAAAGTAAAAAAAAAGTCACACGCTCGGCACTTCAGGGCAAACGTTTTTTTGAGCGCCTGCCCGCTGAAGCGCCGGCGGGGAGTCAGAACTTTCTGCTGCCCGGTTTCACGAAAGGAAGACCTTGCTTGCACAGCGGGCATTCGTCAGCCTCCCAACTCTGGATGTCGAGTTTCGTGGCGCTGTAGATGGGGTAGGGGAAGTCGCCCGAGCTGCGGTCCACGATGCAGGCGATGCCGATGACTTCCGCCCCGAAGGATTTCAGCACTTCGATGGTTTCCAGCGATGACTTGCCCGTGGTGACCACATCCTCGGAGATGAGCAGCTTTTGGCCGGGCTTCACTTCAAAGCCCCGGCGGAGCGTCATCTTGTTGTCCACCCGTTCGGTGAAAATGGCTGGAATCCCGAGTTGCCGTCCCAATTCGTATGCCACGATGATGCCGCCCATGGCAGGTCCCACGACCATGTCAACGGGCAGTTCCCGCACTTGTTCGGCAATGACGGAAATGACTTTCCGGGCACGTTCAGGATATTGCAAAAGTTTGGCACACTGACAGTAACGGTCGCTGTGCCGTCCGGAAGACAAAAGGAAATGGCCTTCCAGCAAAGCTTCGGATTGTTTGAGTTCTTCGATGACCATAATGATTTTTTCTAAGTGGTGGCAAAAATAGAAAAAAACATTATTTTTGCAACTCAAATTTATAAAGAAAACAGTATGAAATTTATCGTATCACGAGATGTCCTATACCGGAACCTCTGCGCCGTGAGCGGTGTGATGAGCAGCAGCAGTTCCATGACCATCCTCGACAATGTACTGATGACCATTGAGGGCAGCAAATTGAAACTTACCGCTTCTGACACCGAATCCACTATGCAGGCCGTGATTGACCTGACCGACGTGGAGGGTGAGGGCTCTGTGGCAGTGCCGGCAAAACTTTTGACGGAAACGCTGAAACTCATCCCGGAGACGCCCATCAATTTTTTCATCAACGAGGAGGCCAAGACGGTCAATTTCAAGGCCGCGAACGGCGACTATGACGCCCCTTGCTACGACGGCAATGAGTATCCGCAGGTGGGCGAAATCGTTGGCGCTTCGTCTTTCGACATCCAGTCTTCGGTGCTGCAGCGCGCCATCGGCAAGACGCTCTTCGCCACGGGCAACGACGAACTCCGTCCGAACATGATGGGCGTGTTCTGCGAACTTGACCAGGAGGGGATCACTTTTGTGGCCACGGATGCCCATAAGTTGGTCCGATACCGCAACGACCAGGTGACACTGCCGGAGCCGGCCTCTTTCATTTTGCCGAAAAAGCCTATTTCGCACTTGAGGAATATCCTCTCGCAGACCAACGAAAATGTACACGTGGAGTTCTCAAAGGAAAACAACCACATCAGCTTCTCATTCGGCAATTATGTCCTCTATTCTATTCTCAAGGAGGGCAAATATCCTAAATATGAGCAGGTTATTCCTACGGACAATCCTATGTCGCTCGTTATTGACCGCGGTGAGTTCCTGACGTCTATCAAACGCGTCGGCATCTATTCCAACCAGTCCACGTACCAGATCAGGGTTTCATTGTCCGAGAACGGCACGACTATCACGGCCGAGGATGTCGATTATTCTAACAAGGCCATTGAGAATCTGACGGGCGAATTTACCGGCGAGGCTATGGAGATCGGTTTCAATTCCCGCTTCCTCCGCGACATGCTGGAAAATCTGGACTCCCATCAGGTGAGGCTCGAGATGTCGGAACCCAGCCGCGCCGCTCTGCTGCTGCCCGTCGAGGAGTTCGACGAACACGAGCAACTGCTGATGCTTATCATGCCCGTCATGCTCAACTATTGACGCCGCACACATAGAAACAGGGAAAACCGGATTGCCGCTTCCGGCCGACGCGCGGGAGAGGAAAGTCCGGGCAACATAGAGCACCATACTTCCTAACGGGAAGGCATCGTAAGATGACAGACAGTGCCACAGAAAATATACCGCCTGAAAAGGTAAGGGTGAAATCGCGAGGCAAGAGCTCACGCCGCCGTCAGCGATGCCGGCGGAGGTAAACCTTATGGGTTGAAAGACCAAATAAACCGAGGCTTGAGGGCTGCTCGTCCGACTCGGAGGGTAGGTTGATGGAGACACGCGGCAACGCGCGCCCAAGATAAATGGCAATCCTTGACAGAACCCGGCTTACAGGTTTTCCTTTGTTATGACGGACACCGCAAGTGTCCGTTTTTTTTTACCACCTCGGCTTGAACGCGTCCTCGATGTGACGCACGCTGAACCCTCCGTCCTGACTCGTCACGGAGATGATGTCAAAACGGATCTCTTTGCGAATGCCCCGCCGCTCTGCATAGACCGCCGCCGCCCGTATCAGATTCCGCTGCTTCTGCAGGTCGACAAACTCCTCTGGCTCCCCAAAAGCGTCACTTTTACGCGTCTTTACCTCAACAATGACTAAAAAACTGTCACTGCTGGCTATGATGTCCACCTCTAAATGACCGACCCGCCAGTTACGCTCCAATATTTGATACCCTTTGCCCTGTAGATGCTCCACAGCCGCGTCTTCCCCCTTTTTGCCTTTGATTTGATTTTCTGTTTTCATTGTTAAAATTTATAGCATTGTTAAAAATCACGCTGCAAAAATAATATAATTTTACAAAGTGGATGATTTTTTACTATTTTTGCACCCGTAACATGATTTCAAAATATAGCGTCTATGACAGAAGCTTTCTTACAGTATTTGTGGCAACACGGCCTTTTTTGCGCTTCTGATATCCGCACAACAGAGGACGTCCCCCTGTTTGTGGTGTCGCCAGGTTACCTGAACGGGGATGCGGGCGCGGACTTCAGACAGGCAGTCGTTATGATCGGCAATATGAAATGGGTGGGGGATGTTGAGATCCACATCAGAAGCTCTGACTGGTACCGGCACGGCCATCACCACGACGACAAGTACAAGTCGGTGATCCTGCATGTGGTGTATCAGCATGATTGCGAGGTGGAACGGCAAGACGGCGAGTTTTTCCCCGTCTTTGAGATGAAACCTTACATTTCTGAAGAGATGCACCGGCATTACAGCAACTTGGTTTCTTCGCAGGCCCTCTTGCCGTGCCGCGCCTACCTGCCTCAAGTCAAACCGCTCTGCCTGCAGTCGTTGCTTTCGTCGATGTTGCTGGAGAGGCTGCTCCGGAAGCAGCAGACGATTGTCCGCACGCTGAACGAATGTCAGCACAACTGGCGCGAGGTGTTCTATAGGATGCTGGCGGCGGGGTTCGGCTTCAAGACGAATACGGCGGCATTCGAGTTGCTGGCGGTGAGTTTGCCGTTCAACATCCTGGCCAAGCATTCAGATTCCGAACTCCAGATCCGAGCGCTGCTTTTCGGGCAGGCGGGCTTTCTGGAATCCCCCGGCACCGACGATTACTACACCGCGATGAAGTATGAATACGATTATCTCCGCTGCAAGTACCGCTTGACGCCCATTGGCAGCTTCCATTGGAATCTGCTGCGCCTCCGCCCGTCAAATTTCCCGTGCATAAGGCTGTCTCAACTCTCCGCGCTGCTGTTCCGCGCCCCCGACTTGATGAACGAGCTGATGGAGAATGTTGACGCCGCCTCGTGGCGCAAACGGTTTGAGGTGAAGGCAGACACGTATTGGCAGCACCATTACCACTTCGGAAAGAAGACGATTCTGCGGCATGGTGCCATGCTGGGCGAAAGTGCGGTCTCCTCGCTGTTGATAAATGCGGTGGTGCCGTTCCTGTTCTCCTATTGCAAGTTCTCCGGCGAGGAGGGGATGATGGAGAATGTGATGCTTCAGCTGGAACAGATTCCTTTTGAGGACAACCGCGTGACAAGGGTCTTCGTTGACACGCCCTTTTCGCGGAATAGTGCTTTTGATTCGCAGGCTCTGACAGAACTCAAAACGACACGCTGCGACAAGCGCGAATGCCTGAAGTGTACGATTGGGGAACAGATTGTGAGAAAACGTCCGGATTTGCCTCAAGAGCGGCCATAGACCTCGGCCTTGATTTGCGGTATGAGCCGGTCGATGTCGCCTGCGCCGATAGTCAGCAACACGTCAGGGGTGTTCTCTTTCAGGTAAGGGATGAGCTCGGTTTTGGTCAGCACCCGCTTGCATGGGTTCTTGATGAGCGCGGCCAGATGCTCCGAGTCGATGCCGGGAATGGGCTGTTCACGGGCGGGGTAAATGGGCAGCAGTATGGTTTCGTCCAGCAGGGAGAGGACTTTCGCGAACTGCTCCGCAAAGTCGCGTGTGCGGCTGTAGAGGTGCGGCTGAAAGACGCCGCAGACGCGCTTGCCCGGATAGATGCTGCGCACTGCGGTGATGAACGACTGCATCTCTTGGGGATGATGGGCATAGTCGTCGATGAAGATTCTTCCGTTTTGGTTGACGATATAGTCGAAGCGGCGTTTTACCCCCGCAAAGGTGTTGAGTTTGTCGGCGATATGCTTGTCGGAAACGTCAATGGGCAGCGCGCCGTCAAGCTCTTTTTGCTCTATCAGCGTGGCAATGGCGGCGGTGGCGTTCAGGATGTTGTAACGCCCGTTGGCATGCAAGACGAGGTCTCGGATCTCTCTGCCGCTTGGCGTCTGCAGACTGAAGGTGGCGCAGTTGGGAGAGAGCCTGAGGTCAACGGCGCGGTAGTCGGCAGCAGGCCCCGTGCCGTAGGTCCGTTTGCGAGGGTGTTTAAAGAGTCCGGCTACCGTTTCTTCTGCCAGCAGTGTTTCAGACTGACGGGCGAATTGGCGGAACGCGTTTTGCAACTCTTCTTTGTTCCCGTAGATGTCGAGGTGGTCGGCGTCAGCTGACGTGATGACGGCCACGGAGGGGTGCATCGTGAGAAAGGAACGGTCGAACTCATCGGCTTCGGCCACGGCTATGACAGGGCGCTCGTCAAGCACGAAGTTGTCGTTGAAGTTTTTCGCGATGCCCCCGATGAATGCCAGCGTCGGGGTTTCGGGAGACAGCAGGTGGGAAACCATCGCCGTAGTGGTGGTCTTGCCGTGCGTGCCGGCCACGGCAATGGCGGGGAAACGCTCGGTGAGGTGCCCGAGCACCTGCGACCGTTTGTACAATGGCACGCCACATTTTCTCAGATGACAGAACTCGGGATTGCTTTCGGGAACTGCCGGCGTATAGACGGCAAACTCAAGCGTTTCGGGAATCTTGGCGACGTCGGGTTCAAAGTGTATCCGGGCGCCTTTGCGCTCAAGCATGTCCGTGACGGGCGACGGGGTGCGGTCATAACCGTAAACGGCATAGTGCTCAGACAGGAAATACTGGGCGAGGGCGCTCATCCCGATGCCGCCGATTCCGAGGAAATATATGGAACTATTTTTCATAAATGAGGAATACGGTTCTTCTGTTCTTTGCCCGCCCGGCCGCCGTGCTGTTGTCGGCTACAGGTTTGGTCTTGCCGTAGCCTTTGTAGCGCACGCGGTCGGCAGGGATGCCTTTCTCTATCACATAGTCGTAAACGGCCTTGGCGCGCTGTTCCGACAGTTTCAGGTTGGCGTTGTCATTGCCGACATTGTCGGTGTGCCCTTGGATTTCCACTTTCACAGTGGGGTTGCTGCGGAGAAAGTCGATGAAGAGCGATAGTATTATCTTGGAGTTTTTGGTCAGGTTAAACGAGTTTGTCTCGTAATAGATGTCTTTGAGGTTGCAGACGGCTCCCGTCTCGATGGCTTTGATTTCGGTGTTCTTGGTGACCACGGAACTTTTCTGCTGCTCCGGGGTTATGATTTGGGAGTCGTAGGTGTGCCCCTCTTTTTTGACGGTTACGATGACGGGCGCGGCGGTGTCTTGTTTCACTTCGGTGGCCACGGCATAGTCTCCGGTTTCCGCATTCACGATGCCTTGCGACACGACGTTCGAGGCGGTGTCGCGTACCTCCACGGTGGCGCCTTGCAGGTCCCCGTCGTCAGAGGAGACTTTCCCCTTGACAATCATCATCGTGTGCGGCCGGGCACCCTCATAAAGCTCGAACTGATAGATGTTCCAGTCGGCATTGTCGATGTTGTTGGACGAGAAATAGCCGGTTTTGCCGTCAAGGCTGACAAAGAAGTTGACCTCGTCGTTTTCCGAATTGATGGGATATCCGAGGTTGTGGGGCTTCGACCACTGGTTCTTTTCGTCTAATTTGGAGTAAAAGATATCTTGGCCGCCCAGCCCGTCGTGTCCGTTGGAGGAGAAGTAGAGCGTCTTGCTGTCGGTGTGCAGGAATGGCGAACGCTCGTCTCTCTTGGTGTTGATGGTCGGGCCGAGGTTGACGGGCTTGCGCCACGAGCCGTCGCTGTTCCGTTGCGAGTACCAGATGTCGGCGCCGCCCAGTCCGCCGGGCCTGTCAGAGGCGAAGAAGAGCAGTTTGCCGTCTGAACTCAACGAGGCCTGCGACTCCCAGGAGTTCGGACTGTTGATGTTCGTGCCGAGCGACTTGGGTTCCGACCACCCTTGGTCCGTCCGTTCTGAATAGTAGAGGTCATAGTTGTAATAACCGCCTGACGTGGAAACCAGTTTGGTGAATATCATCAAGTCGTTGGTGATGTTCACGGTGGGGCTGCCTTCGCTTTGCGACAGGTTGAAAGGCTCGGGCAGCGGCTCGCCCGTGTTGTAGGCGTCGCCCTGCCGCCGGGCCATGCTGAAGAATTCTTTGGTGATTTTCTCCCCATGACTGAAAGGGCCCGTGTCGGCCACGTCTTTGCGCCGGGTGAAATAGAACATCTCGCCGTCGGGCGACAATGTGCCCAAGTATTCGTCGTCGGGGGTTGAGATGCCCGCCACAGGCTTGGGGTCAAAGGGGACAGGGTGATTCAGGATGGTGTGGAAGAACACGGATCTCCTTATGATGGTGTTGGCCTCTTCTGTCCAGTTGGGCTCGCAGGCCGCCGGGCTCTCCTTCTCGTACAATTCGGGATGGTCCACGATGAAGTGGGCAAAGCGCAGCGATTCCGGGAACAACTCGTTGAAGTAGGCCAGCCGTGCGGCATAAAGGCAGCATTGCGGCTTGTAATAGGGGCAGACGTCAAAAATCCGCCCGAAAGCCGCCAACGCCTTTCGCAGGTCCGACTTGTCCTTGGCCTTTGCGTGGTAGTGGTTTGCTTTGATGGGCAAATAGTAACTGATGGCGTAGTAGTAGTTTACGTCGAGGTAGTCGGGGTGCTCTTCCAGAATGCTCTCGTAGATGGCCAAGGCCTCATCCTTCTTGCCGTCTTTCTGCAGGTTGCGCGCTTTCTTGAAGAGCTTTTCGCTCTCTTTGTCCATCACCTGTTGGCAGGCGTCAGTCTCCTGGCAGAAGCAGTTCGCGCTCCATAAGAAGATTGTCAGCAAGGCAAGAAGGATGTTTTTCATGGCAGTCGGCGGTTTTGTCAGTTGTCTTTCAGCACAGTTTCGCCGGCTTCGATGATCTTGAAGAACTCGTCGGCCTTGAGGGATGCGCCGCCGATAAGTCCGCCATCGACGTCTTGCTGCGAGAAGAGTTCGAGTGCGTTGCCGGCATTGCAGCTTCCGCCGTATAACAGGTAGGTGTCGTAGGCGGTTTGGGTGCCGAACTGTTTTTCCACCAGAGAGCGGATAAAGGCGAGCATTTCCTGTGCCTGTGCCGGCGTGGCGGTCTCACCCGTGCCGATGGCCCAGACGGGCTCGTAGGCAATCATCGTGCGCTCCATCTGGTCGGGCTTCAGGCGGCAGACACTCTCTTCCAACTGCCTTTTCACAGTCTCGAAGTGCTGTCCGGCATTGCGCTCTTCCAGCGATTCGCCCACGCACACCACGGGCACGATGTCATTCTCCAGAAGACGGGTCATCTTTTTCAATACGGTCTCGTTTGTCTCTCCGAAATATTTTCTGCGTTCAGAATGACCGACAAGACAGAACGATACGTCCATGCTGGCTAACATCTTGGCAGAGACTTCGCCCGTGTAGGCGCCGTCTTCGTACTCGCTCACGTTCTGCATGCCGGCATAAAAACTGCTGCCCTCCTCGTTGGCATGGTCGGTGACAAGCTCCGCATAGACGAGCGGCGGACAAAGCACTACCTCTGTGGCGAAATTATAATTCTCAAGCTTCTCTTCGATGGCGCAGATCAGGTCTTCCGCTTCGTCGAAGTTCTTGTTCATTTTCCAGTTTCCGATGACAATTTTTGGTTTCATATTTTTCTATTTTATTGTTTGCTGTGATGTTTGACAAATGTTTTTGACGCTGTCTCTGAAAGCGCAAAAATACAAAAAGCATTGTACTGGCATGTGTTGATAGCCTTGGTCTCCCGAAATTTTTGAGGATGGGCTTTTTGCATTTCTTTGAAAAAAAACGGCGGTTTAGTCCAATGTCTCCGAAATCAGGTATTTGTTGCGGTCTGAGCCGTTGCGGGCGATAAGCTCGCCCAAGAAGCCGGCAAGGAACAGCATGAACCCCAACACCATAGCCAAGAGGGCTATGAAGAACAGGGGCTGGTCGGTGACGGCTCTGAACGGCAGGCCGTTTGACTGGTGTACCAGTTTGAGCACGATGAGCCAGATGGCGCAGACCAGACCGATGAGGAACGAGAAGCTGCCCCACAGCCCGAAGGCGTGCATGGGCTTCTTCCCGAAACGGGTCATGAACGAAATCGTCAGCAGGTCAAGGTAGCCGTTCACGAAACGGTCCCAGCCGAATTTGGTGACGCCGTATTTGCGTTTGCGGTGCTGTACGACTTTCTCTCCGATTTTGTTGAACCCCGCCCATTTGGCGATGACCGGAATGTAGCGGTGCATCTCGCTATAGACCTCTATCGACTTGACCACGTCGTGGCGGTAGGCTTTCAGTCCGCAGTTGAAGTCGTGCAGCATGATGCCCGACATTTTGCGGGTCGTCCAGTTGAAGAACTTGGAGGGGATGTTCTTGGCTAGTTTTGAGTCGTAACGCACTTTTTTCCAGCCAGACACAAGGTCGTACCCCTCTTCCGTGATCATACGGTACAGTTCGGGGATCTCGTCGGGGCTGTCTTGCAGGTCGGCGTCCATGGTGATGACGACATCTCCCTTGCAGGCCTCAAAGCCGGTGTTCAGCGCAGCCGACTTGCCGTAGTTGCGGCGGAAGCGGATGCCCTTGACGTTGACATTCTGACTGCGCAGGTCGCGGATGACCTGCCACGAATTGTCTGACGAGCCGTCGTCAATCATGAGGATTTCGTACGAGAAACCGTTCTCGTCCATTACACGCGCAATCCATGCCGTGAGTTCGGGCAGCGATTCGGCTTCGTTCAGCAAGGGGACTATAACAGATATGTTCATGTTTTTTTAGTTTTCTTTTGTGGAAGATTCTTCGTTAGGTTCTCCAGTTTCGGCAACGGCTGGCTCGTACAGTTGGTCGCTGTTTTTGGACTTGTAGTGGAACATGGCGACGAAGATGCCGAAAAACATGCCGTAGATCAGGTCCATGAGCGCGCTGGCGGAGGCATATACCTCAACGCGCGTGTATTCCGGCACGTGCGACTTGCGCTCTTCATAGCGCAGTGTCGCGGGGTTGACGGCGGGCAACTCGCGGTCAGTGTTCTGCACGATTTCTTTGATGCTTTCGGTGGAAGGCCTGTCCGGGTTCTGGGTGATGTACGACTGCAGCGTCTCGATAAGCACTTTTCGAGCATACTGCGAGAAGTTGGCAAGCCGGTAGCTGTCTGTCGTGTCAAGCGTGCGCATGGCAGTCAACTTTTCGCTGTAGTAGCGGTTTATCAGTTCCGTGCCTTTGTGGACCTCAGCCCGGAGCGAGTCGCTGGCGCCGGCCGCCTCGCAGACTTGCCGCTCCTGCATCCCCATCATCACCGCGGCGGTGTCCAGATAGGCTTGCAACTCATTGCCCGAGATGGTGTCCCGCTCCAGCGTTTTCCTGAAGTTCTCCAAGGCTATTTCGTGCTTCCGCGCCAGACCGTCCTTCTCGATGAAAGTGTAGTGGACTAAACTGTAGCAGAAGAATATGGCAGAGCCGACAAGGGAGATGAGCAGGCATCCCGCAAACGCTTTCGAGAAAGAGAGCCTTTGGGGGTATTTCTCCTTGAACTCCTTGATGCCGCCGTACAAAAGCAGGATGTAGGCGATAATCAAGGCTATGTCGAGCATCTTGGCATTGCCGTACTCTATGTTGCGCGCCGCCATCTTGACCAGTTCGAACAAGGCTAAGGCACCGCCCAGAAATAGGCCCCACTTGAGGCAGACTGTCCAATGTTTCTTCGCGTTCATGCTGAGATGTCCGTTATTCTTCTTTTTTGCAGCAGAACTCTGTCAGCACCCCGCCCGTGGCTTTGGGATGCGCAAAACCGATGGAGAGACCCTCGGCGCCGGCTCTCGGGGCGGTGTCAATCAGACGGATGCCTTTCTCGGAAAGCTCGTTCAGGGCCTCTGCCGTGTCAGGAACGGCAAAGGCAAGATGGTGGATGCCCTCGCCTTTGTTCTCGATGAACTTGGCTATGGTGCTGTCCGGTCCCGTCGGCTCCAGCAACTCTATCTTGGTTTGCCCGACTTTGAAAAACGCGGTTTTCACTTTCTGGTCTTTCACCTCTTCGATGCTGTAGCATTTCATGCCCAGAATCTGTTCGTAATAAGGAATGGCTGTTTCCAGACTTTTGACGGCGATGCCGAGATGTTCGATGTGTGTGATGTCCATGATATTGTTTTTTCTGTGTTGTTGATTATTTCTATGTTGAAGTTGAGAATCAGTCTCTGCTGCTGTCCGCCTGAAGCAGGGTGGTGCAGTGTTTGAGGAACTTGATGACCAGCACGACGACGACGCTGACGGCCAGTACAACCAGCGACGGCCGCAGCCAGCAGGCCTCGGAGAGCGTGCCGCAGGTCCTTGCCATGGCGCAGCACATCAGATAGTCGATGGCCGTGTATGAAAATATGGCGGAGAACCAGGTGGCATATTCGCGTCTGACAAAGGTTTTGAACGAAAATCTCAAATCTCCTCCTTTGAAAAGGGAGAATCGGGGAATGAATGCCGGCACTTTTGCCGCCCACGTCTCAAACTGGTCTCCGAACTGCTTCCGGAGAAAGGCCTCCTCGGCAAACATGATGCGCTCGTAATAGACCCAGTAGAACAGCGAGACGATGAGGAATATGGAGATGTTCATCGTGAAGACTAACATGCCGGCCCAGATGAGGTAGTTCGCCAGATAAAGCGGATGCCGCACAACCGAATAGATGCCCGTCGTGTTCAGCCGGTCGGCCACCTGCTTGGAGGTGTTGCGCCCGGAAGTGCCCTTGGGCGTGGTGCTTACGGTGTAGGCCCGGAGCGCCAGCCCCGACAGCGATACCACTATCGCGAGGATGACCGTCACAATGCGCAAGGTTTGACAATTGCCGGCCGACAATTGACTGTAGAGCGTTTCGTTGGTGAAGAAAAGGAGCGGAACCGTTATCAAAAAGATGATGGCTGGAATCTGTCCGCGGTATTTGAACAGCAGACTGCCGGATTTCTCGTAAGACTGTATGAGCGCCACGTTGTTGAGAGTTTTCTTTATAAAGCGGCAAAAATACAAAATTTCATCCAATGGGCAAAATGCCGGATTTAGGATGGCTTACGGCTCGATGCTGACGCGCGAACTGGTGCTCTGCGCCCTGTATTCGGGCGAATAGAGACACTCCACTGTGGCGATTCCGTTGCTGAAAACGCCCTTTTGGGTGGCTGTGACCTCATATTCGAGGATGTGTGCCCCTTTGCCTAAGGTGTCAATGAAGAAGTGGGTGGCGGCATCGCGCGTGACTTCATAATAGGAAAAGCCGTTCTGCCATCCATAATCCTCATACGTTTGCACAGGCTCGAAAGAAGATGCGCGTTCGTCTTTGATGTGGACGTATTCCAAGTCGCGGTCGGCGGTGACGACAATCCGGACGGTGATGCGCTCGCCGAGCCGTGCCGGATTCTGGGGGCTGACGGAGTCGAGCCGCCCACCCTCCGCGGGCGCGGCGTGGAAGAGCGCGCGTTCGATGTGCAACCCTGCGCCCGCTGCCGTTATGCTGTCTTTGTCTTCAAGATATTGCCAATAGCAGCCGCCATAGACGGAATGCGACGTGTCGGTGCGGATGGTGATCTTTGCCAGTTCGGGGGTCATTTTGTCTGCACTCCAAACATGCTGCAGGTATTCGGTGCCGGCTTCGGACTGCGGGTCCGTCGCGGGCTCGAAGGTCTGCCCGCCGACACGGATGACGGTGGCAGATGCGGCCGTGGCCCCGCCGTGATTGCCGGACAGAATGGCATAGACGGCTTCGGCCGTTGTCTTGGTGTTGCCCCAATAACTGTTTTTGCGTTGCAGCAGCAGCCATTGCACCATGGCATCCAACTCGTCCTGACGGGGAGAGATGGCCTGAAATGCTTCGATGAACAGGGTCTGTTGCTCTACGGGCGACGCTCCCCAGCCGAAATAGCGCGGACAAGGGTATTCCCCGTTTTGACGGTCGGGCCAATACATGCCCATGCTTTCGCTCCTGACCGCTTGCTGCCGCAAGGCTTCTATCACCTGCCTGGCCTCCTGTCCTCGCCCTGCATAGTGCAGAATGAGGGCGGTCTCGGCTTGCCGCAACCGGTCGGCTTCGTATAGGTTGTCCGTGAGGTGCGCCAACAAGTTTTTGACGTATGGTTGCTGAAGCCATGCACTGTCGGCTTGCCCCGTTGTCTTTATGTACAAGTATTGCAAGTCATTGCGGCTGAGGATGAATGGAGTGTCCTTGTCGATACCGCCCTCTTTCACATACTGGCGATAGCGGCTCTCCTGCTTTTCGTCCAGGTAGCGGATGGCTTTGTCGGCCATGTCATCGGCGGCCGGGATGTTGATGCCGAGTCTGTTCAGCTTGCGGCATCCCGCCACAATGTAGTTCGTGATGCGCTCGCTGCCGTCGCCCTTGCCGAACCAGCCCCAACTGCCGGCTGCGGTCTGGTTGCGTAGCAACTTCTTGGCCTGCTTGGCGATCTGGAGTTCGAGACTCTTTTTGTCAAAAAGGTTCGCCATCCCGCCTTTCTGTTCCGTTTCCAGTTTTGCGTCGGCGACCCAAGGGGTCTCTTCCAAAAGGATGCTCTTGAGCTGCTCGTTTTTGGTCAACGGCGAGGCCAGGGAGTTGTGCAGCGAGTCGGCCTGCCAGTCTTTGTAGGTTCTTTCAATTTCCGGATGTTGGCTTACTATGTGCAAGGCCAAGGCATCCGCAAAGAGTTTGGAGAAGATCTGCTCGTTGCAGTCATAGCGGTCTTTGGACAGATAAGGCAGCGACTGCAGGGCAATCCAGGTGGGGTTGCCTGTAATCTCCATCGTGTAGCGGTATGGCTGGACGGTCGGCGAGGTGCAGTCCTGCATTTTCCGGAACAGGAGGGTGGTGTCGCGGTTCGCCGGGACCGAAAACGGCAGCGACTCTGTCACCAGTGTGCGGCGCGACAGTACGGGCAGCACGTTCTCTTCCCCGTCGCCGTATTGCCCCGCTTGCGCCAGCACGCGGTATCCGATGAGCGGCACGTCAAGCGGCACGGCTATCTGCCAGCCGGCGACGGCATTGCCCCGGGCTGCACAACGGAAGCCTTGCAGGGAGTCGCTCCCGTTGACCAGGATGTGCAGCGGCTCGCCCGTAGTGCCGTTGAAGAGGCGGATGGCGACGCTGCCGTCCAAGGCGGTGTCGCTGAGGTTCGTGAGACGTACTTGCAAGGTCAGGGTGTCACCCTCGCGCAAAAACCGCGGCGCGTTGCCTTGGGTCATCAGGGTCTTGCGCGACTGCAAAAACGCGGTCAACGAGCCGCTTTGCATCGACGGCGTGTGCGCCAGCGCGAAGAACTGCCACTTGCTGTATTGGTCGGGAAGGGTGAAGTCTATCTTTAACCTCCCTTCTTGGTCCGTTTTTAAGGTGGGGTAGAAGAATGCGGTCTCCTTAAACTGGCTTCTGATTTTCAGTGAGGACGAGAATGAATCCGTCGCTCCTGAGCCTCCGCTCTTTCCCGCCGATGTCATGTCTGCAGATTCTTCATTGGAAATGGCGGATGGGGTGTCTTCGGCAAAACTGTCCTGCTCTCCCATGTCGGACAACAGGATGACCGACGACTTTCTTTTGGAATGCAAAGCAACGTTGTCGGTTGCGTAAAGGGTTGCATGAATTCCAATGTCATCGTAGGATTCTATAGGTTCGTTTTGGTTCGTTAAGGCTGACAAGTTGGTTGTCAGGATGTTACGATACCTGCGGTTTCGAAGCCATTCGATGGTTTCATACGTTTTGTTCCGAATAGTCCGTGGCTTGGTCGGTGAACTTGCCGTATGGCTGAGAAACGGGTCTGAGAGGTCTTGGAATGAGATGTATTGGTGAAAAAGAGGGTGGCGCAGGTGGACTTTGTCGCGGAGGTGGTAGCGGTTGGGTCCTCCGGAGGAGAGCGTGTGGGCGGGTTGGGCCATGCCAGACTCATAAAGACTGCAGTCGATCATCCAGGCAAGCACCTCGGCCGACTCTTGCAGCGTGTGGGCGGCACGGGGAATCTGCAGTTCCCAATGTTCTTGACTGCCGGGTTCGGCAAGGTTGTTCCAATGGGTGAGTTCCAAGGGGAGCGTCTGGCTGTCCGCTTTGGCGGCGGGGGCGCGAAGAGTTTCGGTGCGGTCTTCTTGGTAGCAATAGCCGTTTTGTATGACGCGCACATTGACACTGACGGAGGCACCGCCGTGCTTTCTGGTCTTAACGGTGAATGATGTCTGCGACCGGTTGAGTTTGAAAGACTCGGTTTGCAGCAGCCGCTTGCCTTGATAGACGTTGCAGATGAGCAGGGCGTCCTTGAGGTAGGTGCCTGCCACGACGGTGGCCTCGCCGCCGGCTTGCGGTACGGCTTTGAAATAGGCCCATACGGGTTCGTAACGTTGGGTGGCCGTGGTGTCTGAACGGTAAATGCTGAAGGTGAAGGTCTGCTTTACGGTGTCTCCTTTTTTGTCTAAACAGGTGAATGTGGCTTTATAGTTGCCGAACGGCCAATGTTTGATGGAGATGTGTAACGCGGAATCGGGTTTGCACACTTTGGTGCTGTCGAGCAGGAGGTCTGACGTGGGCCACAACAGTTCGCGTTTCTCGTCAGGGTCGAGCCCGAACTGCGGAAAGTGGCGGCGGCAGGCGGCCGTGTCGTAAAGGGGCTGGCTGGGCTCTCCGGTTTTGGAGTAGAGGCATTCGCGGTAAAGGGGCGGCGTTTCGAGCTGCTCTATCCGGATGCGCACGGCAACGGGCTGCAAAACATCGTCATGATTGACGGGCCTGACGGTACATCTCAGGGTGTCTTCGCTCGACTGGTCAATGTCTTCAAGGCCCGTGACAAGCAAGTTGAGCGAACGGACCGGAATCCAGAAGTTGCGGGTGGCGACGTGGGTTTCTCCGTTCAGGTCTGTGGCGGTGGCCTTGACTTCAACGCCGTAGTCATTGTCGCTTGCCGGCAGCGCATGGCGGTACAGGAATTGCCCCTCCTGGTCGCAGGCGACATCTGCCTTGAGGCTCTTTTCCTTTTCGCCGGAAAACGTTTCCGCAATGGGCGCGCCGAAGGTGGAGATCTGCAATGAGACGGCAGCGTCCGCCACGGAGACACCGTTGAGGGCGATGACTTTGCCGCTGATGGTCAGCGTGTCGCCAGCCATCACTTCGTTGGTGTCTATGTTGAGCGAAATGCTGAACGCCGGGAGTTTGTATTCTGCCACGTCAAGGCTCTTCCGGGCATAGTACGATGCTTTCTTCCCCTCTATGCGGACAGAAAGGGTGTGGCGACCTATCGAAGAGAGCGGGATTTTGAACTCGCCGGCGGTGCTGCCATAGTCCGATGAGGTGAGATGCAGGGAGTCGATGAGTTTGCCGTTCTTGTCGTTCAGTGTTATGGTGACAGGCTGCCCCGAGAAACTCTTCCTGCCGTGCTCGGCGATGCTTTTGAAGTATAAGGTCTGCCCGGGACGGTATAGCGTGCGGTCGGTGAAAAGGCAGATGCGTCCTGACTCCGACAGGCGTTTGTTCTCGGCAAATCGTCTGTTGCGACGGTATGGTCTCCCGACGAGGAGTCGGGTGGAATACTGGTCGTTATGGTCACGGAAGCGGATGTGGTACAGCTTTTGGTAGGGATGGTTTTCCGGCAAGAGGGCGGGCATGCCGACTTCGCCGTTCTTGTTGGTGAACAGTATGGCGGGGATTCTGCCTTTTACGTCCGTGCGGCGGTGTGCGTAAGGCTCTCCTGAGGTGCGGTGGTTGACTGCCAGCCGGGCCTTCCCTCCGATTGACCATCCCGTGAGTTTGATGTCGGTGACGTGGATGGCGGTTGTCAGCATGGTGGATGCCGTGTCCCATGTGGCGGCGCGGTGAAAGATGAGGGTGTAGCAGCCTGTCGGCAGAGAGTCGAGCCATAGTTCTGTGGTGTAGGCATTGTAGGGTACGGGATTTTTCAGCGCGAAACGTTCCTGCCGAATGGGATTGCCGAGTTGTGACACAGCCGCGGAGTCAAGCACGGTGCAGTCAAGGTTGGGGTTGTAATGATAGGAGAGGGGCACGGCTTTCTCTGTCTTATAGACGCTGACGTAGAGCGAGTCGATGTTGCGGTAACGGATGGCGAGGCGTTGCCTGGACGCGGGTATGCGGTCTTGGTCCCTGCTGTTAAGGTGCAGTTCCGGCTGCAGGATGCGCTCTTTGCAGTACAGCGCATTTTGCACGAAGTAGGGATTTTCGTCTTTAGCAATCAACTTGTCAAAATAATACAGTGCAGAGGCGAAATAGTCGTTTGTGCTGTCGCTGCTGCAGCCGGCCTCAAACAGGCAGATGCCGCGCGCATAGTCAAAGGCGTCGTCATTGCCGTATTGCTTTTCCAGGGCTGCCACCTCTTTGAGGTAGCGGTCGCTGGCTTCGGGTTTTGGCAAGCCCGCGTTGCGGCGGCGCAGGTCAAGGCGCAGCAGTTCGTAGTCGATGACGGCCTCGCGGCTTTCCGGCAGGGCATGGCTGCCTGTCGCTTTGTCGATGAGGCTGAAAGCTTCGGCGGTGTCGTCTGTGTGGGTCAGGCGGTCTTGCACCACGATGTCGAAAAGGGTGGGGCGGAGGTTCCGGAAAGCCGCGTCGCCGCCAAGCATAAAGGAGAAGTCGGCGGCGGGGCAGCCGATGAGTTGCTGCAGCATGGCAAAGCAGGTGTCGAAGTGTTGCCGTGACACGCTCTTGAGGTCTTCGCGGGTCCACTCGTCAATTTTATGCAAGTCGTGAGTCTGGGCTATTGGCGTAGCGTAGGCATTCGAGGCCAGGCAGTTCTCGAGGGTGGTGCCGGTGAGGTAATGGTACAGGCAGAGGTAAGGCGCCGAGTGGGGCAACGCTGCAACGGAGTCAAGATAGAGCAGGACCGTTTTGTCGCTCCACAAGGGATTGTAACGGCGGTTCAGTTGCATACGTTCATAGTCGGTGCGGAACAGCTGGTGCTCATTCTGCTCGCGGAGGGCTTTGCGGCTGATGGTGTCAAGCATCCGGTTGCAGTCGAGGATGAAAGCCCGGTTGGTGTTCCGATAGCGGTTCCAGAGCGAATCGTAAGTGCTTGTGAGGCTGCCCTGACACGCCGCGCATGAATAGATGACCCATAAGACGAAAGTGCAGAAAAGGGAGGTTGAGATGTTCTTTTTCATGTTGCCTGATGCTTGAAAAGATGTTCAGATAGACTTGAACATAAACGTGAAAGGATGGAAAAAAGTATAATGTCATTGCCATTAAGAAAAGATGGTTCCAAGAAAGATCCCCGTCACGAAGCCGGTTGGAGTTTAAGCAGGAGGATTATATCACTTCACCCTGGGACGAAGCGTATGACGGCATAATATGTAACCCTCCGTATCTCAAATTCCACGATTATGACAATGCCGCTCTTGTTCCAATAGTAAACAGCCAGCTGCACATGCGGCTAAGCGGCTTTACGAACATCTATACCCTCTTTTTGCTTAAGTCAATATCCCAACTTAGGGAGGGAGGAAGATTGGCTTATATCGTACCGTCTGAGTTTTTGAATTCCGACTATGGAGTGGAGGTGAAGCGGGCATTGCTACAGGCGCTAATGGATATTTTACTTTCAAAGCTTCGAAAATAGAATCATTGGAACTGCCGATGGATTGTTTTCGTCCATGCATCTGTCATGCACAATGATGTTGGCCCTCTCCGAGGGCGTGTGCGCAAGTCGCCCCCCTCTTCCATTTTAGTTCGCAAGTCAGCTCTGGCAGAGAAGACCTCGCAATGATTGGGCATCGGAGATGCCCAATCATTGGCGGCTCGTTGAGCCGCCAATGACCATAACCGACGGTGAAGCCGTCGGAGCAAGCCGCGCCCCGAGTCAAACAGAGCCTCGAAGAGGACCAACATCGTGAAAAGAGAGAGAAAAAGAACAACACGCGTAACGCCTCTGCATTCTGCATTCGTGCGTTAGCCGTGCGAAAGTTTGTACATATATGAGAAAATCAACAGAAAAACAATATCTTTGCCGCCTATGAAACCCCTGCGTTTTTTTGCAATGCTCTTGTTCAGTGTGTGGTTGAGCCCGCTAACGGCGCAGCGTGCCCCGCAAGTGCTCTACGGGCCGCACGACAACGGTAAAACTTATACCTCCCTGGACGAGGCCCTCGCGGAACCGCAACAGGTCTATCGCCTCAAATTGTCAAAACTGCCGGTACGGGACTCATTGCCCGAAACGCTGTTTCAACTTACGGAACTCCGCGAACTTACCGTCAAGGGATGCCGCCTCTGCGTCCTCAACCGCAACATTTGCAAACTCTCACGGCTCGAACTCCTGAACCTCGACAAGAACAAACTGGTTCGCCTCCCCGAGGCGATAGGCCGCCTCAAGCGACTCCGCAACCTTATTGTGAGCCGCAACCTGCTCGAGACGCTGCCCGACTCTGTCGCGGAAATGGAAAGTCTGGAGTACGTCGATGCTTGGGGAAATCCTTTGTATGTGCTCCCTGAATCCGTCACGGCTTTGAAACATACCCTCAAGGTGCTTGACCTGAGACAGATACCTTTAACCAAAAGCGAATATGAGGCAATGGAAGTCCTGTTGCCCTACACGGAAATCCTATTCACGGACATCTGCGAATGCGAAAACCGGCGCGACCATGACTGACGTGCCTATTCCTTTGGCACTGCGGTGTTGAACAGCATTTTAACCATTTGGGCTTCTGCGCCCTCCGCACGCACTTCCTCGTCTGGCGCGGGCACAATCTTCACGATGATGGCCTCACTGTCGTCCTCCTCTGTCGATTCGGTGTACCCCGCAATGGCGTCCACGGCGGCTATCATGTCCGGTGTCACTTTGAGGAAAGCCGTGAAGTCAACCCACTGCGACACGGCATCAAAAGACTCGTCCACCAGAATGTGCTTGCCGCTTTTGAGTACGGCATCCGTCTTGTCGCCGGCATTCCGGAAATAGGCAATCAGGTTCTGGTTCAGCTTTTGTCCCTGACCTTTCATATATAAATATATGTATGTGGCTACGGTGCGCTGGTCGCGGTATTCCATTGTGGTGCGTATCTTGCCGGCGGCATCATAACTGTTCCACTCGCCGTCGCGGAACCCGTTGCGGTAGTTGCCCGACGAGGAGATGTGCTTGTTGGGATAATAGGCGGTGCAGAGCCCGTTGAGTTTGCCGTTGAGGTAGTTCTCCTCTATGTTCACGACACCGTTCACATAATAGGATGTGTGTTTCCCGTTGAGTTTGCCGCCCGTGTAGTTCCGCTCGTCCAAAAGCAGCCCGCTGCTCGCCGAATAGGTCCTCCATTGCCCCGACCGCTTCCCTTTGTCGTACTGCTCCGTGGCTATCAGCGTGTCTTTGTCGGAGTAGTAATGCCAGACGCCGTCTTTTTGCTGGTCGATGAAAACCCCCTCCGAGGCCTTGTGCCCGTTGTCGTGGTAAATGGTGGTGTTTACCCGGTGTACGCCTTGCTGAAATTCGGAAACGCTCTTCAATTTGCCGTTCTCGTGGTAATACCGGAATGTGCCGTAGGGAACGTTGTCTTTGAATTGGCCCTCATAGACCAGTTTCCCGTTATCGTATTTTTTCCAGACCCCCTGCTTGCGCCCTGAAGCATCTGTCCGGTTTGTGACAGCCCCGTTGTTTTGGGCAAATGCGTTGAGGGAGAAAATGCAGGCCAGAAATAATAGAATTTTTTTCATCAAAAGCGTTTTTTTCGTTGTTCAGACAATGCTAACGGCATTCAGCGTAAAAAATTGCAGAGAGGCCATACAAAAATCGTTTCAGGTGTCAGATGTCCTTGTCCGAAACAGGGCATTTTATGATGATAAAATCGCAATGTTGTGGAAAGTTGTACTTTTGCGCGCCGCTGAACAAGACTGGGAATGTTCTTGTAGGATGGTTTTAATTATTTGAAAAACAATATTTTATGACAGAGATTGAGAATGTATATACAGAAGAGCACGTCATTTCCTCTTTTATAGTGGACGGCAAGCGTCTGCTCCGCCCGACGGCGTTGTTCGGTTTGATGCAGGAGGTGGCAGACAACCATGTGGAGGGCATCAACTGCGGATGGAATTTCCTCCACACGATGAACCGGTTTTGGGCCCTTTCGCGCATGGATGTGGAGATTGTCCGCCGGCCGGCCTGGAAAGAGCATGTCTTGATCAGCACTTGGGGCAAGAAGCACAATTACCTGATACAGCCGCGCGACTATCTGGTGGAGACGCCGGAGGGGGAGACCTTGGTGCGCGCCACGTCCAACTGGGTGGTGCTGGACACGGAAGGCAAGCCCTGTCTGGTGTCTGAAATTGACGACCGTCTGCACTTGCAGCCCAACCTGCATGCGTTGGAAAAGCCCGCTACACGCCTGCGTAGGGGCGTGGAGGAAGAGCCGCAACAGTATCGCCCCGTGGTCTATTCTGACATTGACATGAATCACCATGTCAACAATGCCTCTTACGTGACGTGGGCTATGGACTGCTTTCCGTACGAATTTCACCGGAGCCACGAACTGACGCACATCTCACTCAACTACCTGAAACAGACACGCTCAGACGACCGTTATGCCGTGCTTAAGAAAGAGACCGGTTCTGGCGTGTTTGCCTTGTCCGCCTTTTCAGAGCGGGAGGGTGAGGAGACCTGCCGGATGGAGACGCGTTGGAAGGAACAGTGACAGACTGAAAGTTATAGTTTTCGTGTTGCAGTAAACAAAACGAGGGGTTTGCCTTTGGGCAAACCCCTCGTAATATCATAGTCGGTATAGACTAAAGGGTATGGTAAGGTTTCAGGAGACCCTTTCCGATTTCCACAGCCTCTTCGTTCTTGGGGATGAGGTGGTGGTGGCGTTCGGGAAGAGATTTCTCCAGGCCTTTGTGCAGCATTTCGGGGGTAACCAGCGGTTTCACAGCGAGGAAGCCGCCGAGGACAATCATATTGAACAGTTTGGCGATGCCCAGTTCGCTGGCCTTGTCGGCAGCGGCGACCTGATAGATGTTGATGTCCTTGCGGGTCGGGTGGTTGGTGATGCCGTTGGGGTCATAGATGAGGAGACCGCCGGGCTTGACGGCAGACTCGAACTTGTCCATAGACTGCTGGTTGAGGATGATAGCCGTATCGAACTGGTTGAGGTAAGGGGAGCAGATACGTTCATCGCTCAGAATGACCGTGACATTGGACGTGCCACCGCGCATTTCAGGACCGTAAGAAGGAAGCCAGGAGACCTCCTTGTTTTGCATAATGCCGGCGTATGCCAGAATCTTTCCCATAGAAAGCACACCTTGACCGCCGAAGCCTGCTATAATTATTTCTTCTGTCATTTCTTTGTGAATTTAAATCGTTACTATTTTTTTCTCAAGGAATAGATGGTTTCGTTGGGCTCGTCGAAAGTCTTGACACGCTCCATGAAAGCGGGGTCGAACTTGCCGTCCACCTTCATGTCGCCGAGCGGGAAGAACTTCAGCGTGTTCTCTTCCATCCACTTGTTGGCCTGTACCGGGGTCATCTTCCAGCCGGAGTTGCAGTTGGAGGTCACTTCCACGAAAGAGAGGCCCTTGTTGAGTTTCTGGTTCTCGAAAGCCTTGCGGATGGCCTTTTTGCACTTGCGGGCCAATGCCGGCGTATAGACGGCCTGGCGAGTGGCGTAGTAGGTGCCGGGCAGTTGGGCCAGCATCTCCGTGATCCTCATGGTGTGTCCCATGATCTTGGGGTCACGGCCGTAGGGGCAAGTAACGGTTTCCATACCCTCAAGGGTGGTGGGGGCCATCTGGCCGCCGGTCATGCCGTAGATGCCGTTGTTGATGAAGATGATGGTGATGTTCTCGCCGCGGTTGCAGGCGTGCATCACTTCGCCGCATCCGATGGAGGCCAAGTCGCCGTCTCCCTGATAGGAAAAGACGAAATTCTCGGGCCAGAGGCGTTTGATGGCCGTTGCCACCGCGGGAGCGCGTCCGTGGGCGGCTTCTACAAAGTCGACGTCGAAATAGTTGTAAGCCAGCACGGAGCAGCCTACCGGTGATACGCCGATGGTCTTGTCCTGAATGCCCATCTCCTCGATGACTTCAGCAATGATTCTGTGAACTACGCCATGGCCGCAGCCCGGGCAATAGTGCATGATGGCATCCGTGAGAACCGGCGTGCGTTTGTACACTAAATTTTCAGGTTTTATGATATCTTCTCTTGTCATATCTTCAGTTGATTAAATTATTTGACCATATTTTTCAAAGCCTCGAATACTTCGATCGGTGTGGGGATGACACCGCCGTAACGGCCGTAATGCTCGACGGGCACGTTGCAGTCAACGGCAAGGCGTACGTCTTCGATCATCTGTCCGGCGTTCATCTCTACGCTCAGGATCTTCTTCATGCGGCTTCCGATCTCCCTGACGGCTTTCGTCGGGAACGGCCACAGGGTGATAGGACGGACCAGACCGACCTTGATGCCCTCGGCGCGGGCCAGCTCTACAGACTTCAGGCAGATGCGGGCGGCGGAACCGTATGCCACGAACAGGTATTCGGCATCCTCGCACTGGATGGCCTCATAACGGGCCTCTTTCTCTTCGCATTCTCTGTATTTGGCCTGGATTCTCTCGTTCACGCCTTCCTGTTTGAGCGCGTCAAGCTCAAGGGAGGTGATGATGTTGTGTTTGCGGCTTGCAGGCTTGCCCCATGCGGCCCACGGGCATTTCTCTGCAATGTATTCGTTGGTCCAGCGAGGCTTGTAGTCGTCAACCTCTACTTTTTCCATCACCTGGCCGATGACACCGTCGGAGAGGATGCAGGCAGGATTGCGGTACTTGTAGGCCAAGTCGAAACCCAACTCTACAAAGTCGTACATCTCTTGCACGGATGCCGGCGCCAACGTGATCAGACGGTAGTCACCGTGACCGCCGCCTTTCGTGGTCTGGAAATAGTCGGACTGTGAAGGCTGGATGGTGCCCAGACCGGGGCCGCCGCGCACGACGTTCACACACAAGGCGGGCAACTCGGCGCCTGCAATATAGGAAAGCCCCTCCTGCATCAACGAAAAACCGGGAGAGGATGAGGATGTCATGACTCGCTTGCCGGTGGCGGCTCCCGCATACACCATGTTGATGGATGCCAACTCGCTTTCGGCTTGAAGAACAACCATGCCGGTTGTAAGATATGGTCTTTCTGCCATCAAATGTTCGAGGACTTCACTCTGAGGAGTGATGGGGTAACCGAAATAGCCGTCGCACCCCATTCTAATGGCAGCCTCGGCAATGGCTTGATTACCCTTCATTAATTTAAGTTCTTTTGCCATTTTAAAATTGTTTAAATGTTAATTGTTGATTTGATACTGAGTTGATAAAAGGAATGGATTACTCTTTGGCACGGTAAACTTCGATGACGCCGTCAGGGCAAATCACTGCGCAACTGGCGCAGCCTATGCACGCATCTTCGTTTACTGTCTCCAGGTAATTGTAACCCTTCGCGTTCACATGTTTGGAAAGTGCTATGCAGTTGTTGGGACATCCCGTGATGCAAACCCCACAACCCTTGCACTTGTCCGTGTCAATGATTAAAGCTCCTTTAAATGCCATAAGTTTTTGATTTAACAAGTTATTAAATTGGTTGTTAGTTGTTATTTCTGTATTTTCTTTTTTAAGAAAGCGCAAACATACGAAATTTTCACCAATCGGGCAATGCCTTTTTTTCAACTTATTATTTTGTGTGAAATGACGAATGTCAGCCCTCCGGCAAGAGCCCCGCCCCCACCTTGACACCCCTCCCTTTTCGCCCCCGCCGGCCCCAAAACCTATATAATTTGCATGAAATGTGCTGAAAATGTGTTCAAGAAAAAGCCTGTCAGCCGTTTTTTTTCTATTTTTGCGCCCTGATTTTTAACCACCTAATTACTATTCATTAAAAAAAATCTTATGGAACAACAAGATTTTCTTTCTCAAGAGAGTGTCGAGAAGCAACCTCAAGAGATGAATCCCGGAACTTCCACGGAAGTTCAAAATGCTATGCCTCAAGAACCTACCACACCTGCAGAGGATACTGTAAATGTTGAAGCGCCTGCCGCCTGCGCCGGACAGGGCACTTCAGAACAGCCCGCCCCGGCCGCAGCGCCGGCACAGGATGCCGTGAAACAAGAGCCTGCCGAGGAGAAGTCGGCAGAAGAAATCGCCGCTGAAATTGACCGCCAGCAGAATGTGGAAGATTCCGAGTCTGAGTCTGAGACGGAGTCTGAGAATGAACCCGCAGAGACGCTGGAACAGATAGAAACTGAATACGCCGCCCTGAACCTCGAACAGTGCGTGTCTGAAATGGAACGCCTGGTTGAGAACGCTGATGTCAATGCCATCAAGCAAAGGATAGGCGTGCTCCGCTCGAGGATCATTGATTTCTTGAAAGCAAGAAGACGCGAGGCCCTGGCCGCCTATAATGCCGCCAAGGCTGCCGCCGAGGCCAAGGCCGCCGAAAACCCCGAAGAACCCGCGGCCGAACCCGAAGCCCCCTCCAATGAACCCGATGAGACGGAAGTCCGCTTTAACAAGGCTTTCCAGAAATTCAAGGATGCCAAAGCCAAGTTTGTGGAGGAATTAGAAGCCCAGAAACTGAAAAACCTCGAGGCTAAGAAACAGATTATTGAAGACCTCCGTAACCTCGTGGAGACGGAGTCTAACCTTAAGGTGCTGAACGATAAGTTCAAGGAGTTCCAAGAGGCTTGGAAAAACATCGGTCCCGTGCCGCAAGCCGAGTCCACGAACCTCTGGCAGAACTACCATTTCTATGTCGAGAAGTTCTTCGACATCCTTAGGATGAACAAGGAGATGCGCGCGCTGGACCTTAAAAAGAACCTCGAAAGCAAACTCGAACTCTGCGAGAAGGCCGAGTCGCTGCTGCTTGTCGATTCTATCAACCAGTCGTTCAAGGAACTCCAGAGCCTCCACGAACAGTGGAAAGAGATCGGCCCCGTGCCCGAAGAGAAGAAGGAGGAGGTGTGGGAACGCTTCAAGTCCGCCTCCGACCAAATCAACGCCCGCAGAAAGGAGTTCTATGACAGGCTGTTCGCTGAGGAACAGAACAACTACAATGCCAAGGTGGTCCTTTGCGAGCAGGCAGAGGAAGCCGTGGCCAACATTTCTGGTTCGCTGAAGGAGTACAACACGATCAGCGATAAACTGACCGAACTGCTGACGGTGTGGAAAACGCTCGGTCCGGCCCCCGCAAAACTGAACGACGAGATCTGGAACCGCTTCAAGTCCACGCTCGACAAGTTCTTCACCGCCAAGAAGGAGTATTTCCAGGGCATCAAGGAGACGCAGACCCAGAACTACAACAAGAAACTGAACCTTGTGCTGCAGGCCGAGGGCATCGCCGACCGCACCGACTGGAAACAGGCCACCGACGAGATGCTGAAACTCCAGGCCGAATGGAAGACTATCGGCACGACCCCGCGCAAGTATTCCGACCAGATTTGGAAACGCTTCAGAGCCGCCTGCGACAAGTTCTTTGAGGCGAAGTCGAATTATTTCAAGAATGTTCAAGAGGTTGAAAATGAGAACCTCAAGAAGAAAGAGGAACTCATCCAGAAGATCCTCACCCACGAGTTCGGCGATGACCGCGCTGCCAATATGGAGGTGCTGAAGGCCTACCAGAACGAATGGATTGAGATTGGATTTGTTCCCAAAAAGGAGAAGGACAAGATCTATGCCCAATACCGGGAGGCTCTTGACAAACGCTTTGCCGAACTCAAGATCAGCGCCCAAGACCTGCGCCATACCCGTTTCCAGTCGCGTCTCGACAATATCCTCAACAGCCCCGATGCCGGCAAGATGATCGACAAGGAGAAGAACAATCTCCGCAACCGCTTGAATCAATTGCGTGAAGACATCCCGCTGTGGGAAAACAACCTCGGCTTCTTCGCAAATTCCAAAAATGCGGAAATCGTTACTGCGGAATTCCGCAAGAAGATTGAGGCCGCCAAAGCCGAAGCCAAAGACTTGGAATACAAGCTGGCCATGATGAGCCGCTCCCAAAAGAAGGAACAGTCGGCGGCCAAATCTGACGAGGCACAAGCCGACACGACAACGCCGACGGAAGCATAGTCTTCGAGACGTTGCCACCAGACTTTCAAGGGGCATCTCCAAGAGATGCCCCTTTTTTGTGACTTTCCAAGTGGAACTTATGGAACACTTCATTGTCTCCTGCCTGTTGGTGACTCATGATAAATTATTGATAACTTTTGGTGTGTCAGCATTATAGTTGAAAATGTTGTTGCCCGGACGTTGATGTTGGCCCTCTTCGAGGGCCGAGGGTGGCGTGGGCGCGTCGCAGCCGACGGTTCCGCTCCCTTGCGGTCGCTGCACCGCCGGTTATGGAGCAG
>CAVIJD010000024.1:29534-35074 GCA_963643165.1 bacterium | reverse complement strand
CCCAATACCACAGAGGGTCTCCTGTCACGGAGACCCTTTTTTTTTGCTCCCCTCTTTAACCCCTAATAATCCCCAGCACCCCATCGATATCCCATCGAGAATCGCGTATTTGAACCCCGATGCGATTTGCCCTGCGAATATTCTGATATCCGTCGTTTTCTGAAATTGTTCCGTTTTAGCTTGCCAAATCATTTTAACTTAATGTGTTATGAGATAGACTTGCCAGTTTTCTCGCATCTGTCTCCAGTGCCGCTGCGTCTCCTCCATGTTCTAACAGTCCTTAGTTTCTTCCAGTTTTATAATGATTGAGCCTTTCGCTCTTTACTGTCTGGTCTTCCGACTCGGACAGTCTCCTGCTCTGCCTCGTTGTCGTTGCCCTGCCTTTCCATGGTCGAGAATCCGGCCACCGTCTCCATTCAATTGTCTGATTGTCTTCAATCGGGCGAGGTTGCTCTCATCCTCTTATGGTTCAGTTATGGCTGTTGTCGCAAGTGACAGAATCGCTTATTTCTATTTTTTAACTAACTATCTTTCAGCACACTATTCAATAATCAAAAAAAAACGCAATAGAAAATATATCTAATGATTATTTTTGTATTTTTGCAAGTTGATTATAAAGTGAAATAACATATTTATGCAAACTTACAAAATGTACAACAAAAATGACCTATTTAGATTCAAATTAAGGCAATTGAGTCCTAAATTCACAGATATGATGATAATTAAATAAATAACAATAGTAATAATTAAATCCAAAACGATGAAAAAATTTATGATTTTTCTGCTGATGGCGTTCCTATACTTGGGAACTTGCCAGGCTCGCAGCGAAGCATTGCATTTGAACGGTGCAGATGCTGCGTTGCACAGTTGGGTTACAAAACCGCACTCTCCATCGTACGATGCGAGCAAGATGGTCGTTCCAGATGGAACGCCCATTGTCACGGTTACGCCATTGAACCCTCAAAGTATCAGCGTTAGTGGTGCGCATAGTTCTGTCGACTTTGCAGCTGCTTTCAATGCTAATGGTTCTGTCGCAACCGTCGTTTCCTACAAATGGCTCGTCGATGGAGCACCGGTGGCTGCAACCCAACCAACTTTCACATTTACTGGTTATTCTGCCGGTCAATATCTGGTCTCTTGCGAGGTCACGACAACCGCTGGCGTTTATCAGTCAAACAGCGTGAATGTTACGGTTGCCCCCAACATGATTGTTTATGTTGAAGGTCCGGAACACTCCTGTCCTCAAGGTGTTGTGACGTTTACGGCACAGCATGAAAGCAACATTGATTGTGCTTATCAATGGAGACGCGATGGTCAGTACATCGTTGGTGCTACAGGCCGTTCTTACTCATTCCGCGTCGATGAGCTTCCTTTGGACCAAAAACTGAACTACGAATTTGATGTTCAGATTACCCGCAACGGCTGTGAGGCTGATTACTCACCAGTTCATTATTTCACGGTATCTCCGATGCCTGTGACAACAGTTGATGCCCCGCTCTTCTGCGCCGGTGCTGCTTCTGTTGTGGCTACTGCTAACTCTTACACCTCTGGCTCCGAACAACCTTTCAAATGGAAATGGGTCAAAGTGGGCACTACGGATACTGTTATCACATACGTGAATTCTTTGACTATCAATAATCCCGTTTCAGGTGACGAATATAATGTAATTCCTGTTTATCAGAATAACGCTTGCAACCCTGAAGCTACCTCTTTCACCCTTCGCGACTTCCAAGCCGCTGGCATGCCTGCTACGCTCGAAGCCCTTACGCTTAACGCTTCCTCCAGCAAGGTTTGCCTTGACGGAATGGTCACTCTTTCTCTCACGGACCCGAATGCTGGCAACGTTAATTTAGGCAATGTTACTTACAGCTGGAACATGAACGGACAACTTGTTTCCGGCGTTGAAGGATCTGAATACCGTGTCGCACTGCCGAACAGCGGTGTTTATACTTTCCAGGCTACGGCTACTTATGAAAACTATCCTTGTGCAACTGCAACTTCTAATGTTAATAATGTCACCGTTGACACTGTTCCTATGCAGGTTCTCATCTCTGGTGACAATATGATTTGCGAGAATGCAGACGGAACTTATAGCACAGCTACTTTGACGGCTGTCGTCACTCCCTCTACCGCTAATACTTATTCTTACAAGTGGACAGGTGATGCTACTTTCGGCACGGTCAACACAAAGGCTTTCACCACCCCTGGTGTGAAGTCTGTTATCGTGAAATCTGAAACGGGCTGCGAAGCAATGGCCGACTTTACGGTTAATGCTTTCGGATCTGACCTCCAGATTACCCCGCTCACCGAAACTGCTGTTTGCCCTGGCAACTCAGTTACCCTTCAGGCTTCTGCAACCGGCTGGACAGGTAACGTTGCTTACGCTTGGTCTCACAGTACTACCGAGACTAACGCCACCGTTATCGTTACCCCAACGGCAACAACCACTTATACTGTAACCGCTTCATCTAACGGCTGTACAAAAACTGCATCCATCCCGGTGACGGTTCTTTCTGTTCCGGCTTCTGCCCCTACATTTTATGTCAACGCAACGTCGGTTTGCGTCGGTGATTTAGTGAATGTTAGCGTTACCAACCATGTCGCTGGTCTTACTTATATTTGGTACTTTGACGGTGCTGAAGTCCCTGGCACAGGCGACTTAGCTAACATTACATATCCTATCACTGAAGCTGGCAGCCACTTTTTCGTGGCAAAGGCTGTTAGTGCAGATGGTTGCGTCGGAACATTCGGCCAAAGAGTGAATGTGAATGCTATAGCAGTTCCTACCCAACTCACCATCACAGGTGACAATGTTGTTTGCGAAGGTGCAAAGACCACGCTCACTGCCAATGCTTACGGTGCTAATCACTACAAATGGAGCAACGGTCAGACTGGTGCTACCGTTAATGTTCCTGCTGGTGTTTATTCCGTTACCGCATACGCAATGCAAACCGAAAACTCCTGCGCTGTCACGGAAGAGTTTACAGTTAACGCATTCGGAGTTGACATTCAAATTGCTGCTGCCCCGAGCAACACTATTTGCCAAGGTTCTTCCGTTACGCTGAACGTTAACGCTCAAGGATGGCCTGAGGGTAATGTTCAATATACATGGCATAATGTTACAGAGGGAGCACACGCTTCTCAAATTACTGTCACCCCTGCTGCTTCAGGTTACTACTATGTGACCTCTAAAGTTAACAGCACTTCTGGCAATTGCGAAAGAAAAGACTCTATATATATTAATGTAATCAACACGCCTGTTGTCGCTGATGGTTCTATCGCATTCCAGGATGGAAGGGATACCATTTGCGAAGGCGCACAGACTACGATTAAGGTAAATGTTACTGGTGTTTACGATTATATGTGGTACGAAGATGGTACACCGCTGAATGGCACCTACCAACATCTTAACACCGTTACCGTTTCACCGGCAGCTGGTAATCATTCTTACAATGTTCAGATCGTGACCCCTGAAGGTTGTGCTTCTGACCTTTCTGTTACGAATCCTGTACAACTGGTCGTTCTTCCGAACCCGACTATCGAGATTACGGGCGATCCTTGGATTTGCAATGGCAACAACGTTCGTCTCCAGGCTAACCTGAATGACTCTCTCCACACTACTGCACAAAATGCAAATTACACTTATGAATGGCGTCTCTATGACCAAACTCTTGTCAATGGCAATAATGTCATTGATGGTCAGACCCATAACTTCACACTTTCTGACAATGTTCTGAACACCTCTCTCACAGATCAGGATCACGCTTATATCTTCACGGTAACTGCTACGAACAATAATGGTTGCGTTGCTAACAGCCAACCTTACAATGTTTATATCGGCAGCGACATCAATGTCGCCGTTACCCTTGACGTTGACTCTGTTTGCGAAGGCGGTATGGTTACGGCAACCGCTCACCTCGGTGATTATAACATGCCTAACCTGACTTACCAATGGTACACCCAGAAAGCCAGCGAAACAACCAGAACTTTGGTTCCCTCTGCTACATCACGCACTTTCTCTACTACTGTTACTGAAAATACAACATTCTTCGTCAAAGTTACCCAAACAACGACCGAATGTGTTGCTGAAGGACATGCTTCTGTGAAAGTTGTTTCTGCTCGTGATCTCACCGAACAACTCGAACTCAAACTTATCGTATCTAACGAGAACAACACTACAGGTAATGAATTCACGGTCTGCAAAGGCGAAGACATTTATGTAACCGCTCACGTTGAAGGTGCTAATGCCAGCGATTTCAACTACGTTTGGTATGAGAACGGCGTCCTGATGCAGGGTGTGAACGATTATACTTTCCACAAACAGCTCAACATCCTTGATGACGACACTACTTCTTACACATACGCTGCTTACATCGACTTCGGTATCGAAGGTTGCGAACCTTACAAAGTGTACTCCAACACGGTAAACGTTAAACGTAATCCTGTCGTCACGATTTCTGGTAACCACAACGTATGCTATATGGCTCCTAACCCGAACCCCGGCGAAGGCAATGTACGTTTGGTTGCTTGGGTTGACGGAACTTACGATCCTAACCTTACCTACACTTGGTACGAACATAATCAGGTACGTACTAGCGGTGTTCCTGGCAATATTTATGATAATATCTATACCGAGAACTGGATTCCTTCTTACGACAATCCTTACTCTTTCACGGTTGAAGTCACCGACGCCAATGGTTGTACGACTATGAGTGAACCTTTCGAGGTTAACATCTACAGCAAACCCGAGGTTAACATCACTGCCGACCAAACTACTATCTGCAAGGGTGGTGAAGTGACCTTGACGGCTCATCTTGACAATTACAACGATCCTATGCTTCAATATCAGTGGTATGCTAACGGTCACGAAATCAGCGATGCTATCGCCGGCATGACTGAGCCTGTTGAGACTTTTGCTCCTACGGCCAACACCACATACGAAGTTAAGGTTACACATCTGATGAACTATTACAACCAGAGCTGTTTCAATATCGCTACGATTGCCATCGTGGTTAATGACGACCCGGTTGTTGACAGTATCGTTACGAACCTCGTAAACAACACCGTTTGCGAAGGTAGCGAAGTCCAAATGACTGCTCACATCAGCGGTGGCGTTCCTGGCGGCGAAGTTTATACTTGGTACCGCAACGGCGAAGTCATCGAGGGTGCAGTTTCCGCTTACTACAGTGAGACTCCTCAAGCCAACAATGGCGACCTGACAACTTACGTTTATGGCGTAAGCGTTCGTCAAACCGCTTCTGACTGCGAGTCCGATATCCTGAATTATGCTACTATTACTGTCCTCCCGAACCCTGTCCTCGTTATCACGACCGATCCTATCGTTTGTGACACCTTGACCGGCAACATTGAGATGACTGCTAATGTAACACCTGCTCCTGCAACCGACTATCACTTCACTTGGTATCAGGACAATGTTGCTCTCACTGGTGCAACTGGCATACATGGCGAGAATATCGTTCTTACCAGACCTTACAGAGACTATGCATACAACTTCAGCGTAGAACTCGTTAATGATTACG
>CAVIJD010000024.1:0-29294 GCA_963643165.1 bacterium | reverse complement strand
CTCTGCAGCGCAACTCACTCTGTATCGCAAGCAGCGACACGGTGGTTGTTAACGTCAACCCTGATCCTGTTATCAGCAACGTAACGCTTTCTGACTATGTCGCTTGCGAAGGTGCACAAGTTCGTATCACAGCCGTTCCTGCAAACTACACACCTGCTTCTACGGATGTTTACACTTGGTACAGAAATGGTATCAGAATCCCTGGTGCTACCTCCCAGACAATTTATGATTCTCCTGTCACAGTTGATGGAAACAATCAGCAATTCGTTTACACGGCTGTTGTGACGCTGGCTGCTGCCGGTTGTACTTCAGAGCCTGTCAGCGCAAACGCTCTGACTATCTATCCTAACCCGGTTGTTGCAATCTCTGGCGATCAGCAAGTTTGCGAAACTGATTACACGTTCCTTATCGCCAATGTTGACACCACGGGTATGAATGCCGGTAACCTGCATTACACTTGGTACATCAACGGTGATCTGAGAGACAATATGGCTTATAACCTTGGCGACAGCAGATTCTTCGCTGAATACCTCTATCCTCAAGATGAACCTTACATCTTCACAGTTCATGTTGAAAGAGGTGGTGTTGCCAATGCTTGCGGTGCAACTTCCGCTCCGTTCGAAGTCTATGTTTCTCCTGTTCCTGACGTAACGGTTGTTGAAGCAAACGACATCCACGACGTTTGTGTCGGCGGTGAAGTTACCCTCGAGGCTCGCCTTGACAACTATAACACCGAAGACCTTACATTCCAATGGTACGAATTGAGAACCAACACTCAGATTCTGGCTGTTGACTACCTGCCGAACGGTCAATATGTATATGACACCGTCACGGTTACTTACCAGTACAACATCCCTGGCGCTACGCTTCCGTTCTTCACGGCTGCTCCGAGCCAGACCACAACATTTGGTGTGACTGTTACTCAAACGACTACCCTCTGCTCTGCAACTTCTGAATACAACATCACAGTTCACGCTCTTCCTGCAGCTCCTGAAGTTGCGATTAGCGACGCTATGATTTGTCCTTCTGCTGAAGTTGACTTCAATATTACGAACGACTATAGCGAATACGGCGTTCCTACCTACACTTGGTATCAAGACCGTTTCGTGATTCCTTCCGCTACGCAGGCTCACTTCCACCAGAATGCTAACGCAATGTCAGTCGGTTCACATACCTACACTGTATTTGCAACATTCGATATGCCTGGTTGCGTCTCTGCAATGTCTGAATCAGCTATCGTCGAAGTAATTGAGAACCCGACCGTAGAGGTTTACACAACCGACCCGACCGCTATCTGTCAAGGTGGTGTTGTTAACTTCCACGCTGTTGCTTCTCATCCTACACAAGAACTTACTTATACATACGCTTGGATGGAGCACAACGCTTACATTGAGGGTGCTAATACCAACACGCTCACGATTTCTCCTGAGGCTAATACGCAGGATTACATCTACGCTGTTGAAGTCAGCTCACTGCCTGGTTGTACTGTAATTGCTTCTACAGACAACTATCCTGTGACGGTTGTTACGGATCCTCGCGTGACGCTCTCTATCGACCACAACGCAATCTGCGAAAATGGTCAAGCCACGATGACTGTTAATGTCGAAGGCGGTATCAACGATGTGAACGGTATTGATCCTTACACCTACACTTGGTACAACAAGACAACGGGTGACTTTGTTTCATTCGACGCTACGAATGTGAACACAATGACTGTTCCCACCATGGACTACATTGGTTCTATTGACTACAAAGTTGAAGTTACCGCTGCTGCTTACGGTTGTAACAGCACGACAAATGCTGTCAACCTCTTTGTACACGCCACGCCTGCCGCTCCTGTTGTAACGGTCAGCGATCCTATGGTTTGTGCTTCTGCCGAGGTTGACTTCAATGTCACGAACGACTACAGCGAATATGGTGTTCCTACCTACACTTGGTATCAAGACCGTTTCGTTATCCCGTCTGCTTCTATGAGCAATTTCCACCAGAATGCAAACACGATGGAAGTTGGCGAGCACAACTACACTGTTGTCGCTTCATTTGACATGCCTGGTTGTGTGTCACCTGCTTCTGACAATAACATCGTTACAGTGATTGAGAACCCGATCGTGAATGTTTACACAACCGATCCTACTGCTATTTGCGAAGGCGGTGTCATCACATTCAACGCCGTTGTTTCTCATCCTACACAGGATCTCACCTACACTTACGCATGGAGAGAACATAATGATTACATTGTTGGCGCTAATACCAACACGCTCACGATTTCTCCTGAGGCTAATACGCAGGATTACATCTACGCTGTTGAAGTCAGCTCTCTGCCTGGTTGTACTGTAACTGCTTCTACGGATAACTATCCTGTTACGGTTGTTACGGATCCTCGCATCACGCTTTCTATCGACAACTCCACCATCTGCGAAGGCGGTGAGGCTACCCTGACTGCTAACATTGAAGGTGGTATCAGCGATGTTAATGGTATTAATCCTTACACTTTCAAATGGTTCAACAACGCAACTGGTCAATATGTATCATTTGACGAGACCAACGTCAACACCCTGACGGTTTCTAACATGAACAATATCGGTGCTATTGACTACAAGGTTGAAGTTTCTGCCCTCACATACGGCTGTGCAAGCACATCTAATGTGACGAACCTCGCAGTTGTTGCAGATCCTGTTGTTACCATTGCAGTTGCACAAGACGCTTACCAGACTGTTTGTAACGAAGGTTACTCTGTACTGGTTGCTAATGTACAAGGCGGTGTCGGCACCAATTCTTACGAATGGTTCAAGGATGGTGTTGGTCATCAATACAACAATGCTGCTTCTATTGAAACTGGTATCCTTTACACGACAGATGACAACCAGTTCGTAGTAAACGTTGAGCAGACCGGTTCAGGTTGTGCTTCAAGCGCTACGTTCCAAGTCAATGTTGTCGATGCTTACCAAGTTGCAATCTCTGCTGTTGACAATAGAACTGACGTTTGCCAAGGCGGTACAGTTACAATGCAAGCTTCTCTTGCTAACCAACCTCTCGCAGGCGACCAGCCTATCTTCACATGGTACAAGTTTGACAATGAAATCTATGGTACCAACAACAGCACTGTTTATACGACATCTCCTTCATTGTCAGCTGGCGAATATGAATACCACGTGGTTGTCAGCAGCGACGTTCCTGGATGTTCTGCAACGTCCGGTTCTATCACCACTGCAGTCTTTGCTGATCCTATTGTCAGAATCGTTTCTGGTCTGACTCAGAATGCAACAACCATCTGCGAAGGCGCTGACCTCACCCTTACGGCTGAAATCGTTCCTTCTTCTGACAATGCTCCTCAACCTACGTACACCTACAGCTGGTCTAACAATGGAACAGCCGTCGCAGGTAACACTGCCTCTATCAACCCTGTCCTGACTCCGAGCGGCTCTACACCGTACAGATTCTATGTGACTGCTACAAGCAATGACAACACTGGTTGTAACGCCACATCTGAACAGGGCTTCGCTGTTGAAGTCGTTGCAAGACCTCAGGTGAACATTATTCCTGACCACAGCACAATCTGCGCCGGCGGTACGGTCAACCTGACTGCAAGCCACACGCTGATTGAAAATACTCAGTACAACTACCAGTGGGTTATCAATGGACAAACCATGCCTCAGTTCGCTAACACGATTTCTTACGACATGAACAATGTCGGAACAATCAACGCTCAGGTTACGGTAAGTTCTTCTAACACACTCATCAACTGTTCTACTGTTTCTACGTTGAGCACTCCTGTTCAGGTTGTCGCTGCTCCGAGTGTAACTGTATCAGCTGCTCACGCCACTATGTGCGAGGGTGCTGCCGCTGAACTCACCAGCAACGTCACCACGGCAACGGGTGTTAACGCTCCTGTTACCTATCAATGGTTGCGCAATGCTACCAACATTGCAGGTGCTACTTCAAGCTCATACATCGACAACGCTCTGAACGCTGGTGCTTACTCCTACAGCCTCGCAGTTTCTCAAGGCGACGCTATCGGTTGTACCTCCGTATCTGCTCCTGTTGTTGTCCGAGTTGCTGAAAGACCTGTTGTGATGATCTCCTCTGAAGATGGTCTCGACCTCTGCCAGGGTGGTAATATCACACTCACCGCTAATGTTACGAATGTCAATAACAATGTCTGCGGTATGACCAACGGTCAGATCTACGGTTCTTACGACTATACTTGGACATCTGGTTCCAACACAGTTGTCACCAACAGCAACATTGCTACTCCGTCTAACCAGCTCACACAGACGCTGAACACCATCGGCAGCTTCGACTACAATGTTTCTGTCAAACCTGTCGGCACAATGGCTTACGGATGCGTTGCTTCTCAGCCTTCTGCTCCTTTCACCGTCAATGTTAACGCAAGACCTACTTGGACGAACGTCAATGTTGACTCTCAGGACGGCAACATCTGCCTCGGCGAAAGAATCAACCTCTCTGCTAACATCGTTGGTGGTGTTGTTGACATGAACAACAATACACAAGGTTACATCCAGTGGGTTGTCACTTACAACAATGTAACCTCTAACGTTGCAGGCGGCTTCGGTCCTCAGTCATTCGATTATCCTGCCGCAGCAGGTACCTATGTATATACTCCGACTTACGTTGGCAATATCTTAGGCAGCGGTTGCTCGTTCACGAATGGTCAAGAGGTTGCTACAACCGTAACCGTTCATGATCTTCCTACAGCTGAATTTGTAAGCGGTAATGACACTACGCTCTGCGCTAACGTCTCTGACGCTTCTGCAGGTCTTACAATCCACTTCACCGGTACTGCTCCTTTCACCTTCGTGGTTGAAAACCGTACTACTGGTACTTCTCACATGTATGTTTCCAACACGAATGACTATACTATCTACGAGTCACCTACTCAGACCACACATTACACCATCACACAACTCGCTGACGAGTACTGCGCTAATGGTGACCTCGGTCTCGCTGCCACGACGACGGTATTTGTCAATGATATCACATTCGATCAGGAAATGTTCATGGCAGAATGCGGCGAGGATGTCGTAACTATCAACTTCAACATGATTTCCGGCACTCCGAACTCTGCATTCACAGTCACCTACGAAAACGGTCAAGTTGAAACTGGTTTCATCTCTAACAATACTGCTACATTCGCTACTCCGAACGTTCCTGGCGACTACAACGCTGTCTTCAACGTAGGCGGTTGCGACTATAACATCATCGTTAGAAGACCTGTCAACGACACTGACTTCGCTACCGATTCTGTACCGTTCATGATGACTAGATGGGACGATGTTGTGATTATCAACAACAATCCTGCCACCAACGGCGGCCACCACTTCATCAGCTACCAGTGGTACAAGAACGGCGAACTCATCCCGGGTGCTATCTACAAGAACTACCAAGAAGTTGGCGGTCTCAATGGCTACTACTCTATCGAAGTGGTTTCTCAAGATGAAGAAACGGGCGAGACCGTTACCTATCGTACTTGCGAACAGTTCTTTGCCGGAAACTCCGCAATCAGAGTTTACCCTGTTCCTGCTAACATCCAGCAAGTTGTAACTGTTGAAATTCCTCTGAGTGCTGAAGAACTCGAAGGTGCTGTGCTCGATATCTATGATGTTACCGGTTCTCTCGTCAACCATATCTCTACGGTTGAACCCGTGACTAAGGTATCTGGCTTCAAGGCTCAAGGCACCTATTTCGGACGCATTACCACAGCTGACAATGATGTGAAGACTGTTAAATTCATTATCGTAAAATAATTAAAACCCGAGGTTAGCGGCTTCGGTCGCTAACCTCAAGGTTTTATTCCATAAATCAGCAAAAAAGAAAAAGAATATATTATGAAAAAGAATTTATTATTAACCAGTCTTATTTTCGCGCTATCCTGTACGTTGTTCGCTCAGGAGGTTCAGACCGAGAGCACGAATGACAGCGCGAATGTTAAAAACGTCGCTACTTCTACATTCTGTCCTCATAGAATTAACCTCTATGTTGGCGGTGCATTCACGAATAACATCTACAAAAGAATCGACCTTCAACAACGTTATTCAGTCAGCGAGTTGCTCTCTCTCCATTATGCCTATTTCTTCAATGAGCATTGGGGATTAAGCCTCGGAGCTGAACTTAACCACGTTGGTGCTAAGGCGCTCTTCTCTGCTAACGGACACTATTCTCACGTTGACCCTCAGTTCAATGCCGGCAATCCTTACGAACTTTACTATGATGCCAATGGCCTCGTCGAAAGACAGTCTATCTGGGCAATTGAAGTTCCTTTGATGGCTCAATTTGAATGGAAGTTCGACGGCCGTAGCGGTATCTACGCTGGCTTGGGCGTTTATGGTTACTTCCCTTTCCTTGCTAATAACAAATACACAGGCGAAGGCAATATCCACACCTGGGCTACTGAAGATGCTTTAGGACAAGACTACAATGTAGATTATAATATGGAAAACCACTTCAAAGATGGCAACTACGATGGCTACAGCATCAAAACTAAACTCAGATGCTCTTTCGGTATGGAAGCTGACTTCGGTGGTATTTTCAGAATCAGCAAGGTTGCTGACGGCTATGTCGGCGCTTTCTGCAAATTTAATTTCCTCGACATTCTCCCCAAAGACTCTAACAAGGTTTCTACTTTCGTTACTGAATCTGGCTGCCCCACTTTCAACGGTACGCTCGGTTCTACAATCCTGAATGATTATAAAACTAATGTAGCTGGATACGAAGATATCCGCACAAAATGGGATCAACTTCAGGTCGGTCTGAAACTTGGTGTTCATATCAAGGCTTGCGCTAACCCTGTTGAAAAGAACAAACGCCAAATTCAAGAGGAAATGCTTGAAGAGCTCAAGAAAAAACGTAATGAACCTATCATTATCAAACAAGAACCTCAATACATTTACATTGTCCCTGTTTGCGACCAACTCGACAGCGATGACGACGGTCTGACCGAACAAGACAAGAAAGCTATCCGCGAACTTCAGGATGAACTTTCCAAAACGAAAATCCTTTTCGACTTGGACAAAGACATTCCTAAAATCAACGACAGCAATGACAATATCAACAAATGTGTCAGAATCTTGAAAGATAATCCATCCCTGAATCTGGAAGTTGAAGGTTATACTTGTGACCTCGGCTCAGAAGAACACAACCGTGATCTTGCTCAAAGAAGAGCTAACAAGGTTCGTGACCTTTTCATCGAAAAAGGTGTAAACCCTGCTCAGATTCACACTGTTTCTTATACGGCAAACGATCCTCAAAACAAACAAAACATTACGGATCCTAGCCGTCCGGAACATCGCGCTGCTATCTTTAGAATCGTCAAAAGATAATTATTACTATTCTCGTTCAGAAAGAGAACCCCTATATTGAGGTTCTCTTTTTTTTTATCCAAAACTGGCAATCCCTATGCGTTTTTTCTGTAAGTTTGCGCCACTTATAGGATGATATGAAAAATCGATTACTCTTATTGCTGTTGCTTTCCTTGTCCTTGTCCTTGTCTTGCTGGTGCGTACCTGCAGATTCTTTACGCCAAGAACATACACTGCAGTTTGTGAAAAACTGCGGACAATGGTCTGACAATGTACTATACAAAACACAACTCGTCAACGGTGCCATATTCTTCGAGCCCTCTTGCCTGACTTACCATTTCTTTGATGCCCCTTTTTTGCAGCATCATTCCTCTCCTGTTATCCCTTCTAAAAACGACTATCTTGTCCGTTTTTCCTCTTATAAAGTCCGTTTCCTTTCAGCCAATCCCGGTGTCAAAGTTCATTCATCCAGTCCATACCCTTTCTACTACAATTTTTATAATGGCAACCGTTGTGACGCTTGGGCCGGTCACGTTCCAATTTATTCCGAAATCCAATACGAGCACCTTTATGACGGCATCAATTTGCATCTCTCGCAGCATGACGGCCACCTCAAGTATGAATTCGTGCTTGAACCTTATTCCAATCCAAACCAGATAGCATTGCAATATGATGGCGTGAAGTCAATTTCCTTGAAACGCGAGATGTTGTACGTCCAAACCACCTTGGGCACGGTCGTCGAGATGCCCCCTGTGGCCTACCAAGTGTTGAGCAGTGCTGACACCGTACAGGTAAGTTGCCGGTATGTGCTCAAAGACCAAAAAGTCACTTTTAAACTTTCTGATTACGACCCTTCTTTACCCTTGATTATTGACCCGATAGTCGTTTTCTCTTCCTTTTCCGGCTCTACTGCTGACAATTGGGGCTACACTTCCACTTTTGACTCCCAAGGAAATCTTTATGGCGGCGGTATCACTTTCGGGGTGGGGTATCCCACAACTGTCGGTGCCTATCAAGAAGACTTCTGCGACGGCTCAAGTTCTCTTTATACGGATGTCACCATTTCAAAATTCAACGCTACGGGCTCTTCGTTGCTGTATGCAACCTATCTTGGCGGCTCCCAGCTTGACATACCGCACAGCCTTGTGGTCAGCGACAATAACGAACTTTATGTGATGGGCACCACGGGTTCCAGTGATTTTCCCGTCACTTCCAACGCCTTTGACACAGTCTTCCACGGAGGTGTCAATGTCACGCTATCAACCAGTCTTCCGTTCACGTATGGATCTGACATCTTTGTTTCCCGATTCAGCGAAGATGGTTCGCAGTTGCTTTCTTCTACATTCGTAGGCGGTTCGGCCAACGACGGACTCAATGTCTCTTCTGTTTTGAGAAAGAATTACGCAGACGAGAATAGGGGAGAGATTATTCTGGATGACAACAACAATGTATATGTCGTCTCTTCCACCTCGTCGGCAGACTTTCCTGTCTCGTCTCAAGCCGTTGACACCACATATAATGGGGTGCAGGATGCGTGTGTCTTCAAGATGAACTACAATTTGACTCAAATGATATGGTCCACCTATTTAGGCGGGTCTGAAAATGACGCTGGTTACAGCATATCGGTGGCTTCCGACAATAGCGTATATGTGTGTGGCGGCACGTTGTCTTCCAATCTGCCTGTCGCGCCTAATGCCTGTCAGCCTCAACTGGCTGGAGGTGCAGACGGATTTGTGGCACAAATTACGGAGAACGGCAATGTGCTTAAAGGTTGTACATATCTTGGAAAAACAGGTTACGACCAATGTTTCTTGGTGAAAACCGACAAATATGACAATCCGCATCTCTTTGGGCAGACGGATGCCACGGACAGCGCTTGGGTTCAGAATGTGTTATATAGTGTCCCCGGTGGCGGTCAATTTTTGGTCAAGATGAAGCCAGACTTGGACAGCATATTGTGGATGACCGCCTACGGCACGGGCAATGGTGGTCCTGACATTTCGCCCACTGCGCTGATGATTGACTTCTGCCGCAATATTTATATGTCCGGGTGGGGCAGCCAAACGTTAAACGGTTTCGGGGGCACCAGCGGTTTGCCCATTACGGGCGATGCTTTCCAGTCTTACACGGACGGCCAGGATTTTTATTTCATCTGCATCAGCAACGATGCTTCTGAACTCAGATACGGGAGCTTTTTCGGCGGCACCACATTACGCAATGCCCGTGAACACGTCGATGGCGGCACCAGCCGATTTGACCGCAAGGGGCGCATTTATCAGGCGGTTTGTGCCGGATGCGGCGGTACAGACGACTTTCCTACCACTAATGGCGCATGGTCGCAAAACAATGGCAGCAGCAACTGCAACCTTGGGGTCATCAAGATGGACTTCGCACTTCCGGAAGTGGTGGCCGACTTCTCTTCCCCAAGGACGGTCTGCTACCCCGACAGTGTCCATTTTGACAACAATTCGCAGACAATCAGTTCAAACAGCCAATATTTTTGGGATTTCGGTGACGGCAGAACCTCTACGGCAGAATCTCCCGTACATTTTTACCGCGCGTCAGGTGTATATCAGGTGACGCTTGTCGTCAGGGACGCCGGCAGTTGCAACTTCTCCGACACGCTTACAAAGTCTATTCTGGTACTTACAAACAGTCAGGCCACATTGCCCGAACTGTCCATCTGTGCCGGCGACTTTGTTCAGATCGGGTTGCCGCCCTTTGCAAGTACAGATTTCGAATGGTTGCCCAATCCCGACATTGCCGATGTGCATGTCTCCAATCCCATTGTGTCGCCATCTTCCGATGCTGACTATTGCTTGATTATGAATTCGGGCTCGTGTGTGGACACGTTCCGTCAGCATGTCAATGTGTTCCCGACCCCTGCTTTGCTGATGAATGACACGGTGGTGTGCAAAGGGGACACGGCATTGCTGTACATTGTCCCTATTGTGGCCGGGAATACTTTGTCTGTGGAATGGTCATACAACCAGCAGTTTACCGCTGTCTTTGCCCGCAACGTGCTGCAAATCCCCGTCTCGCCATCAAATACGACCACCTATTATGTGCGAGTTGTTGACCCGCATTGCAGCGTAGAGGGAGGTATCACAATAGGCATTTCAGACATCACTATTCAACAAATTCCTGAGCTGCTGATATGTTTTGAGGACGGTGTCACGCTGCAAGTACAACACGACGGCGGTGCGGGCTGCAGTTATAACTGGCGCCTTGACGACGGCACCACCTTTGAGGACGAGGCCCCATACGTGTCACCCTCGGCTACCACAGGATATAGTGTTACGGTAACCAGTGCGTTAGGATGTACGGCCGTGGGGCACGGTTGCATCGTAAAGCGGACGGGAACATTCCCCGAAACGCTGTCCGCTTGGTGCGAAGTCTGCAACATCAAGCAACTTGACACTACGACGTTGTTTGCCACAGACTATGGCGCCGACTATACCTACCAATGGACCCCCTCCGACAATGCCCTTTCGCCGGACAAAGCTTCCACACGGGTCTGGCCGCTTATGGATACAGAATATATGGTCACGGTGACGGACACGTTCGGGTGTGCGCAGAATGCTGTCGTGAAAATAGATGTGGAGGAAATCACTTGTTCAGACCCATACGTGTTTGTCCCGAACTCCTTTTCGCCCAATGGCGACGGGGTCAACGACAAACTCTTCGTCCGGAGCGCAATCCTCGACCGTTTTACTTTCACGGTTTATAGCCATTGGGGGCAGAAAGTGTTTGAAACCAACGACTTGAACGAAGGATGGGACGGCACATTTAAAGGCGAACCCTGTCAGAACGGCGTTTACGACTATCACTTTCAGGGCACTTGCATCGGCGGCGACGAATTGGAAGTCAGCGGGAATGTGATGTTGGTAAGATAAAAAATTTAACGATTGTTAAAAAGTGTATTTTTGCCGACGTTTTTTCAGCATAACGTCATGATGGAGAAAGAAAAAAAGAATCAGGAAAAATACTCATTCAAGGCTTCTTGGAAATCCTTGAAAACTCGTTCGAAAATCTATCAGGTTGTCGTGCATCTTTTTGCTGCCGCCGGTTTTGCCATATTGGGGGCCTGGGCTTTCTATCAGCTGGGGTTCACCAAAAACCGGGGTGCCGTGGACCACAACAACCGTTATCTTGCCGACTACAAAACAATAGATGCGAATGCCGACTCTGCCGCCGTGTTTGAGGAAAACATGCGCGACTATCTCGACTTGGTGGCAATGAGCAAATTTTATCCCGTAAATGCACACCTTATCACAGATGCGGGGCGGTTCAACTTCCGGAATGACGGTATCAGCCAGATGATTTATGCGGCCAATATGTATCTCAAAGAGGACGGAAGCAACCAGCAATACCAGAAGATGGTTGCAGAGTTGAGGCAGGTTTACAACAAGTACTCAGCCTCAAATGCCACCGAGAATCTTATCCCCTGGATGAATGAACTGGCTTGGCCTGCATTGAAAGAGGCTATAGTAAAAGACAAGGAGGCCATCTTGCAGGCTTCAGCGATTACGGGTGTGGAGCCGCGCCTGATTGTGGGGTGTTTAGTCGGCGAACAAATCCGGCTGTTCAATTCCAAACGGGAGATGTTCAAAAAATACCTCGGCCCTGTAAAAGTGCTCTCCGTGCAGTCGCAGTTCTCATTCGGCGTGAACGGCATCAAAGACTTTACTGCGGCAAAGGTGGAAAGTAACCTTAAAGACACGGCTTCTCCGTTCTATATGGGCAAAAAATACGAGCATATCCTCGACTTCAGTACGGCTGACCACACGACAGAGCGAATGAACCGCTTGATAGACTACCACAATCACCTCTATTCCTACATCTACACGGGATGTATCTTGCATCAGACAATGTTGCAGTGGAAGCGGGCAGGCTATGACATCTCCAACCGCCCCGACATCCTGTTCACGCTGTTCAACTTGGGCTTTGCGGCCTCCAAGCCGGGTCCGGACCCGCAATGCGGCGGCTCGCACATTACGGTGAATGACCGGGTCTATACCTTTGGCGTTATCGGAAACGACTTCTATTTTTCCGGCGAACTTGCCGAAGAGTTCCCGCTGCAGGCCAAATCATTTGCCGATGAATAGGAAGATAGAACTGCTGCTGCCCGCCAAAGACCTTGTGTGCGGCAAAACAGCCGTTTCTCATGGTGCCGACGCCGTCTATATGGGCGCACCTAAATTCGGGGCGCGAAAGTCGGCGGGCAACACGTTGCAGCAAATCGAGGAGATGGTGCAATATGCCCACTTGTATGGTTCAAAAGTCTATGTTACAGTCAATACGTTAGTTAGAGACTCCGAAATCAAGGAGGTCGAGTTGTTGATGCGTGACTTGTACAACGCCGGCGTCGATGCCGTCATCGTACAGGACATGGGCATCTTGAAAATGGACATCCCCCCGATTTCCCTGCATGCCAGCACCCAGTGCCACAACAACAGTGTTGAACAGATCTGCTTTTTGGAAAACGCCGGCTTTCAACGCGTAATCCTTGCCCGGGAAATGGACTTGGAGGGCATACGCAACGTGCGGGAAAACAGCACTGTTGAACTTGAAACCTTTGTGCATGGCGCCTTGTGCGTCTGCTATAGCGGACAATGCTATATGAGCCTCTACCTCAATGGCAGGAGCGGCAACCGGGGAGAATGTGCCCAAGTGTGCCGCCAGCGATATAGTCTGCTGGACGCCGACGGGCATGTTTTGCAGCGCGACAAGCATCTGCTCTCTCTCCGCGACATGAACCGCGCGCCTTATCTTGCCCAACTGCTCCAAGCCGGCATCTGCTCCCTGAAAGTGGAAGGCCGCCTGAAAGACGAACTGTATGTGAAAAACATCACGGCCTTTTACAGAAAAGAGATTGATGCCTTCTTGGAAGATAATCCCAATTATGAAAAGTCGGGAAGCGGGACAACCCGTTTCTTCTTCGCCCCGGACCCCTCAAAGACGTTCAGCCGCGGCTTCACGTCCTATTTCCTGACCGGCGAGAGAGAAAAAATGGCTTCATTTGACACGCCCAAGGCTATGGGCGAGTACATGGGCGCCCTGAAACAACTCCGCGGCCGATTGTACTACGAGGGCGACAAGGCTATGGCTAACGGCGACGGACTTTGCTTTATAAACCGATCGGGCGAATTGGAGGGCTTCTTTGTGAACGGAAAGAGAAACAACGAAATCATACCGCACAAAAAAGTCTCCCAATTCAACGAAGTGAAATTGTATAGAAACCAAGACCGCACTTTTGAGAAGATGCTTTCGGGGAAGACGGCGGAACGGAAAATGCAGGTCGAGATGGTCCTTTCGGAAACCGAAAGCGGTATCGCCCTTTTGATGGAAGACGAAGACGGTTTGCGGGCAGAGTCGGTGCTGGAGGTTGACAAGACCCCGGCCGAGCGTCCTGAAGTAGCCATGCGGCAGATGGAAACAGCCTTGTCAAAGTTGGGAAACACGCCATTTGAGCTGAAAAATCTTAAAATAGAAGTGCCTGCGCTCTTTCTCCCCGTGTCGGCTGTCAACGGGCTGCGTAATGAGGTCGCCGAACAACTGAAAAGGAAAAGGATTGAGCATTTTCACCCGTCAGACCATGCACTCCGGTATTGCCCCGAGCAGAGATTCGCGAGCATCGATTATAAAAGGAATGTTGTGAATCGTCTCAGTGAAGCTGTTTATCGTGACTTTGGGGCGGAAGAAGTCGAATATGGTCTCGACTTGACCCGTAATTTTGGCGGAAAAGAGTTGATGGTGTGCAAATACTGCCTTCGCCATGAATTGGACCGTTGCAGACGGAAAGGCACTGCGGGTGAAAACCTCCAACAGCCCTGGTATTTGACGGACGGCCGTCATCGCTTCCGGCTCGAGTTCGACTGCGGCAAATGCCGTATGAGAATAATAGAAGAGTCGTAAAAGACGATAAGGGTGCAATGGATTTTTTTGTACATTTGCAACCTAATTTTTTGACGGATGAAAAACAGAAAACGTTTCGCTATGATAGCCTTTGTCCTTTTGGCTGGCATAGCAGTGAGTTGTGAGCGTTTTGATGATGCCACCATCGTATTGGAGCGCGAAAGTTATGTGGATTCCACCCGAACGGTATCGTATGTGGCCAAAGTGACCGACAATGGGGGCTGCGCCCGCTGTTTGGAGGCAGGCTATTGTTTCAGCACCTTCGACACCGTGCCGGCGTTCACGTGCAGATACACTACCGTAGTGCCGCTGATACAGGACTCTCTCCTGGTTGACAGCGGCGGCTGCTTCTTGAACTTCGCCTGGAGCAAACTCCTCCGTGAATCCTCCTCAGAAGCAGGGCCGTCGTCCGGGAACGACACTTGCGACAACTATTTCTTCAGGGCATACGTGACGACAAACGCCGGGACATTCTACAGTGCGGTGGACTCTGTCTCAATCCCTAAAGAACAACAGTAGGAAATAATATTAAACGAAATAGAACAGACAACGATTATGAAAAGAATTCTTGCCATTAACCCTGGCGCAACATCTACGAAAATTGCCATCTTCGACGGCAATAAGCAGATTTTCGTGAAAAACATTAAGCATACAACGGAACAATTGTCACAGTTCAAGACAATAGCAGACCAATATGAGTTCCGCAAAGACGTGATTCTGTCGGAATTGAAAAACGAAAATATTGACATTCATGCCATTGACTTGGTTATTGGTCGCGGCGGTCTTGTAAAACCCTTGAAATCAGGTGTATATAGAATCAATGACCTGATGGTGGAGCATCTCAAAGCCGGTTATAGCGGACAGCATGCCTGCAATTTGGGCGGTCTGATTGCCAAGGACCTGGCAAAGACGATTGGGCTCGAGGATGCTTTCATTGCCGACCCTGTTGTGGTGGACGAGATGGAGGATGTGGCCCGTATCGCCGGTCATCCTGACTTTGAAAGGAAGTCGATTTTCCACGCCCTTAACCAGAAAGCCATTGCCCGTATGTATGCCAAAGACAGCGGGATGAAATATGAAGACATCAACCTGATTGTCTGTCACATGGGTGGCGGTGTCAGTGTGGGTGCTCACCGCAAGGGACGTGTCATTGACGTCAACCAGGCGTTGGACGGTGAGGGTCCGTTCTCGCCCGAGCGGTCAGGTTCTCTGCCGATGAACCAGTTCCTGAAAGCATGCTTCAGCGGAAAATATACGATGGAGGACATGCAGAAAATATTGGTCGGCAAGGGCGGCTATGTGGGCTATTTCGGCAACAATGATGCTCTCGCCGTCGAAAATGCCGCCAAAGCGGGCGACCCCAAGGCCGAGCTTCTTGAGGAGGCGTTCGCCTATCAGGTGGCTAAACAAATAGGGGAAAATGCCGTGGTGCTGAAGGGAAAAGTTGACGCCATCATCCTCACGGGAGGCATCGCCTACGGAAAGCCTGTCGTGGCACGCATCAAGAAGTATGTGGAATGGATCGCTCCCGTGGCTGTCTATCCCGGCGAAGACGAAATGGCAGCTATGGCGCTGAATGCCAATATGATTCTGGACGGCGAAATCGAGATCCAAGAATACGTATAGATGAAAATCGCACTCTATTGCCGGCAAGGTGGCGAGCAGGAGTTCATCCAAACAGTGGTGGACTTCCTCGTCGGAAACGGCCATGAAGTGCTTGTTCACGGCAATTGCCCCATTGCGGGCAATCGCCGTGAACGTTTTTTTTCACACCACGACTTGCAAAGGCTGATGCCCATAGACTTTGTCGTGTCCGTCGGTGGTGACGGCTCTTTCATAGACGCCGCCAACTTGGTCGGCAACCTGGCCATCCCGATGGTCGGCATCAATACCGGGCGTATCGGCTTCTTGTCGGGCATCAAAAAGGACAATTTCAGGGCTTGCTTTCAGCGGCTGGAGCACGGTGACTATAAAATTGAGGAACGGGCCTTGCTGCATGTGGACAGCAACGAGCCGCTCGGCCTGTCGCACTCTTTTGTGTTGAACGACATAACCGTCAGGGCCACGAATGCCGAAGCCATTGACGCTATCACGGTTTGGTCGGGGAAACAAAAAATCAACACCTATTGGGCCGACGGGCTCATTGTGGCAACGCCAACAGGGTCAACCGCTTACTCGATGAGTTGCGGCGGCCCCATTATACATCCGGGCTGTGACGTGCAGATACTCACCCCAATAGCGTCTCACTCGCTCAGCGTACGCCCACTCGTTATCCCGTCTGCTTTGCCGCTTGAAATAGAAATCAACAGCCGTACGGGCAATTTCTCCCTGCTGCTCGACACGGAACGCATAATCGTGCCCGACCATATCCATATTCTCGTGAGCCAAGAGCATTTTCATGCCCATACTGTCCTTTTCGACAACACCAGTTTTTACGACATAATCCGCGAAAAACTCTTGTGGGGCCTCGACAAACGTAATGGATAGCCCGAGGCGGTAGAATGAACATTATTAACATATCGATGTTTGCTTTTTGAGCGGACCAAAGGGTTGAACCCACATTTTTAATGCTACCTTTGTAGCTAATTAATCCGTAATTCGACCCTATATGAGGTACGTCAAGGCTGCGACACGTATTGTTTTGGTTGTCAGCATTTTGGTATTGGCTGTGTTTGCCGTTATCAAAGTGCCCAAGAGGACGTATGAGAGCATCAAAGTGACTCCCCACACGGAAAATGAAAGTGTGCTCGTGACACAAGCCGATGTCGAGAAGATGATTGAAGAGAAAGGGATTGAAATCATCGGAAAGAGGATTCGGGATGTGGACCTTACAGCCGTGACGGAGCTCTTGGAACAGAACCCGTATATTGCCAAAATCAATTTTGTTCACTCATCTGGCACTCGTCTGCTGATTGACTATACGCTCCGGCACATCATATTGCATGTCTATACCGCTGACAATGAGCAGTATTTTGTGGATTCAGAGGGATTCCTTGTCCCCTTTACGCCCAAAATGCTGGACTATCTGGTCATTGCCAACGGCAACATCCGCCAGCCCTACAAGAAAGGCGCGACAGTGGCGAACAAATGGAAGTCTGTGTTTGAGGTGACTTCGAAGATTCTGGCGGACGATTTCTCGCGGGCGCAGTTCCGGCAGGTCTATTTGAATGAGCAAGGGCAAATAGAGCTGGTGTCCACATTCGGAAACCAGATTGTGCTTTTGGGCAATGGCGACAATGTGGAGGAGAAACTCGACAACTTGAGGGTCGTATATCGCGAGGGGCTTTCTCGGCAAGGTTACGAGACTTACACCTTGCTGGACGCACGGTACAAGAACAGAATTATAGCGCAAAGGAAATAATCATCGAAAAAATATAAAAAGGTTGTCTTATGGATCTTAAAAATGCGGATTTTGCTGAAAACAATGGTTTGATTGTCGGACTTGACGTCGGAACGACGAAAATAGTCACCGTTATCGGATACCTCAATGACATGGGTGAGGTTGACGTGGTCGGATTCGGGCAAAGCGAGTCCAAGGGCGTTGAGTACGGCGAGATCCAGAATATCGTAAAGACAACCGAAGGCATCAAGTTGTCAAAGGAGGTGGCCGAACAGCGCTCTAACCAGCAGATTAAACAGGTGTATGTGGGTGTGGCAGGCCATCATGTGAAGACCAGCACCTACCGCCACGTTCTCTATCGTCATGAGGAGGACAAGCAGAAGATGCCGATCACGCAAGAGGAGATTGACAAGCTCAAGGATGATGTGGCCAAGGTCTCGCAAGATCCTGGCATCGAAATCATAGATGTCATTCCGCAAAGCTATACGATAAACAGGACGCGCGAAACCTTTGACCCGGTCGGCGAACTTGGTTACGAGGTAATCGGCAATTACCAGTTGATAACGGGCAACGAGCGTGAGATTGAGAAAATCTTACAGTGTGCCCGAGGCGCCAACGTGGAGCCTAAGGAAATCGTGTTGGAGCCGATCGCTTCTGGCATCGCCTGTCTGAGCGATGAGGAGAAAAAACAGGGCTGCGTGCTGGTTGACATCGGCGGCGGCACCACAGACATGGTCATCTTCATCGACGGCCATCCCGTCTTCACGAAAGTCATCCCTATTGGCGGCAACATCATCACCAAAGACATTGCGCAGGTGTGCAAGATATCGGAAATCACCGCCGAGAAGATAAAAATTGACCACGGCACCTGTATCATCGAGAAAAACAGCGGCAAAACTATAACGATTCCCAAACCTTTCGGGTCGCCTGTGCAGATAAGCGAATACAATGTGGCTCAGATTATCAATTGCCGCGTGCAAAGGGAAATCATTGATATTGTGAAAGCTGAAATAGACCGGTCGGGCTACGCAAACCGCCTGAATGCCGGTGTCGTGCTTACTGGCGGCGGCTCTAACCTCCGTCATCTGCGCGAGCTCTTTGAGTACAATACCCAATTGCCGACAAGAATAGGCATCCCTGACAACAAGTTTGCCCGCAACATTCCGTCAGAACTGAGACAGCCCATGTATGCCACCGCACTCGGACTGCTCAAATACGGCATAGACGAGGAGATGAAAGAGGGTGTGATAGGGCATGAAGACCAGGAAATGGCACACAAGGAGAGCAAGTTCAAAAGAAAGAAGAAAACAGAGGCCGACACGTCAGATAACGGGTCGAACGAGAACGGCGCATTCAACAGTTTCCGCCAATGGGTGAAAAATTTGTTGGAAAAGGTATCATAATCATCAGAAATAAAATCAACCAGTAATATGACAGATAAGATTAACTTTACACCGGATTATGGCGAGAAGGCTACCCCTTCTTCTACAATAAAAGTAATAGGTATAGGCGGCGGCGGCAGCAACGCCGTGAAACACATGTACAGCGAAGGCATCGTGGGCGTGGATTTCCTGATCTGCAACACCGACCGCGGACACCTTGAAAAAACCCCTGTGCCCAACAAGTTGCTGCTTGGACCTGGCCTGGGCGCCGGCGCAAAACCTGAAGTTGCGCGCCAATATGCACTCGAAAGCAAAGAACGGATCCAGGAGTTTATAGGCAAGGACACGAAGATGCTGTTCATCACGGCCGGCATGGGCAAAGGAACGGGCACGGGCGCATCTCCCGTGGTGGCCGAAATAGCCCACGATATGGGAATCCTTACCATCGGTGTGGTGACAACCCCTTTCAAATTCGAGGGCAAACCCCGTATCAGACAGGCCGAAGACGGCGTCGCTGAATTGGCCAAACATGTCGATTCGCTCATTATTATCAAGAATGAGAATGTGATGAAATATTTCCGCGACGATGATATTGACTCCGCTTACGGCTATGCCGACGATGTGCTTAAAAATGCGGTCAAATGTATCGCTGAACTTATCACGGTGGACTCTATTCAGAATGTCGATTTCCACGACATCGAGTCTATCATGAAAGACAGCCACAGGGCTATGCTCGGACTGGCTGAGGCCAGCGGTGAAAACAGGGTGGAAAAGGTGGTCGAAGAAGCTTTGAGCTGCCCGCTGCTTGACGTGAATGCCATTACCGGTGCCAAGAACTTCCTCTTCTTTATCAGTTACGGCCCCGATAAGAAACTGAAAGTCTCTGAACTTGACGAGTTGACAGAAAAGTTTGGGGCACTCCAGACAGAAGACACGGAGGTCATCTACGGCCGTAGCCTCGATGAAAGCCTCGGCGAGTCTATCAGGCTCTCTGTTATCGTCACCAATTTCAATTCCGAAGCCCAAGAAACTGCCGCTCAAAAAGAGAAGAATGTCATCATTACTGAAGATGTCAAACAAACGGAGCAAAAGCAAGACCCCGTCATTTTGAATGACCTTAATGCCATTCCCGGGGCTACCGTAGAGTGGTCAACAAAGGACAGACCGTTCGAGCCTGTACAGAACCCCGCAGTGGCTTCAGGTCCAAGCAGAATTGATGACGACGACATTTTTGATGTCAAATTTGGGAATAAAGAGCAGTTTTCGACACCCGCAATCAACCGCTACGGCATGAGGGAGTATTCTGTTCAGACGGAAACCGCTACCCATAACCCTCATCCGATGTATGAGGAAATGGCTTACGACAAACGTGAGCTTTTTTCCGACTTGGCCGACTGACCATAAAATACAACCGATATGATGAATTTACTTCTGACGTTATTATCCTTAAATTTTATCATTATGCCTAATTTGATAACTGTTGGAAACGAACTGATCCGCATCAATCCTTCCAACAACAGGATTGAGTGTTCTACCAACCAAGGTCGTACCTGGAACGCGCGCTACACGGGCTCTTATTGCGGCGAGTTCACTGATTTGCTGCTGTATGGCACCGAAATCATTGCCGCAACCGACAAGGGTGTCTATTGCAGTACCAACGGCGGTCGCACCTGGAATGCGCGCTATACGGGCTCTTATTGCGGCACTTTCTTGAGTTTGGCCGACGGCGGCAAGGAACTGCTTGCCCAAACCAGCAAGGGGCTTTACTATTCTACCAACAGCGGACGCACCTGGAACCGCCGCAGCTGATTGCCGCGATCGCATTTTTTGCTCCACGCACAAGGGCAGGGCGGACTTACGACTTATGATGAAAGATGCGGCGACTTGCGTAACGCTCTAAGGTCTTCGTCCACAAGTCTCAAGTCCGCCGGGGCTTGTGGGGCGGCAGTTCATACAATCGGTACCTTGTTCTGAAATATTGCTGTCCGGTAAATTGACTACTTTACTTTTGCGCATTGACTAATTTTTTTATGCAAGACAAAGATAGTCAAAAGGGCTGACACCTTTTGTGAGGTGGCAGTCCTAATTTATTTTGCACGGAAAAACTGTACCGGACAGCAATATCGAAGAATAAAGGGCGGACTTGCATAACAAAACAGGGCGAAAATCTACTGATTTTCGCCCTGTTCGTTATAATAGAAAAATTGAACTAATTACATTCTGAATGTTACTGGCACTTGGAAGAAGCAACGTACAGGCTTGCCCATGTTCTTGCCGGGTTTCCATTTAGGCATTGCCATGATGCCGCGAACAGCCTCTTTGTCACAGTCGGGGTACAAGGGCACTTTCACCTTTGCGTTGCTCACGCGTCCGTCGCGCTCAACCACAAACTCTACCAGCACGGTGCCTGTGATGCCGTTGTTACGGGCTACTTCAGGATACTGGATTTCTTTTCCGAGGAATGAGTTGAGAGCCTCCATGCCGCCAGGGAACTCGGGCATGTCTTCCGTGAAATATACGGGAGGCGTGTCGTCGGCAGCCTCTTCGATGACTTCGACCACTTCGTCTTCTACTTCAGGGATGATGTCATCTTCGAAAATGTCCTGACCAAAGTCCAAATCGGTATTGACTTTGATATTGTCTTCTACAATGTTCAGCACGACAGCCTGTTGCTGGTGTACGGGCTCTGGTGGCGGCGGGGGCGTCTGATCCGTTGCAATGACATCCTCGTCTTTTACTTCAATGAATTCATCTTCTTCCATAGTAAAGGCCGGGGCTTTATCCTCGCTTGCAAACAGCTCAAACCCAGCATAAACCAAAGCCAAGACAACGATGAATCCAACCAGGAGGAACATTGTTCTCTTGTTCTCCAGATTTCCTTTGTCGTTTTTCTTTGTTATCATAATCTTATGACTTTTTTAAGGTTTCAAATTATTTCAATTCAAGGACGGCAAAAGTAATAATTTTCTCTATTCGCCACAAGTTGCGAACAACTTTTTTTTGAAAAGTTTTAAACAGTATAAACCGCTCCGCCACAACTGTTTCGGCTGGCTCCTGTGACGCTTTTGAGGCTGTTTTCGCTCCCTCTCAGCCGCAACATCCCGAGAAAGGCAAATACCAACGCCTCTTTGTAGTCGATGGTCAGCGCGTCGGGTACAACGACTTGTCCGTCCCAATTGTCTTTCAGGCGTTGGAGGAGGTATGTATTGTGTGCGCCGCCGCCGGTTGTCAGCATGGTGGTCGCTGAACGTGGCACGGCACGGGCAATCTGTCCTGCAATGTGTTCTACAACAGTTCTGAGGCAGTCTTGAACGGAATGTGTTTTCAGGTATTGGCTCAATAGGGGACTGAAGCATGCGTCAAACCACTCTTTGCCCAATGATTTTGGTGGCGGGAGTCTGTAATAGCTGAGTTTGTCAAGTTCGAGGCACAGTTCAGGAATCAGTTGGCCGTCACTGGCGGTCTCGCCGTTGCGGTCAAACGGCTGGCCGAGCATCTCGGCCAGCATGTTCAGTGCCATGTTGCAGGGGGCTATGTCGAAAGCGAGCCGCTGTCCGCCGCTGCGGTACGAGATGTTGGAGAATCCGCCCAAATTGAGGCAGGCGTCGTATTGCCCAAAGAGCAGTTCGTCGCCGATGGGCACAAGCGGTGCGCCTTGCCCGCCCAGTGCCACATCACCGGTCCGGAAGTCGCAAACGGTGGTGATGCCGGTGTGGGCGGCGATGACGGCACCGCTTCCGATTTGGGTGGTGAGGCCGGCTGCGGGGTCGTGGAATACGGTGTGCCCGTGCGAGGCTATGAAGTCGGGTTTGTCGCCGTCTCCGAGCCAACGGTTGATGTGCTGCGCCATCAGTTGCCCCAAGGCAATGTCTAAACGGGTATATTCTATGGCGGAAAGTTTCGTGGCGTTGGCGAGCCTGACGCGGAACTCAGGCTCGTAAGGCACGGTGCAGGCACGTATGATGCGGTGTGCAAGATGACTGCCCTCTCCGCTGAAGGTGCATAACGCCATGTCGATGCCGTCAAGGGAGGTGCCTGACATGAGGCCGAGGCCGGTGCAGGTGTTCCGGACTGTCATGGCAGTATGGCTGACAGTCGGTCCAGGTGCATGGCATTGGAGCCCTTGACGAGTATCATCGTATCGCTGACGGGCTGTTCTGCCAAGGCGCGGTTGAGGCTTTCTACGTCCGCGTAGTAGCGGCAGGGGTGTTGTGCGCAAAATTCCTGGCCTACAAAGACGGCGGGAATGTCAAGTTGTTGACAGAGCGCGATGATGCGGCGGTGCTCCTCGCCGCTGATGGTCCCCAACTCCCGCATGTCGCCGAGGATGGCTAACTTGTGGGGATGGTTGATGGCGGCAAGGTTGCGGATCGCGGCTTCCATGCTGGTGGGGTTGGCGTTGTAATAGTCGGCTATGATGGTGTTGCCCTTGTGCCGGATGACCTGCGAGCGGTGGTTGGCTGGCGTGTATTGACCTATGGCATGCGCCGTTTCCGCCTGGGTCACGCCGAAGTGACGACCGACAGCGGCGGCGGCCAAGATGTTGTTGAGGTTGTACCCGCCTGTGAGATGCGTGTTTAACAGCGTGCCGCCAATGGTGACGCTGAGGTAGGGCGACATGTCGGCGATGCGGTTAGACGCGTCTTCGGCATAATAGACGGTCTTGCCGTAGTGCAGGTTGGCACACAGTGTTGCGTCGTTCTTGTTGACGAACAGGGTGCCGCCGTCCGCCATGACAGACTCGTAGAGTGCCTTTTTGGTGTGTATGATTTCTTCTACGGAGCCAAACCCCTCGATGTGGGCTTTGCCGATGTTGGTGATGATCCCGAAGTCGGGGCGGGCAATGCGGCACAATGCGGCGATCTCTCCGGGATGGTTGGCCCCCATCTCTACGATGGCGATTTCGTCGTCGGGCTTGATGGCAAGCAGTGTGAGCGGCACGCCGATGTGGTTGTTGAGGTTGCCCTGTGTGAATGCGGTTCGGTAGCGTTGGCTCAGCACGGCGGCCGTCAACTCTTTGGTTGTAGTCTTGCCGTTGGTGCCGGTGATGCCGATGACGGGGATGGTGAGCCTTTGCCGGTGAAAGGCCCCTAACTGCTGGAGGGTGCCGAGTGCGTCGCTTACGACGATGCAACGCGGCTCTGCCGAAAGCGAGTCGTCTTCGGTGACCACGTAGGCGGCTCCTTGCTCAAGCGCGGCGGCGGCAAACCGGTTGCCGTCAAAGTTTGCGCCTTTCAGACAAATGAAGAGGGAGTCGGGTATGATGTTCCTCGTGTCTGTGCAGATGCGGGGATGGCTCAGGTACAAGCTGTAAATCTCGTCGATGTTCAGGTTTTTCATGACGCTGTAAAGTCAACCGTTGATGATGCGGCGGTTAGGTTAATAGATGAACGGGAATATCCGTTTCAGTTTGCGGGCATCCATCTCGGGGCCGAACTCTTTGCGGTATCTTTTGTAGATGGAGTTGGCTCGGGGCACGAGGTTGGCGAAGGTCCAGATGAAGAACACCAGTCCCGACAGCGACCAGGTGAGGATGGCGAAGCCAAGCCACTCGAGCAGTTCGCCCAGATAGTTGGCACTGGTAACATAGTTGAACATGAAGCCCGAGGGAAGGTAGTGGTTGGTGTCGTCATCGCTTTTGCGGAGATGGCGGATGATGTAGTCGGAACGCAAGTTGATGTAGAAGCCGCCGAAGAAGATGATGGAGCCGATGATGAACTGCGGCGACCAGAGCCAAGCCGTGTCTGTGTAGGATAGGCCTAAGACGTGGTAGTCGCATTTGAAGGACTCGAAAAATATCCAATATCCCTGCATCATGGCATTGAGAATGTTGAAAGCAATGCCCATAAACATGATTGACAGTGACATTTTGCTCTTCTTTCCTTTCATGATCCAAGGGAAGATGAGGGAACGCTGGAAGTAGTGTATCTCAAAGATGAGCAAGAATATCATAGGGACGAGGCTGAAACGGTGCGGCGAGGCGAGCCACAGGACGATCATGGCGATGAAGATGGGGAATTCCATCAGAAACCACGCCAATTTGTTGTTGATGGCTTTGCCCCATTTGCTGGTGGTGAATGCACCGTAGCTGGCTGTGACGAAATAAAGCGCTATGAACACGACGGCGGCAAGGCCGATCATGACGTACAGGTAAATATGAAATGCGGATGTGAAAAATTCTGGAGTCATAATGAGCGTTGGTTTTGGTTATTGGATATAGATGTTCATCGGCATGCGGGCCTGAACTCCCTCTTGCGAGAGTATCTGGTCGATGCCTTCGTAGGTGAAATAGAGTTTTCCGAGTTTTTCTTTTATGGCGGCGGTCACTTCGTCGTCGTTGTTGCCGAACAGTTGTTCGTACCATGATTTCTGTTCCGGATAGGCAACGGTGGCATAGTCGGTGAGGCCTGCCAGTTGGGCGGCTTTGGCGATGGCATTGTCCAAGGAGCCTAATTCGTCCACTAAGCCAAGGTTCAGGGCATCTTTGCCTGCCCAGACACGCCCTTGCCCGATGCTGTCCACATACGTTTGGGCAAGATTACGGCCGGCGGCGACACGCCCGGTGAAGGTGGCGTAGGTCTGCTCGACGGAGTGCTGCATGATGGCCATCTCTTCCGGGTCTAAGGCGCGGAATCCGGTGCCATAGTCGGAGTGGGCGTTCGACTTGACCCTGTCGATGGTGATGCCGAGTTTGTTTTTCAGGAAATTCTGCAAGGAGGGAATCATGCCGAAAACACCGATGGAGCCGGTCAGCGTGTTGGGCTGCGCGATGATGTAGTCGGAGTTGCAGGCAATGTAATAACCGCCCGATGCGGCATAGTCGCCCATGGAGGTTACGACGGTCTTGCCCGACTGCTTGATTTTTTCGATTTCTTGCCAGATGTTCTCGGAGGCGATGGCACTGCCGCCGGGAGAGTTGATGCGCAGCACGATGGCTTTCACCCCTTTGTCTTCAGCGGCTTTCTTGAGTTCTTTGATGAAACTCTCGGAGTAGATGCCGTTGTTGTTGTCGCCTTTGCCGTCACGGATGTTGCCTGCGGCATAAACGACGGCAATTTTGTCTGAAGCTTTGCTCGACCGGTTGAAGGAGCCTTTGTATGTGTTGAGCGAGACGAGGTTCAGTTCTTCGGTGCCGGTGCGCTCTTTCATCAGCTGCTCGGCGTCGCCGGCATAGCCCAGTTTGTCAACAAGCCGCAGCCGCAAGGCCTCTTCGGGTATGGAGCCGAGCAATTTGTCGGCGATGAGGTTGAGACTGTCTGTCGGCACGTGTCTGCTTTTGGAGATGTCGGCGATGAAGGTCTCCCACAGCGAGTTTGCCAACACTGTCATCTGTTCGCGGTTGGCTTCGCTCATCTTGTCGAGGATGTAGGGCTCAACGGCGCTTTTGAATTGGCCGTGCCGCACAATCTGCACGTCAATGTCCATCTTGTCGATAAATCCTTTGTAAAACATCACCTGAAAGGCGTAACCTTTGAATTCCAACATGCCGGTAGGGTTCAGGATCACCTTGTCGGCCACAGAGGCGATGTAGTAGCCGTTTTGCGCATAATAGTCGCTGTAGGCATAGATGAATTTGCCCGACTGCTTGAACGAGAGCAGGGCGTCGCGGATTTCTTTTAAGGTTGCGGGCGACCCGTTGGCAATTGCGGCGTTGAGGTATATGCCTTTGATTTTAGGGTCGGTGGCGGCATTCTTGATGGATGCCAGGATGTCGTCGAGCCCAAGTCCGGAGGTGTAATAACTGTTGAATTTGTTGAAAGGCGTCTCGTAAGAGCGTTCGCTGATAGGCGAGCTCAGGTCAACTTTCAGGATGCTGTTGTCCGATATGGTTGCGGTGTCCTGCGAGGAGGCGGAGAGTGCCACAAACATGCTGATGAACACGATGGAGTAGAGCACGGAAACGATGACGGAGGAGAGAAAGAATCCGAGCATTGACCCGAATACGACGCGCCAGAACTTGCGGCTGCGGCCTTCGGGTTTGAAGGACTTGTTGTCGGGCTGAATGTCTTGAGTGTACGTTATGTTCATACGATGGATTTTGGATGGTTATCTAAAAAAATGCCTGTTTTTGCTGCGGCATCCCCCTTGAAAGAAGGAGATGTATTCCAGGAAGATGTCGTTGGTGTCTTCAAGGGCGGGCAGTCCGCAACCGCGACTGATGCGGGCAAGCATCTGGGTTGTTGTGAAAGGCAGCGGGCAGTTTTCAGTGGCCCGGTTGCGGTGGGGCACACGGCCGCTGTCGGTGAAGGTGCCCTCTACTTCGCTGGGCAGCGACGCGGGCAGCAACAGGTCAAACAGAGGCTGTTGGGTTGCCGTGTCGTCAATGAAGGCGGTTTGCAGGACCGAGAAACGGCTATGGCGCACGGCTGCTGTGACATCCTCGGGGATGTCTCCGCCGCCGGCGTTGAACAAAAGGCACGCGTCAAAGTCCTTGGCGTCAAGACGCGCCGGCACGTCCACTGCCGCAGTTTGGGCGGGTTTCCCGTACAAGGTTTCCATGAGCGCGGTGTTCGTTTCCGCAAAGGGGACACCCCCCACACACAGATGGGGTGCGATGCCCATGTCAAAAAGCCCTTGCGAGTTGGGCTCCGCTTTGATGCAAAGAAACCCTGCCGCAGGCTTGGCTTGGATGTCGAGCAGCATGCAGAGGTTTTCCAACTCTATGACCCCGCGCTCGTCGAGATAGCGTTCCCAAAACAGGAATGCCGGGGCTTTGAAACGACGAAGACGGTCTGCAAATGCTTGTATGTCATTCTTATGGAGCCCATTGACGCCAAGCAGCAAGTCGAGGTTGTCGGCCAACAGCCGGTCTTTGTATTGGTCATAGTTTTTGCCCAGCCCCTCCACATAGATGCCTTTGGCGAGGCCGTTTTCGATGAGATAGCGGTTGACGCAACGGAAGAATGCGCCGAAGTCTTTGATGTTCAGTGTTTCAGGGGTGTTGAAATTATAGCGTGGCGTTTCCGGGCAACTGTTCAGGATGTTGAGCAGCGGCTCTTGGGCAGGTGTGTCGGCGGCGGGGTTGAGCAGGATGAAGAAGGTGTCGGAACCACACAACTCGGCCAGCGGCACGATGTCGTTCTTGTCCCAGCAGAAAGCGGTGCCGCGGCGGTAGTAGTCGAACGAGGCTACCGCATTGGTGTTGTATCCCGCACGGGCAAGTCGTTGTAACAGATAGAGTTCTTCGTTGGAATAATCGCCCGAAGCCAGAAACAGGGCACGGTTTGCCTCTGGCGTTTGTGCTGCGACGGTCTTGAAAGCCTGGTCAAAGTCGATGGCAACGTAATGGTCGCCGGACTTGTATAGCGGTTGTTGCAGACGGTACATAGTTTTGTCAATCTTGGGAGGTGAGAGCCTGGAAAAGGCGTTCCATTTCGGAGACGTTGAGTTCAGAGGAGTGGCGCAGCCCCATTTTGTCGGCCATCTGGGGCAGTTCCGACACTTTGGCGTCGGCCACGATTTTGCCTTTGTTGATGATGATGACGTGGTCGCATAAGGCTTGCACCTCCTGCATGATGTGTGTAGAAAGCAGCACGGTGCGGTCTTTGCCGTAGGTGCGGATCAGGTCGCGGATCTCCACAAGCTGGTTGGGGTCGAGGCCGGTGGTGGGCTCGTCCAAAATCAGCACTTCAGGGTCGTGGATGAGTGCCTGGGCAATGCCGACACGCTGCTTGTAACCGCGCGAGAGGGCTCCGATTTTCTTATGCTCTTCCGGGGTCAGCCCAGTCTTCTCGATAATGTCAGCCACCTTTGTTTTGGCCTCTTTGAGATGGTGGATGCCGGCAATAAACTGCAAGAACTCACGCACATACATATCATAATAAAGCGGGTTGGCTTCCGACAGGTAGCCAATCTTCTCGCGCAGGGCAAGCGAGTCTTTCCAGATGTCAAGCCCGCAGACGGTGACGTCTCCTTGGGTGGGAGGGATGAGGCAGGTGATGATTTTCATCATAGTGGTCTTGCCGGCGCCGTTTGGACCGAGGAAGCCGACAATCTCCCCTTTCTTTGCTTCAAAACTGACGTTGTTCAGGGCATATTGCTTCCCGAAAACCTTGCTGACATTATTGACGATGATAGACATTGTGCTGGCGTTATTGATAAAGGCTGCAAAGATAGCATTTACTTTCAAAAGGGCAAATAATTGTCAAGAAGCACCCACGGCTTCCGCACGAATGTAGGATGTAGAATGTGGAGCGTTGCGCATGTTGTTCTTTCTCTCTTTCCACAATGTTGGCCCTCTTCGAGGACCTGTTTAACTCGGGGCGCGACTTGCTCCGACGGCCTCACCGTCGGTTATGGTCATTGGCGGCTCAACGAGCCGCCAATGATTGGGCATCT
>CAVIJD010000023.1:0-35904 GCA_963643165.1 bacterium | reverse complement strand
ATTCCTCATTCCTCATTCCTAATTCCTCATTCCTAATTAAGTCTTACGTCAGAACTGGAAATAGATGAAGGGCTGCAGGTCGGCGGTGACGAACTGGTAGAGCACAAAGACGGCAACAACCACGGCAATTCCCATCACCCACACGGGCATGGCGGCGAACCAGAGGCGGTAACGCCGTTTCCAGCGGTCAGGAAGCCAATGTATGATCATGCCTGCCACAAAGAGGACAAATACGGGCCAGTAGTTCTGCAGTATTTCAGGGATCGCCTCCAGTTTCCAGACCCCTCCGATGCTGGCGACCATAGCCTTGGCGGTATTCCAAGCCGTCTCGTTGGCGACGGCGGGGTCAAGGTTGGAGCCGGAACGGAAGAAAAGACGCGTGAATGATATGAACACAAAGGTCATGAAAACGTTCCAGGAGGTGTTCAGCCATTTCACGTCGCGCCCGGGACAGGTGCGTGCGTAGAGTGCGCGGATGAGCACACCGACAAAGAAGATGCCCGACCACACGGCTGCGATGCGCAAGATGGGAAGCTCGAAAACCTTGGCCGTGACGACAAACGCCGCGAAGATGCCCCCCGACACTATGGTGCGCCAGCCGTGCTTGAAGTGCCGCCATATTTTGTAAGCCAGGATGCCGATGCCGTTCAGTCCGCCCCATATCATGAAATTCCAACTGGCGCCGTGCCACAAGCCGCCCAACAGCATCGTGTTCATCATATTGATATTGGTGCTGATTTTGAGCCTTGCTTTCTTGCTGGCCAACGAAACCACGACCAAGATGACGGCTATCGACCCGAGCGCCGCAGCCACTGCCACGCTCTTGGTGAGCATAATGATGACCCCGGCGATGAACAGAATGCAGAAGTAAGTCGCGAAGGTGGCGTTGCGGTTGCCGCCCAACGGGATGTAAAGGTAGTCTTGCAGCCAGCGCGACAGGGAAATGTGCCACCGTTTCCAGAAGCCGCTGGGCGAGGTGGCCTTGTAGGGCGAGTTGAAGTTGCGGGGCAGATAAAAGCCCATCAGCATAGCCACGCCGATGGCGATGTCGGTGTAGCCCGAAAAGTCGGCATACACCTGCAGCGAGTAGATGAACAGGGCCGAGAGATTCTCGAAAGCCGTGTATAGCGAGGGATTGTTGAACACTCTGTCCACGAAATTGACCGCCAGATAGTCGCTCATGATCAACTTTTTGGCCATACCGTTCAGGATCCAGAACAGCGCGATGCCGAACTGCCGTTTGGTCAAGAAGAACTTCTTGTAAAGTTGCGGCACAAACTGGTCGGCGCGCACGATGGGGCCGGCCACCAACGAGGGGAAAAAGCAGACATAGAAGCCGAAGTCGAGCACATTGGAGACGTGGCTGATTTTGCGTTTATAGACGTCAACCAGGTAGCTGATATTCTGGAAAGTGTAAAACGAGATGCCCACGGGCAGCAGGATGCGGGAAGCGTCAAAGTAGTTCTTGCCGCTGACATCGTTGGCCCATTGCGCCAGCCAGTTCACCACCTCGTGTTGGCTGCCGACGATGGTGTTATAGGCCTCCGTGAAGAAATAAGCGTATTTGAAATAGAAGAGCACCAGCAAGTTGACGACCACACCTGCCACCATCAGGAATTTGCGCATCCCCTGCCGCTGCGAGCGGTCCATGAGGATGCCGAGGAAGTAGTCGAGGAACATGTCGAATATCAAAATCAAGACAAACAGGCCGGAGGTCTTGTAATAGAAAAACACACTGGCGAAGAACAGGAATCCGTTGCGCAGCAGCCGTTTGTTATGAAAAAGTGCGAACACGGCAAACACAAGCGCGAAGAAGGCCCAGAAGTTGAACTGGGTGAAGAGCAGCGGGTACTGTTCGTCAAAGGAGAAGATGTTGGTTAAGAAGATCTTGAGATTATTCAGATTCATCAGTGTATTTGCTTAGTTCTTGAATGAAGGCGTTCCAAAACAGGTCGCCTATGAGATTGTAGCCTGCCGCGGTAAAGTGAACGCGGTCTTTCTGCGCCAGTCCTTGGTGCCGCCACGTCTCCATAGAGCCCAGTCCGCCCATGACGGCAAACTGGTCCCACACGGCGGCACCGAGATGTTGGGCAATCCGGGCCATGGCCTCCTGCACTTCCGGGCCGGTCTTGTTGACATAGTAGCGGCCTTTGCGACCTTTCTTCCAAGTGTCATTGTTCGTGAAAAAGACAAAGGCGCAGCCCGGGCTCGCCCGGCGGACCTGCTCGGCAAGGCGGATATAGTTCTGCTGAAAGGCCACCGTGTCGAAGTCGTTGCCGTACGCGTCGTTGACTCCGATGGAAAAGATGACCAAGTCGGGCGCGAGCATGCGCATGTCGCGCTCAAAGTTCCGGCAACGGAGGTAAGAAGTGACCTGGGCTCCGTTCACGCCGAGGGTTGAGAGCGTGATGCCCGGATGGCCATTGAGCATCATAATGCCGTTCACGATGAACGTGTCGCCCTTGCTGCACGGGAAATAGAACGAAAAGTCCTGGATTTCGCGGTCGAGGAAGAAATAATAGCGTCCGTTTTCAACATCTATGCTGTCGGGGAAATGATAGACGGTATCTTCTTTGAGAATCGGATCCACGGGCCAGCCTTTCGTGCCACCCAGCAAGACGACCGTGTCGGCGGCAAAGTGGTGAGCCGGGTCGTTCATCTTCACGGTCAAGGAGTTCTGTCCATCGGCCGTCCATACGGCGATGCCGCCGGCGCCGAGTGGGTATTTATGTTCCGCATACACGTTGCGTATCAGTTCAAACGGCGCCGCTTTGGTGACACGGTAGTCGTAGGGATTGTTGCAGCGGCTGGCGGCGGAGTATGGGAACAGGAAGCCGCGGGAGGCGGGTTGGAGCCCTAAAGTGTCAAGCAGGTGCTTTCGGATGCAGTGCGACATCGTGCCGGCCTGCACATGCGAGCCGCCGATGTGGAGGATGCGTATATTGCCGCTATGGGTCTTCATCACGCGGGCCAGTTTCGTATAGAAGCGGGCCAGATCGCTGCTGTCGCCGTAAAGCCGCAAGTGGTTGGCGTCAAAGTCGATATAGGTATCCTGCTCGGGTTCGGCCATCGTGTCCAACGAGAGGGAGTCGAGCGAGAGCGTGTCCGTGAATGTCGGAATAGGCGGGATGGAATCCGGCGAGGTAAGGTCTTCTTGCCCGAAGAGCGCAGAAGTTACCGACAGGCACAGCAGCAGCACGACTATTTTGCCGACACGTTCCATAGCGTATCAAGTTTCTGTTTGTCAATCCCTTGTCGCAGGCGGTAGCAGTCGTACATCAAAGCGAACTTGCCGGCCAGCAGTTTGCCCACCTTGGCGGCTCCTTTAGGGGTGAAATGTATATAGTCGGTGCCGGCGAGACCGTTCTGCACCCAAGCCACCATAGCGTTCTGGCCGCCCATCACCTCATAGAGGTCCCAATAGGCGGCATGGTTGCGCAGCACGGTAGTGCGCAGGCTGTCAATCAACTGCGGCAGCATCGGGTAGGTTTGGAACACCCCGCCGCGGCGGGTGCTCATGTCGGAGGGGCCGATGAAAAGGATCGGCGCCGTGGGGCAGCAAGCCCTGACGCGTTTGATTTGTTGCTCCACCTGCAAGCAATAGTTGTTCAAAGCCTTCTCGGTATGGATGGCCGGCACGGAGTTGCCGCCGAACTGCATAATAATCAGGCCCACGTCGGAGAGGCGGTAGCAACTGCGCAGCAGCGTGTCGGTAATCATCGTGAATTGCCCGCCCGAAGAGCCGCGGAGCGGAATATTATCGACAGCCACGCCATAGTTGCCGTCGAGCATAATGCCATAGAGGTCGGCGTTGCCCTGCATCGAGATCTTCAGGGAGGTCAAGGCAGAATCGAGTTGCCAGCAGCACGTTTGCACGCCGCGGTTCCCGTTGGAGCAAGTCTCCGTCCCGGTGCCTTTGCGGTTGCGGAGCGTGGCCGAGAAGTGGCCGTCGCGGTCGTTGTAGAGGAGCGTCACGCGGGAAAAGCTCTTCACGCGGCTGTCGGTTTCCTTGTGGCGCGAGGCATTGGCGCCGAACACGGCGCTGCCCGACAGACGGTAACACTTGGCCATCAGGCCGTAATTGCCGCCGCAGCGTTCGCCGTCGCCATAAGACGAATAGAGCGTCAACGCACCGGAGGCATACTGGCTCACGGCAAAGGAGGGAATAGTCTGGATGACCGGCACCAACCCGGGGCCGCCACCGCCGAACGTTGACTGGAAGAACGTGCGCAAATTGCCGCTTATGCGATCCATCTCAATCTGGGAATCGCCATAGTGCAGCACCCTTACGACCCTACCCTCTTGTTTGGCATTTTCCATAGACTTGAAAGCCGGGTCGAAAAACGACACATCGTTGTCCGGGAGATAAAAGCGGCCCGAGCCCTCCGTGAGGGCTACCTGGTACTGTCGTATCGAGTCTTTCAGGCTGTTGAGTTGCTGCAACGCTGCCGAGTCAACCTCATCAACTTGCACCTCCGGGAGGGATTGTCCCACCAGCACATCCTCGAAAGAGGGGAACCTCAACTGCACGCCGCCTATCTTCACCCCGTCTTTCGGAAAAAAGACGCACACGGCAGCCAACGCACTAATTACCAATACTATAAACAACAGAATCTTATATGGTTTCATCAACGGACACCCTATTTTTTTGAAGCCGCAAAAGTAGCAAAAAAGTAAGAGGGAAAACACCGAAACGTTCCGATAAAAAGGCAATAAAAAAGCCATGTAATACTGTTTTCCTTCAAAAAAAAGAGAGGACTGCCCTTGCGGAACAATCAAAATATCATTACATTTGCCGCGTCGTTTTTCCCTTTCTCTTGTCTAACAGACCTCGCAAGAAAAGGAGATGCGGCGGACAACAGAACAATTATCCTTAAACCCCGGAGGTCTAAAAAACGATTATGAAAAAACATGCCTAAAATGTTTCGATTCTTTTCCACTTCATTCAAGTTTATCTGTATTGCCATTTTCTTTCTTTCCTGCAATACAGACCAGCAGAACTTTGTCATACTGCACAAAGAGTATGATTTTTCAACCATAACGCCTTCTGGAGAGGGGGTGGGCCATACCTTGCGCCATCATATTGATGCCAACGGGCATTTCATCTCCGAACGCATACGCACCTCAGATATGCACTATCTCGTGATTGACAACACTTCCGGACGCGTTCTCGACTCCGTCAACCTGAACGTAAAGCGTTTCATCAAAATCTTCGATGTCAACCCTGTCAGCAAAGACTCTTTCCTTGTCGCCCTGGACCCCATTTACTACAACGACTTCTACGATGCCACCATGCTGGTGGTGGACCGCAACAAGAACATACTGGACACCGTCATGCTGGACAAACTGCCCATCCGCACACACAACAATCTCATGACCGACAACCCCGAGCGGCATATCCTTTCCTATTTCATGTTCCCACTCGTTTATAAAAACGGGAAAATATTCACCCCGATGTACAAATGGGAGCATTCTGCATCGCCATCCAAATGTCCTATGGGCTATATTTCTTACCCCGACAAAAACACGCCCAATTTTACGGCACTTCCCGTCTCTTCGCCTTCTGTCTCTAAAGGACATTTTTGGCCTTATCATTACAGACAGCCGCTCGGGTGTTCCTCTGACGACGCACTCTATTTCATGTTCGGGGCCGAACCAGTTGTCTATAAATACGACTACGCGAGCGGTAATTTAAGCAAGAAAAAGTTCTCTTTCACCTCCATTGACAGAAAGATAAAACCTTATCCCACCGGACCATATCCTAAACAATTCGACCCCTATAAGGCAAGATACGAAGGCATCAAATGCAATGATTCACTAGGGCACATCCTCATATTTGCCAAACCAAGTTGCGACACCACTGACGGACCGCTTGCCACTGACCAAGAGAACTTTGTCTATACATTTATGCTGGCTGACAAGAACCTGAACCCGCTCGGCGAAGGTATCATCCCCGCCGATTACTATCTTCCGTCTATCATACCCTACAAAAAAGGATTCATTCTCAGCAACAAAGACGTAACGAATAGAACTTACACCTACTTCTCGTACACCATAGAGAAGCGAGACCGTAACTTCATAAAAGAGCAGGTCAAACGGCAGCGCGACTCCCTCAACAGGATATCCCCAAAACTTGCTCACAAGGATGCCGTAGCCGCTTATTTGCAGAAGATTACCGGTGACAACTTCAGCAGACACGCCAACTTCCTGGTCTTCTCGGAATACGCCTGCCCGTCGTGCGGCCCGCTCTACGCCGACTGGCTGGAGAAGAACCGCAAAAGGCTTCTTGACGAAAAGACTGCCGTCATCGTCATCAGCAGCAATCCAAAAGTGATCAGCGACTTCTGCCAATCCTTCGGCGGGCAGATGACCAATGCCGGCGATGCTTTTGACGGCAGCAACATCCCCGTCTATTCCGACACCGACAGAACATTCAGACTCTTTGTTGAATACTGGCTCAACGTGTGGCAAGTACAGTACGACCAAGAACGGAACATTGCCATAGACAAAACATTGAGCCCGAGAGATTTCCAATAAAAAAAGGGCAGGCTTTATCAGCCTGCCCTTCAGTCTGGTGATGCCGTAAAAACGGCTAATCCAATGCATTATAAATTTCCGTCCAAGTCAAATCACCATCTTGGTCAACATAGAACTTCGTTTGTTCGAGCACAACCGTGTCTTGTCCGGTAATACGGCTCAAGGTATAGATGAAATAGTCGCCTGATTGGAAATATTCCTCCATTTCACCGCCGTGGACCAAAATTGCAGCCATCGATTCAGTGAACTTGAGGCTTGCCTTAGAGTCAGCGATGCTGCTTTCAAGTCCTTTGAACGACCAGTCGCCGTTCCACATCAGGTTGATGGTCTTGAGCACAGCCTTCACGCTGAAGGCATTGCCCTCATTTTCGAAATGGGTTTCTGTAACGGAGGCGTTATAGACTTCCATAACCCTGCCGCATCCTGAAAGGAGCAGTGTGCAGCAAGTCACGGACAGCAAAAGTAGTTTCTTCATTGTCTTGTCGTATTACTTTTTGATTACGCCAAGTTCGGTGCCGATCTTCGTGAAGGCGGCGATGCACTTGTCGAGGTGCTCACGCTCGTGGGCGGCAGAGATTTGCACGCGGATACGGGCCTGGTCTTTCGGCACAACGGGATAATAGAAGCCCGTGACATAGATGCCTTCTTCCTGCAGTTTGGCGGCCATAATCTGTGACAGTTTAGCATCGTAAAGCATCACGGCGCAGATGGCGGACTCAGTCGGTTTGATATCGAAGCCGGCCTCTTTCATCTTGCCCACGAAATAATCGGTGTTGCTGTGCAGTTTGTCTTGGAGTTCATTGGTAGCGGACATGATTTCGAGCATCTTGCAGCCTGCGGCAGCCACCATCGGGGGGATGGAGTTGGAGAACAGGTACGGACGGGAGCGTTGGCGGAGCATATCAATAATTTCCTTCTTGCCTGTGGTGAAGCCGCCCACGGCGCCGCCGAAAGCCTTTCCGAGCGTGCCGGTCAGGATCTCGATCTTGCCGCGGAGGTCGTAGCGTTCTGTCACGCCGCGGCCCGTATTGCCCACGACGCCGGCAGAGTGCGACTCGTCAACCATAACCATAGCATTGTATTTCTGTGCCAGCTCATAAATCTTGTCGAGCGGGCAGACGTTGCCGTCCATAGAGAACACGCCGTCGGTGACGATGATGCGGAAGCGCTGAGCCTGGGCTGCCTTGAGTTGTTCCTCGAGGTCGGCCATGTCAGCGTTTTTGTAGCGGTAGCGGACAGCCTTGCAGAGGCGCACGCCGTCGATGATGGAAGCGTGGTTCAGCGCGTCAGAGATGATAGCGTCCTGGTCCGTGAAGAGCGGTTCGAAAACGCCGCCGTTGGCGTCGAAGCAAGCGGCATAGAGGATAGTGTCCTCGGTGCCGAAGAACTCGGCGATTCTCTTTTCGAGTTCCTTGTGCAGGTCAGAGCAGCCGCAGATGAAGCGGACAGAGGCCATGCCGTAGCCGTGCGTGTCCATAGCCTCTTTGGCGGCGGCGATGAGTTGAGGGTTGTTGGCCAGTCCGAGGTAGTTGTTGGCGCAGAAGTTCAGCACCTTGCTGCCGTCTTGCAGTGTGATTTCGCCACTTTGTGGAGAGGCGATGATACGTTCGTTCTTGTAAAGGCCGGCATCCTTAATGTCAGCCAATTCCTTCTGAAGATGTTGTTGGAAATTAGAATACATAGTTCTGATTGTATTATGTGTTTAAAATATGATGTCAAGCGATTGGCGGAGCCAACCGAGCGCAAAAATACAAAAAAGGCGATATGGGCGGGCACTATTTGCGTCCGTTCCTTTTTCTGGCCTCTTTTTTTCTTTTCATCTTCGCGACGGCTTTCTTATAACGGTCCTGGCAGCCGCTGATGTACGCTTTTGTGAATTTGGGCGTGCCATAGCGAGCCATCCGGCCTTGAATTATGTTGGCCTGGTTTTCAAGATAAGCCGACGGGTGTGCGGGGTTGCGGTGCAGCGGCGACGGGTAGCAAGCCGTGATGAGGGCGGCTTGGTGGGCTGACAGTTGCTTGGCGCTGCAATGGAAATAATGCTGTGCCGCGGCCTCGGCGCCGTAAATGCCCGGTCCCATCTCGATGACGTTGAGATAGACCTCCATAATGCGCTCTTTAGACCAGAACAGCTCGATGAGGAACGTGTAATAGGTTTCGAGACCTTTGCGCACCCACGAGCTTTTGGGCCAGCAGAAGACATTCTTGGCCGTCTGCTGCGAGATGGTGCTGCCGCCTCTTTTGCGGACACCGTTCTTGCGCTCGCGCACGACAACATCGAGCGCGATCACGTCGAAACCGTTGTGGCCGAGAAAATAATTGTCCTCCGAAGCGATGGCGGCGCGCACCATGTTGGGCGAGATGTCTTCAATAGGCTTCCACTCTTTCTCAATCGGGTACCCTTTCTGCACCTTACGGATAACCATCAACGGCGTGACAGGCGGGTTCACCCATCTGAAAACTGCCGTGAAGAAGACACTGAGCAGGAAACAGACCAGCAGGACCATTCCCAAGATTTTCCAGAAAGAGCGCTTCTTGCCGCCTTTCCTTTTCGACTTCTTTGCCATTATAAAACCGTCATAAAAGAAAAAACTTCTCACAAAGCGACTTTGGAGAAGTTTTCTTTATTCAATATCAATAATTATTAACCTCTACGTTCTTTGATACGGGCTTTCTTACCGGTCAGTTTGCGGAAATAGTAGATGCGGGCACGGCGCACGACACCTCTCTTGTTGACGGTAAGGCCGGCGATCATCGGGGTTGCGAACGGGAAAATCCTTTCAACGCCAATGCCGCTGGAAATCTTCCGCACCGTGAACGTGCGTGTGGCGCCGGAACCGTTGATTTGGAGAACCACACCCTGGAACTGCTGGATGCGTTCCTTTGAACCTTCCACAATTCGGTAGGATACTGTAATCGTGTCGCCCGCTTTGAATTTAGGAAATTCTTGTTTTGCAATGAAATTATCCTCTACGTACTGAATCAATTCCTGTTTCATCTCTATACTCTTTATTGATTTTTCGCTATTTTATTTGAGGCTGCAAAAATACACTTTTTTTATAATCATGCAACCACCTTTTGTAATTTAAATTTCAAAACGCAATTATCTGTTTTTCTCGTTCTTCTCTGCGGCCATCTTGATGACTTCCTCCTGCTTTGCGGCGGGCATAGGCATATAATTGTAGAACTCCATCGAATAATTTGCGCGTCCCGAGGTGATGTTGCGCAAGGCGGTGGCGTATCCGAACGTCTCCATCAGCGGCACATAGCCGTCGAGTTTCTGCGAGCCCTTGCGGAAACGGCGCATATTCTCAATGCGGCCGCGGCGCTTGTTGAGGTCACGCGTGACGTTGCCGATGAAATCGTCGGGGGTGTTGACCTCGATCTGCATGACAGGCTCCATGATGATGGGGGAAGCCTTGCGGAACGCCTGCTTGAAACACTGTGCGGCGCAAAGCTGGAAAGCCATGTCGCTGGAATCGACGGGGTGGAAACTGCCGTCCACCAGGGTGCATTTCACATCGACCACAGGGTAGCCGGCCACCGGACTCTTCGCCATAGCCTTGACAAGACCTTTCTCGACAGAGGGGATATACTCTTTGGGCACGACGCCCCCTTTGGAGATATCGACGAACTCGAAGCCCTTTCCGGGATTGGGCTCGAAGCGGATGACCGTGTGGGCAAACTGGCCGCGGCCGCCGCTCTGCTTGGCATGCTTGTAGGCCAACTCCACGGGTGCTGTGATGGTTTCGCGGAATGAGACGGAGGGCTCGCCCACCGAGATGGGCACCTTGAACTCGTCGCGGATGCGCTCGACCAGGATCTCGAGGTGCAACTCACCCATACCCGAAATGATGGTCTCTTCGGTCTCCTCGTCAAAATGGGAATGGAACGAGGGGTCTTCGTTGCAGAGTTTGGCAAGCACCTCGCCGAGTTTGTCGCGGCTTTTCTTGTCTTCAAGATTCACTTTCATCTCGATGACGGCAGGCGGAATCTGGATGGACTCCAACAGAACGGGGTTGCTCTCGTCGCAGAGCGTGTCGCCGGTGCGCGTGTACTTCATGCCCACCAGCGCCACAATTTCGCCGGTGCCGGCCTCGGTGATCTCTTCGCGTTCCTTGGCCTTGATGCGGAAAATGCGCCCCACGCGCTCATTCTTGAGCTTGTTGGTGTTGTAGATGCTCATGCCGCTGGTGATCTTTCCGCTGAAAATGCGGATAAAGGTCTGTTGCCCGACGTACGGGTCGTTGATGAGTTTGAAAGCCAATGCCGAGAACGGTTCCTTGTCGGACGGCTCCCGGGTGACGCTCTTTTCGGGGTCGTCGGGGTCGTGTGCCACAACGGTACCCAAGTCAACGGGTGACGGCAGGTAATCGACAACCGCGTCGAGCAGCTGCTGGATGCCCTTGTTCTTGTAGGCGGCGCCGCAGAGCACGGGCGTGACCGCCAGATCAATCGTCGCTTTGCGTATTGCCCTGCGCAGCGTGTCTTCGTCTATTTCCTTTTCTTCCAGATAGAGTGTCGCAATCTCGTCATCGTGGTCGGCGAGTCTTTCGATCATGAATTTCCGGGCTTCGGCTGCGGCAGTCTGGAACTCCGCCGGTATCTCGTTCTCGAAATAGTCTTTCTCGTCAAAAGTGAGCGCTTTCATCTTGACAAGGTCAACCATGCCTTGAAATTCATTTTCGGCGCCCATCGGGAGATGTATCGGCATAGCATTGGCCGCAAGGTATTTGTCCATCTGGCTCACCACCTCCTGGAAGTCAGCCCCTGTGCGGTCCATCTTGTTCACAAAGGCGATGCGGGGCACTCTGTATTTCTCCGCCTGGTTCCACACGGTTTCGCTCTGCGGCTCCACGCCACCGACGGCGCAGAACACGGCCACCATGCCGTCAATGACCCGCAGCGAGCGTTCCACCTCAATGGTGAAATCCACGTGGCCCGGCGTATCTATCAAGTTGATCTGATGATTTTTCCATTGTGCCGTAATGGCCGCCGACGCGATAGTGATGCCTCGTTCCTGTTCCTGCTTCATAAAATCCATCGTGGCTTGTCCGTCGTGCGTCTCCCCCACTTTCCTGTTCACACCCGTGAAGAACAGGATTCTTTCTGACACGGTAGTTTTGCCGGCGTCGATGTGTGCGGCAATACCGATGTTGCGTAAATTAGTGATTTGCATATTCGTTTTTTTGATATAATAACTTCATCCGCCCTGTCTTTCCTTGCGACACGGCGGATGAAATCAGTTGTAAATAAAATTGTTGTAGTCTGTGTTTTACCTGTTGTCCCTGCAAGCCTACTCTTCGTCTGTAAGACCGAAAGCCTGCTTCAGTTCTGCGGGGGCTTCATCGATGGACTTGGAGTCAGACGGGCGCAAGAAATTAGAGGCTTTCACTTTCTTGCTGGGGGTAATCTTGGTGGCCGTTTGGACAATGGTGACCGACTGTCCGTTGACATCTTGCTGAATGGCCACGCTGAGCGGATAACCCTTCAGTCCGGGGTAATTGCTGAAATTGATATTGTCTCCGGTCATCAGGTCTTCAGTGACCCACAAAACGGCTTCGCTTTCCTCATCGGTCTCAAGATTCGTGACCTTGACAATCACTTTCTTGCACTTGTAGTCGAGGATCGTTTTGGTTTCATCCTTGTACTCGAAGTCCATTTTGGAGGTCTCGAACATCTTCTTGACTTCAGTCTCGTCTTTCTCCATGTAGTATTTTCCCATGCCGGGGATATCGATGATTGTGGTCAGCAGTTTGTAGTCGCCATTGGTGATGTTGACGATGCCGACGCCCATGCTGTTGATCACGGTTTTGGTATTGTTGCCCATAACCGTAACTTCAGAAGTGAGTTCTGAGAGTTGCGCTGTAATGTTAGGGTCGTCGGTGCCCTCGGCAGTGGTTTCAAAAATAATGGTGCCTGCAAAAGGTTTCTGTGCCAGTGCGGAAATCGTGCCGAAGAACATCACGACAGCCATCCACAAAAAGATCTGTTTTTTCATCTTGTCTTTTATTTTTTCTTTTTTACAAAATCGCGGCAAAGATACAAAAATCATCAAACGCTTCTCTTCCTGCCCCTCAACTTTTCAGAAACTCAACAAGAAATTACAGGAACGGGGCACAATCGTTTTTTTCTTACTTTTGCCGCTTTTGAATCGCAAGCGATATCATCGACCGTCATACTAATATTATATGGTATTCAGCAGCACTTTTTTCCTGTTCGCTTTCCTGCCTCTGTTCCTGCTTGTCTATCGGTTCACGCCATGGAGGGCAAAAAACATCGTGCTGCTTGCCGCCAGCCTGCTCTTCTATGCGTGGGGCGCGCCCAAGTTCATCTTCATCCTGCTCTGCTTTTTGTGCCTCAACTTTTTCATCGTGCGCGGGCTTTACGTTCAGGACAAGCACCGCAAACTGTTGCTGGCCTTGTCCATAGCCATCAATTTGGGATTGCTGGTCCATTTCAAGTACGCCAATTTCTTCGTTGACAACCTGAATCTCCTCCTGCAGTCGTTCGGCCTAAAGCCGCTGGGCTGGGTCAGGATAGCCTTGCCTGTAGGCATCTCGTTCATCACTTTCCAGTCGCTGAGCTACACGGTGGACGTATATCGCGGCGTCCGCGCCCCGTTGCGGCTCATCACCGACTACCTGCTGTACATCCTGATGTTCCCGCAGCTTGTTGCCGGTCCCATCATCCGTTTCAACACCATTGCCGACGACATCGCCGACCGCCGCCACAACGACACGGCCGACAACCGGCTGTACGGCATCTACCGCTTCATTCTCGGGTTGTCAAAGAAAGTGCTCATTGCCAATATCTTGGGCGAGCAGGTGGACTATCTTTACGCGCTTCCGCACGGGGAGGTCACCAGCATGGTGGCGTGGGCGGCGGCCTTGGCCTACTCGTTCCAGATCTATTTCGACTTCAGCGGCTATTCCGACATGGCCATCGGGCTGGGGTATCTGATGGGGTTCAAATTCCCCGAGAATTTCAACAACCCCTACACTTCCAAGAGTGTCAGCGAGTTCTGGCGCAGGTGGCACATCACCCTGGGCGCCTGGCTCAAAGACTACCTGTACATACCGCTGGGCGGCAACCGTGTTTCGCCGTTCCGCACCTACCTCAACTTAGGCATCGTGTTTCTCGTGTGCGGCATCTGGCACGGCGCCGGTTGGAATTTTGTTGTCTGGGGCGTCTGGCACGGCTTCTTCATCGTCTGCGACAAGTTGTTCCTCAACCGTCTGCTGTCAAAGACGCCTGCCGTTTGCCGCATCCTGCTCACCTTCGCCGTCGTCACCGTCGGGTGGGTCTTCTTCCGGCTCGACAGCCTCGGCGACGCCCTGTTCTTCATCCGCAAACTGTTCAGTTTCCAAGGCGGCATGCTGCACCTCCCGCCGGAGTTCTTCCTGGCGTTCGGCATCGCCCTGGTCTGCTCTTTCATAGCCGCCACCCGCCCCGGGCAACAGCTCGAAAAGGTCTGCTACGCCGAGCAGCGTCCCGCCTGGCAGCACGGCATCGCCTTCGCTTGCGCCTTGCTGCTGCTCACCGCGTGCGCGGCTTCCCTCTCCGCCTCCGGCTTCAACCCGTTCATATATTTCAAATTCTGACCCCTGCACCAATATGAAACGGATTCTATACATAATTTTCCTCGTCCTGCTTTTTATTCCATTGTTGCAGAAATGGACCCGGCTGATACCGGAAAAGCCTCTCAATGGCACCTTTGCCGAAACAGAAAAGCCCGAACTGACCGCCACGAACTGGTTCAACGGGACTTTTCAGGCCGAGTACGAAAAACATTTCAACGAGAAAATGGGGCTCCACGCCTCCTTTGTCAGACTCCGGAACACCTTCTTCTACGACCTGTTCAAACAGACCAGCGCCCATGTAATCATCGGCAGAGAGAACTACCTTTACGAGCAGGACTATATTGACGCCCATTACGGCACCGACTATGTGGGCCTAGACTCGCTGCGGCGCACCGTCGAAGCCATCCGGCAACTGCGCGACACCCTGGCGGCGCACGGCAAGACGTTCGTCATCTTTCTTGCCCCCAGCAAAGCCGACTTCTTCCCGGAACACATCCCTGACACCTCCAGAAGGACGGAAACCGACAGCACCAATTACAAACAGCTGAGCCGTATGCTCAAGCAAAAGGGACTTCCCGTCATCGACTACAACGGGCTGTATATGGAACGCAAGGCCACAGCCCCCTACCCGCTCTACTCCAAATATGGCATACATTGGACCTACTACGGCTCCATGCAGGCAACCGACAGCCTGATGCACTACATAGCGGAGGCAAGGAACGCCGAAATGCCCCGTGTCGTGATTGACAGCTTCAAGGTGCAGGACAAACCTGAGCATGTTGACTATGACCTCGGCGACCTGCTCAACCTGAGCCGTCGGCTGAAAGGCTATCCGCTCTGCTATCCTCAGTGGCACTGGCAACTGCCGGCAGACACGGCCAACATGCCGCGCCTGCTGACCATATCCGACAGTTATTATTGGGAAATGTACTTCTACGGACGCTTCTGGTATTACAACACCACGGCCTATCCCGAGAGTTTCGACAAAGAAACGATGGTCTCCAGTTTCAACCTGAAAGAGGAGATTGAAAAAGCGGATGTCGTGATCATCATGAGCACGACACCCGGACTTAAGAAATTCTCGTGGGGCTTTGTTCAAAACGCGCTGAACGCCTACCGCCAATGACAGGCCGCGGTCAGGCGGCAGGCCTCGCGCCTCCTCCTCACTTGGGCATCAGTTTCACAAAAGGAGTCATCATCTCCTCCATCGAAATGCCGCCATGCTGGAACGTGTTCCGGTACATGTTCACATACTGGTTGTAATTGTTCTGGTAGGCAAAGAAATCGGAATTCATGGCAAAGATAAAACGTTGGGTCATACTCTCTTTCGGCAAAAAAGCATCTTCGGGGTTCTTCACCTCAAAAACCTCTTTGGCGGGATAGTTCATATTGCTTCTGCCCACCTTGTAGCGGAGATTCGTGTTCATGTCGCGTTCGCCCACAATCTTGAGCGGGCGGTTCACCTTGATAGTGCCGTGGTCTGTCGTGATGAACACGGGCACCTTGCGCTCGGCCAGGTACTTGAGCATCTCCAGCAAAATAGAGTTCTCGAACCAGGAGGCCGTGATGCTGCGGTACGACTTCTCGTCATCGGCCAGCTCGCGCACCACATTCACGTCGGTGCCGGCATGGGAGAGCATATCCACAAAGTTGAAGACTATGACATTGAGCGAATTGTTCATCATCTGGTACATGTTGTCGAACAACCTCTTCCCGAAGTCCATATTCAGCACCTTGGCATACGAGTATTTCACATTCTTGCCGTATCTTTTCAGATATTCGCCGAGCAGTTGCTCCTCAAACTGGTTCTTGCTTCCCTGGTCGCCCTCATTGAGCCACAATTGCGGGTATTTCTTGGCGATCACCGAAGGCATCAGGCCGGAGAAGAGCGCGTTGCGGGCATAATGCGTGGCGGTGGGCAGTATGCTGAAGCAGATAGACTCGTCTTCAATATAATAATAGTCGTGCAACAGTGGGTAAATGCTGCGCCACTGGTCGTAGCGCAGGTTGTCAATCACGAACAGGAAAACGGGGCGGCTGTCGTTGAGCATGGGAAACAGTTTCTCTTTCAGCACCGTATGCGACTGCAGCGGCTTTTCGGGACCGCGGGCGTTCAGCCAATCGATGTAATTGTTTTGGATGAACTTGGCGAAACGGATGTTGGCCTCCTCTTTCTGCGCGGCCAGCATCTCCAAGATGCTGTCGTCCTCGATCTTCTCAATCTGGATTTCCCAATCCACAAGGTCGCGGTAAAGGTTCTCCCATTCCTTCACCGACAGGCGGTCGGAGATGCGCATGGACAATTCGCGGAAAGCCTGCTGGTAGTCCAGCGTCACCTTCTCCGAAACGAGCCGTTTGTTGTCGATGTTCTTCTTGAGGCAAAGCAGAATCTGGTTAGGATTTACCGGTTTGATGAGATAGTCGGAGATGTTCGAGCCGATGGCATCTTCCATGATATGCTCCTCCTCGCTTTTGGTTATCATCACAATGGGGATATGCGGGTAGCGTTTCTTGAGCCGCTGCAGGGTTTCAAGGCCGCTCAGTCCGGGCATGTTCTCATCGAGGAACACAATGTTCACAAACTCTTTTTCCAGTATTTCCAACGCTTCCATACCGCTGAGTGCCGGTATCACGTCATAGCCTTTCGACTTCAGGAACAGTATATGGGGCTTCAGCAAATCAATCTCATCGTCAGCCCACAGGATCTTTGCATTCATCATTTCTTGTTTTTAAAATTACATCTTGTAACGAAAAGCGGGAGCATTTTATTATTTTGGGTGGAAGAGAAACACGGCTTCCGCGCAAAAAAACTGTACGTCAACATTATAACATTTTTCGGCAGTCCTGTCTTGCGAGCAGTGCAGATCCGCCTCAAGACTAAAAGAGATTGTTCCGAAAAAAAACTTCCGTTTACAATTTTTTTTAAAAATAAACGTTACTCTTTCATACCGTTCACAAAACAGCGGTTTAACGTATTATTTATCAACAATTTAAAACAATCGAAAAAATATAGAAAACCAAACACACACAGATATGGAAGCGAAAAAAAACAAAATCATGTTAGTTGACGACAGTGAGAATCTGCGTCAAGTATTGAAAGGTCACTTTGAGATGAACGGGTACGAGGTTTATGACTACACCGACTACAACACGGCGATGCAGGGATTTCACTCCAAGATGTTTCATCTTTGCATCATCGACCTGACCTTGCAGACGCAGGACAACTGCACGGTGCTGCAGAACATCCGCAAATACGATGCCAACTTGCCCGTCATCATACTTTCAGACAACACCAGTAAGGACGACCGGATCAGATGCTTCAAGGCCGGGTGCGACGACTACCTTGCCAAGCCTTTCTGTCTCGAAGAGCTTGACCTGCGCATCAAAGCCATCCTCCGCCGTTCTCTCCCCGCCACGGAGAACCGCAAAGTGACCTCCACGGACAAAATCTACCGGCTCGGCAATTTTGTCTTCAACTACAGCGAGATGCTGCTGATACACCCCAAACAGACCCGCACGCTGACCCGCAAGGAGGCCGAACTGCTGAAACTGCTCTGCGACCACCGCAACAAACTCATCCCGCGCGAGATCATCCTCAAGGAGGTCTGGGGCGAAGAAGACCACGCCATGGGACGGAGCATGGACGTTTTTCTCACCAAACTGCGTTCTTACCTTCAGATTGACAGCGCCGACCACATTGCCCCGCGCGAGAAAGGGAAACGCAAGGTTCAGTACCTCGACAATTACGAGCCGCTTGTTGAGATCAAGAATGTACACGGCACAGGGTTCATGATTAAACTGAAAAACGAATCGGCAAACTAACAGACCGGCTCCCAACTATTTAGAACACAAGAGTAACGATGAACATTGACAGACTATTTGAGAAAGTTGCCCAAAACGGGCATGTCTGCGTCGGGCTTGACACCGACTACACCTATCTTCCGGAACATTTTGCCCGCAAATACCCGAACGTGGAAGAGGGGCTTTGGGAATACAACCGCGCGCTGATCGACGCCACGCTCGACACGGCCGCCTGCTACAAGGTGCAGATCGCCTATTACGAGTCGTACGGCATCGCGGGCCTGAGGGCATACGCCAAGACGTTGGCCTACCTGCGGCAGAAAAAGGCCGTGACCATTGCCGACATCAAGCGGGGCGACATCGCCAAGACTGCGGAGATGTATGCCAAAGCACATTTCACCGGCGATTTCGAGGCCGACTTCATCACATTGAGTCCGTATATGGGTTTAGACAGCCTTACGCCCTATCTTCCATACATCGAGAAACAGGGGAAGGGGGTTTTTGTGCTCATCCGCACCTCCAACGAGGGTGCCAAAGACATTGAATACCTGCCCACCGAGGGCGGTCAGCGCATCTATCACGTTGTCGGCAAGAAAATCAACGAGATGGGCAAACCCTACGTCGGGCAATGCGGCTTTTCGGGTATCGGCGGCGTCATGGGCTGCACCCATGCCGACGAGGCGGCAGAGATCAGAAGCATGCTCGACACCACTTTCTTCCTGATCCCCGGATACGGCGCACAGGGCGGCAAGGCCGAAGACATTGCCAAGTACCTTGTTGACGGCAACGGCGGCGTGGTCAACTCCTCGAGAGGCATCCTGCTCGCTTGGCGCAAACAGCCCGGCGGCGAAGATGACTTTGCCGCATGCGCCAGAGAAGAAACGCTCCGCATGCGCGGCGACATCCTGCAATACGCCCGCCCTTGAACCTTAACTGTCACGAAACAAACGCTCATCATGAACTACTTTGAATCCAAAGTCCTGCACAACGACCAGATCTCAGAAGACATCTTTGTGCTTACCACAGCGCGTCACGGCGCGCCCGCCCGGGCAGGGCAGTTTTTCATGCTCAAATGCTGGGACAATGAACTGACCCTGCTGCGCCCCATCAGCGTATTCAAAGCCGAGGCAGACAGCCTGAGCTTCATGTACCGGCTCGTGGGCGAGGGCACACGCCGACTCTCCCTGCTCAAGCCCGGCGACACCGTACAGTTGCTGGGCGCATTAGGCAACGGCTACCCCATCGGGACCTTGTCGGCCCAGTCGGTCGCGCTCGTGGGCGGCGGCGTAGGCATCCCGCCCTTGTGCCAAACCGCCAAGGAACTTGCGGCAAAGAACATCATCGTAGATGTCTTTCTCGGCTTCAAAGACGACGTGTTTGTGCTTGACGACTTTGTGCCTTATTGCCGCAGCCTATTCATCTCCACAGAGACCGGCAGCGAGGGGCACAAAGGGTTCGTCACCGACTTGCTTCATCCCGAAGATTATGATGCCGTGTTCACCTGCGGCCCTGAGATCATGATGAGGAAAGTGGCCGCAATGTGCCAAGAAAAGTCCGTGCCTTGCTGGTGTTCGATGGAACAGCGGATGGCATGCGGCATCGGCGCCTGCTTGGGCTGCAGCATCAAGACGGCTGACGGCATGAGACGCGTCTGCAAAGACGGCCCTGTTTTTGAAGCCGCAAAAGTTTTTTCAATTTAACACGCTATCATCATGAATCTTGCTGTTGACATTAAAGGAATACATTTCAAAAACCCGATTATAGCCGCATCCGGGACGTTCGGGTTCGGCGAAGAGTACAACGAACTCTACGACGTGTCGGTGCTCGGAGGCATCTGCTCCAAAGGGCTCACCCTGCATCCGAAAGAGGGCAACGCGGGCATCCGTATCTATGAAACCCCCTCCGGCATGATGAACAGCGTAGGGCTTCAGAACCCGGGCATCGAGGCTTTTCTGGACGAGGGAATCCGCAACATGCGCAAATTCAACACCGTGCTGATCGCCAATATGGGCGGGCACAGCATGGAAGACTACGTTAAAGGCGCCGAAATGCTCTCCGACAGTGACATTGACATGCTGGAACTCAACATATCGTGCCCCAACGTGAAAAGCGGCGGCATGGCATTCGGCATCAAGGCCGACATTGCCCGGTCTGTCGTGATGGAGGTGCGCAAAGTATGCCACAAGCCATTGATTGTCAAACTTTCACCCAATGCCGAAAACATCGTTGACATGGCCTTGGCATGTGAGGCCGCCGGCGCGGACGCCCTGTCGCTGGTCAACACTTTCCAGGCTATGGCCATCGACATCCATCGGCGCAAGCCCGTGTTCAATAACGTCTATGCCGGGCTGTCAGGAAGTGCGATACGCCCCATTGCCTTGCGGATGGTTCATTCGGTATGCAAGCAGGTACACATTCCCGTCATCGGCATCGGCGGCATCGCCACCGCGGAAGACATCCTTGCCTTTATGATGGCCGGCGCCCGTGCCGTGCAAATCGGCACCGTGAACTTCAGCAACCCGCTGGCCGGACAGGAACTCTGCCGTGAACTGGAGCTCCTTTGCCAAAAAGAAGGCATACAGGACATTACGGAAATCATCGGCATCATTTAATCGACCTCTTCCTTGCCGCCGAACAACAACAACGGCAGAAAGACCGAATAGAGCATACGCCCCGTCTGCGAGTCTATCGTGTCCTCCACCAGACAGGAGAGGAAGATGATGACAGACAGCACGATATACAGAAACGAGAGACGTTTCCGCATGGCCGCCAAAGGATAGACCATCAGAAAGATAAAGTACGCCACCACAAGAACACCGCCCAGCATCATGAAAGTGATGTACTGGTTGTGGCAACCCTGAATGTGACGATGGACAATCGTGGAATGCTGCTTCTCTAATTGGTCGCTCAATGCGTCTTTCACATCGCCCATGCCGACCCCGAAAAGCCAGTCGGAGGACAATATGCGGAAAGATGCTCCCCACAACTCGAAACGCTGCAACAACGACGAGCCATCCACCCTTCCGCTCTTCTGATATTCACCAATACTGTAGAATGTCTGATACAACGACTTTCGCAGTCCCAACTCCTTGAAATAGGCAACATTGGCCACTTTTTGCTCCACCCGTCGGATGTCGTCGTCCGACAGTGACATCACCGTGCGGTAGTCTTTATGCTGTCCCATAGAGTTCAAATAGCGTACAAGCGTCTGCTCCAAAAGGTCGGTATAAGCCGAGTCGGAACGTTGCTGCCACGCCGCCTGCAATTCAGACGGGCAGACGTAGTATCCGACACGGTGTCCGTTTTCGAGAATCGACGCGGCATCGAACTCGTAAGGGGTGCCCATCCCGGTGACCGTTGCGGTAATCTGTTTGTCTCTGTCGTGATAATAGTCCCATGTGATATACACGATATAGCCTCCGGCCAGAAGAAACACGGCCAGGACTGCCGCAAGCAGTCCCTGCTTGACCCGGGCATCCATTTTAGCCCTGAATTGATAGAAAAAGCCTACAATGCAGAGTGCAAAAGCGAGCACCAAGCCTGTTAAGGTCTGCGAAATGAAGAGGTAAAAAATCAAGAGAAGCGAGACGAACAGGTACAGCCAGAAACGGCGTTCTTTGTTGCGGGCATACGACACGGCGAAACGGATGCTCAGCACCACAGCGAAAACGACACATAGGCTGAAGCGTATATGGTCGATGAATATGGAAATCTGGCGGATGTCCTGCACGGGCCGGGTGAGCCAAAAGAGCAGAGAGCAGACAACGGCAAAGAGCGTTCCGCCAATGACGGCCTTGAATATCCTGTTCATGTCGGAAGCGTTGAAAGGCGGCGAAGTGATGATGATGAGCGGTGCGAGCAACACGGGCAATGAGTTGAGCAGGTACTGTCCCGCCTGCGGCCAGTTGTCTGTTTTCAGAAGCCCGATGCAACACACGACATAAAGAGCGGAGAACACAAGCCCTTGCCGCTGTTGTTTGAGCAGCTGCAGTTTTGCTTTCCAATTCCATTCAGCAATCCAGTTGAGCAGCAACAAAAACGAGCAAAATCCCATGCCGAAGTGCGACAATGGCAACATCGCCGCCAGCGCCATCGTGCAGAGCAGGTAAAAACTCCGGTGAAAAGTCGCCCGTTTCAGCATCGGCTACTTTGACGGACCGAGAATGGTGTTGTATTTTTGGGAATCCAGCAGGATAGACTTGGCAGTCAACACGTCGGGGTCGTCGCTCAGCAGGTTCATCAACCTACCCTTTTGGTAATAATAGCGGACGACAATTTCGGAAGCGAGGTACGAGGAAATCTCTTTCTTGTATTTGATCAGGTCTTGCGACTTTTCATCCTGAAGTTTGCGGTTGAGTTGGTCGCACAGCGGCTCAATCGATGTGAGCAAACGGTCATCCTTGGCCGCACTCTTAAGGTCGTCGAGCAACTTCTCCGTCTCTGACTGGTAACTATAATCTTTCCCTTTCAGAAAATCGACAAACTCATCATAAAGCGCGTCATCTACGGTGAAGCGGTCGGCGGGCACAATCGACTCGTGGTTGCAGCGGTAGCGGTTCGCGAAGTCGAAAATCAGGTTGTTCTGCACCAGTGCGACGAGGATGTTGCTCACGAGGCTGTCCGACGTGACGACATCGGGTTCAACGCCGCCCTTGTCATAGACCGTGCGGCCATTCTTGGTCTTGAACGCCACCGCCAGGGAGTCGGGGATCTTCATTGCCTTTGTGGTGTCATGATTGAAGTAATCGACATTCTGCACGCAACGGCCGGAAGGAATATAGTATTTTGAAACTGTTATCTTGAGGCTGGTATTGTAGTCAAGGGGCAGCACATTCTGCACCAAGCCCTTGCCGTAGGTTTTCTTGCCGATGATGACTCCGCGGTCAAGGTCCTGGAAGGCGCCGGAAACGATCTCCGAGGCCGAGGCGCTCTGTTCGTTCACGAGCACGGCGACAGGGATCTGCTTGTCCGTGACGGGCAATTGGGTCTTGAACACCCGCTGTTGCTCCGGAATCTTGCCTTTCGTTTCAACGATGGTAACGTCTTTATCGACAAAGATGTTCATAATGCCGACCGCTTCGCTGAGCAGACCGCCGCCGTTATTGCGCAAGTCGAGGATCAGATACTTCATACCCTCCTCTTTCAGTTTCATAAAACACTCCCTCACCTCAGTGGCGGCCTTTTCCGTAAACTGGTCGAGTTTGATATAGCCGATGCCGTCGCCCAGCATGCCGGAATAGGGAATATTGGGCAGTTTGATCTCTTCGCGCACAATGTTGAACGTCAGCGTTTTATTGGCAAAAGGACGATAGACCTCGAGCACGAGTGTGGAGCCGGGCTGTCCTTTCATGGCGGCGCTCACGTCAGAGGAGTTCTTGCCATCGACCGTCTGGCCGTTCACCTTCTTCACGATGTCGCCGGCGCGGACACCGGCCTTTTGCGCGGGCGAGTTGTCGTACGGCTCCGAAATGGCCACATCCTTGCCGCTCTGCTGAATGAGGGCGCCTATGCCGCCATATTGCCCCGTCGTCATCATCCTGTAGTCTTCAATTTCAGACTCTGGATAAAAGACCGTATAGGGGTCAAGGCTCTCCAGCATGGCGTCGATGGCGGTTTGGGTCAATTGTCCCGGCGAGATCTCGTCCGCATATTTGTCATTAAGTTCTTTCAATATCGAGACGAAAATATCCACGTTCTTGGCGATCTCAAAATCGTTCTGTGCGGAAAGCCGTGGCGTTGCCAGCAGCAGCAAACCCGCAAGAAACCCGTACAAACCATATTTTTTCATTATGCAGTCTTTAAATAGTATCTGAAACATGTCGTAACGCTTGTATTTATTACATTTTTATCCTTTTGAACATTCGGTTCCAGCGGATTTTCCCCTTTTCGCCAAAATCCTTGTACTTGTCCACCGAAAGCCACACCAGCGAAGCCTTGCCCACGATATGGTCGTCGGGCACAAATCCCCAGAAACGGGAGTCGGCGGAGTTGTGGCGGTTGTCGCCCATCATAAAATAGTAGTTCATCTTGAACGTATAGGATGTCGCGGGGCTGCCGTTGATATAGACTTTGCCGTCTTTCACGGCGAGTGCGTTGTTTTCGTACTGTCTGATGATCTTGTCGTAGAGCACAACATTCTGCGTGTCAAGTTTTACCGTCATCCCTTTGTACGGAATCACGATTGGGCCGAAGTTGTCCTTGTTCCAAGGATAGGCGGGTGAATGGGGGAAGATGGCGGGGTCATAAACATCGGGCTTGTCCTCAATCAGTTGCAGCGAGAAGCCCATTTTGGCGAGGCGGCTGCACTGTTCGTCGGTAAGGCGCAACACATACACATTAGGGGCCGCCTTCTGCAAGTCTTCCTCATTGATATTCAGTTCTTTGCGCTTTTTCAGAGAAAGTTGCATGCCTGACGGGTGCGACACGAAATAGGAGTACTGGAGACGCGCAGGGTTGTGGGCGGGCTTTCCGTTGATATAGACCTGCCTGCCGATGACGGACAGCTCGTCGCCGGCGATGCCGACACAGCGTTTCACATAATTCTCTCTTTTGTCAACGGGGTGTGTTATCACCTTATATTCTTTCCAAACCGCCTCGCGTCCCTTGCCCGGATAGTAAGGGCCGCCATATTTCTGCTGTATCTCGGCGATCGTCTCGGGCGAGTAGCGGTAATAGACATTCTCTTTCTCGGCGCGGGATGCCTGGGGGTTCAGCATGGCCTCAAACTCGCGCACAATGGCATAATAGCTTTCGGCCTGCCGCTCCTGCACCACCGTGTCGCCGTCGGGATAATTGAAGACAACCACATCGTTATTGCGGATCGGGCGCAGCGGCTTGGAGCGCAAGTAGGGCAATTTCACAATTTCCGTATAAGACTTGGCGGCCTGTGTCAGCGGCAGCCTGTTGTGTACAAAAGGCACAGCCACCGGCGTGTTGGGCACCCGTACCCCGTAGGAGAGTTTGCTCACCGACAGGAAGTCGCCCACCATCAAGGAACTTTCCATCGAGGAGGTCGGGATTTTGTACAGTTCAAACCAGCAGCAGCGGATAATGTAGGCGGCGGCCACGGCAAAAATCAGCGCGTCGCCCCAAGAGCGCGCACTGCTCTTCTTGACCTTCGGCAACTCGCCCCGGCTGACGTATTGCTCCCTTTTCGACCATCCCAGATAGGGCATATAAAACGGGAAAAACAGCGTGCCCAATATCAGCGGCCCGTACCCGAACTTTCGGAACTGGTGAATGGTCTCCCATATCATATAGTAGAACATAAAGATGCCGATATAAGGAATCAGGAAGAGCAGAAACCACCACCATTGGCGTTCTATGACCTTGCGGGTCCACAGCCAGACATTATAGAACGGTATCACCGACTTCCACGGCGCGATTCCTGCTTTCTTGAAGATGCCCCATATACCGATTTGCCAGCCGACAAACATAATCAGCAGAATGGTAATGAGTATGGGTGTTGAAATGTACATTAAAAAGATATTTTACGGTTGATGATGTGCTTGATGATATTACTTGTCGAGTTCAAAAACGATGTCCTGGAAATCGTGGATGCCGGGATGGCGGAGCAGCCAGCAGGCGGCCTTGACAGCCCCCTCGGCAAAGCCTTTACGGCTGTGGGCCTCATGGACGATGCGGATGTCGTCAACTTCAGACTTCCAACTGACCAGATGCGTGCCGGGCACTGTGCCGACGCGGTGTGATACCACGGGGAGGAACTCCTCACCGGCGGACTCACCGGCAGGTTTCCAACCGTCGAGGCGGTCAACAGCTTTTACAATGTCGGCAGCCAGACGTATGGCCGTTCCGCTGGGGGCATCTTTCTTCATGACGTGGTGGGTCTCTTCAATCTCCGCGCTATACTGCGGCTGATTATTCATAAATGAGGCCAGGAAACGGTTCAATTGCATAAAAAGGTTGGCGCCGATGCTGAAATTGGAGCCATAAACCAACGAGCCGTCACATTCACGGCAGCGGGCTGTCACCTCATCCATGCGCGGGAGCCATCCTGTAGTGCCCACCACAATGGGCACGTGGCTCTCGAAAGCCCGGTACATGTTTGGCACTGCCGACGAGGGCACAGAGAAGTCGATGGCCGCATCGGCCGTCCGGAACTGTGCCATACGTTCGTCCCACTCCTCCTCGTTGTCGATGACCGTCACAATGTCGTGACCTTGCCGTTGCAGGATCTCTTCCACCTGCCGCCCCATCTTTCCGTATCCTAATATTGCAATTTTCATATTGTTACCATTTAAAACTTAGACATACACCATAAGCGGGCACTGATGAGCGGGCCAACTGGTTGTCGAGCAGTACCGGCGATACCCTCAGTGACAAGTCGTCCGTAATGTCGAAATCATAGAGATGGGCATCCACCACGGCATCAATCATGTTCAAAGCATACAAGATGGCGGTCACCCCGATGGAGATCTCCATATAGCGGAGGTATTGGTTTTTCTGCTTAATCAGATTCTCGTCGGGGATGCTGGCCAAGTCAGGGTTCAGCAAAGAGACCGCCCCGTTTTTGCGGTTGATGTACTCGTTGCGGTAGGCAGCCATCTCGCTGCCGGTATAGTAGATGCAACAAGCAGAAGCGCCGAGACATGCATAGACGATCGGCACTTTCCAGTACTTCTTGTTGTAAATCTGCCCTCCGCCGGGAACGATGGAGAGCAGCATAGCGACGGTAGGACTGTGGTTGCTTGTCTTCACAGAATCCTTTTTCACCAACTCGCCGGCGGCTGCACAAGGCACTTCTGACACTGCCGGGAGAGCCAGCAGCACAAAGAGAAGCATCAGGACACATTGTTTGAAATGGTGCATAGCAGTCGCTTTAACAGAACAGTTAACGTTCTGACCGTTCAATTATTGCAGCAGGTCGATAATTCTCCGCAAGTCGTCGTCAGACTTGAAAGGGATAGACAGCGTGCCTTTTCCGGAGATATCCTTGCGGATGTTCACCTTTGCATTCAGTTTTTTGGAAAAGTCAGTCTGGAAAGAGCGAACCTCGTCGGAGAGGGTAATCTTGACTTTTGTTTTCGGGGTTTTCAGTTCCGAAAGGCGTTTCTTGACGAGCGTTTCGGTTTGGCGCACGGAGAGTTTTTCGTTGATGACCTGCCTGATGATCTTGCTCTGCATCTCTTCGTCCTCGACGGCCACGATGGCGCGGGCGTGTCCCATCGAGACCAGGTTGTCCCTGACGGCGACCTGTGCCTCGGGCGACAGTTTGAGCAGGCGCAGATAGTTAGACACCGTGCTGCGGTCTTTGCCCACCTTTTCGCTGACCTCTTCCTGAGAGAGTCCGCATTCGTCCATCAGCAGTTGGAAACTCACCGCCACCTCAATCGCGTTTAGGTCAGAACGCTGCAGGTTCTCCACCAGCGACATCTGGGCGGTGTGCATATCGTCGGCGGTACGCACGTATGCGGCAATCTCGGTATGCCCGAGCAGTTTGGAGGCACGCAGACGGCGTTCGCCGGAGATAAGTTGGTACTTGCCGTTCTCTATGGGGCGCACCGTAATCGGCTGAATCAGGCCGTCTTCCTTTATCGACTGTGCCAATTCCTGCAACTCCTTATCATCAAAGTGCTTGCGTGGCTGAAAGGGGTTCAGTTCAATAGAGTCGATCTTTATCAGGCTGTTGTTGCCTGCGGCAACGTGGCCTTTAGGGTTGTTGATGTTTGATATGTCCCTATTGCCGAGAATGGCACCCAGCCCTTTGCCCAAAGCGGGTTTGTCGTTCTTTGTCATAATGCTTTCACTTTATATTTAAATCGTATAACCATTCTTCATCAGAAACTCCTTGGCCAGGTTCAAGTAGTTGGTATGGCCTCGCGACTGCACGTCATAGAGCACGATGGGCTTACCGAAACTTGGGGCCTCGCTGAGGCGGACATTCCGCGAGATGACCGTGTCGAACACTAAGTCGCGGCAATGAAGCCTCACGTCTTCCACAACGGCATTAGAGGACTTATAACGGGAGGTGTACATCGTGAGCAAAATGCCTTCAATGTTCAAGTCCGTGTTCATGTTCGACTGTATCAGGTTAATGGTGTTGAGCAGCTTTCCGAGGCCCTCGAGGGCGAAATACTCACACTGCACAGGTATGAGCACAGAGTCGGCGGCCACCAGCGAGTTCACCGTGATAAGGCCCAACGAGGGGGCGCAGTCAATGAAAATAAAATCGTAGTCATTCTTGAGGGCATAAATGGCATCTTTCATCCGGTATTCGCGTCGGTCGAACGAGATCATCTCGATTTCGGCGCCGACCAAATCGACGGTTGCCGGCAACAGGTCCATATTAGGGACCGATGTGGGGACGATAGTCTCCTGCACCATCTTGTTGCCGATCATGCAGTCGTAAATGCTGCACGCGTTCTCGTCGGGCTCATACCCCACCCCGCTGGAAGCGTTGGCCTGCGGGTCCGCGTCAATCAGCAGGATTTTGAAATCCAGCACCGCAAGCGAGGCAGCAAGGTTGACGGCGGTAGTCGTTTTCCCCACGCCGCCTTTTTGGTTCACGATTGCTACGATCTTGCCCATTATATGTTCAGGTCTAAGTCGTCAAAATCAACATCGATGTTATGTCCCAGCGTGCCCTCCATCTCCGGATTGAACATGTTGTCCTCCGGAACCTTTCCGGTGTTTATGAAATCTATCACGCCGTTCAGGGCATTCTGGAACTTCTCAAAATCCTCCTTATAAAGGAAAATCTTGTGTTTCTCATAGAAGAAAGTATCCGTGTCCTGGTTATACTTTCGCTTGCTTTCCGTAATGGTCAAGTAAAGCTCGTCTGTCCTCGTGCTTTTCACGTCGAAGAAATAGGTTCTTTTTCCGGCCTTAATCGAACGTGATAAAACTTCATTCTTGTCTTGATTTTCCATCGCTTTGTATTTTAAGTTCTAAGTCTTTATCTTTTCTTCTGGTTTTTCTGTTGTTCCTTGAGCATCTGGGCCTGTTGTTTCTGCAAAGCCTCCATTTTGAGTTGCCAGCGTGACTTCTTGACGGGCTTTTTCATGTTAGCCTGCATCTTGGCGCGCAGTTTGTTCTCATTGACCGCCATCCGGAAGATGAACATCTGGGCAAATGTGAACAGGTTGAAGAGCAGATAGTAGTAGGTCAATGCCGAAGAGAAGTTGTTGAACATAAACAGGAACATCACGGGCATCATATACATCATAATGTTCATCATACGCTGCTGGTCCTTGTTGCCCTGCGTAGTGTTCATCAGTTTGTTGTTGAGCCACGTATAGACTATCGTGGCGATTGTCATCAGGATGGTGAAAAGGCTCATGTGGTCGCCGTAAAGCGGGATGTGGTGGCCGAAGTCCCAGATGGAGTCATACGTGGAGAGGTCTTCCGCCCACAGGAACGACTTCTGCCGCAGTTCGTATGCCGAGGGGAAGAAGCGGTACATGGCGATGAGGATCGGCATTTGCAGGAGCATCGGGAGGCAGCCGCCGGCGGGTTTCACGCCCGCGCTCCGGTAGAGGGTCATCGTGGCCTGCTGTTTCTTCATCATATCCTCCTCTTTCGGGTAACGTGCATTGATGGCCTCGATTTCAGGCTTGAGCGCACGCATTTTGGCCGAAGACATATAGGTCTTGTAACTCACGGGCAGCAACACCACCTTCAAGATGACCGTCAGGATGAGGATGATGAGGCCGTAGCTGAGGCCGTATGCCTCGAGCCAGTTGAACACCGGGATGATGGCGAAACGGTTCACCCAATGCAGCAGGAAGAAGCCCCACCCGAGCGGCACCTGTCGCTCCAGCTTGAGGCCGTAACCCTTGAGTTGTTTGTATTGGTTGGGGCCGAGGTATATCGACATGCCGAAGTCGCCGGTGTTAAGGTTCTCCACGTCGAAGTCGAGTTCGGCGGAACAGTTCTTCAGCACCGAGGTTTCAGCGTTGTCGGGCAGCGACACGGACAGCGTGCCTGACTGGAACGGCTGGTCATCCACAATCAGGCAAGTCGTGAAGAACTGCTGCTTGAACGAGACCCATTTGAGCGGGGAGGTAAACTCTTTGCTGTCGTCCTTGCGCTCGTCGAGGTTGGCCACGTCGTCCACATTGTCCATATAATAGACAGACGTGATGTTCTTCTCGTTCTCGTAGTTCTTCTCCACCAGTCGCGGGCGGGCTTGCCATTGGAGCGTATAGGTGTTCTTGTTGGGATAGAGGTACTCTTCCATATTGACAAAGCGCACCTTGAAGCCGAAGCGGTAGTCGTCGGCATCGAACGTATAGAGGTATTCGATATAGGAGGCGTTGTCGAGCATGCCGCACTCCACGGAGTCGCCCTTATAGTTGGGGTAAAGGCGCAGTGATAGCGACTTTTTGCCCTCTTTGACGGAGAGTGTGTCTTGCACTTCAGACAGGAACCAGCAGTCCTGGGTGTTCACTTCGGTCTGGTCATAGAGCATCAGCCCGATGTTCATCTTGTCGGTGCCGCCCTCAAAGAGTTCGAGGATCTGCTTGGCCGAGTCTTTGGGGGTATAGCGGTAAATGTCCTTGAGATAAGCGTTTTTCAGGTAGCCGCCTTTCTTGCTGAAGACATAGACGGCCTTGTTGGTTTCAACGACATAATCGGAGGGGTCGGCCACCTGAGGGTTTGAAAAAACCTGTGCGGGCGAGAGATGCTTGTCCGCCGCGGCGGTCGCGGCCGTGTCGGGCGCAGGTGCCGACAAAGAGAGGTTAACCGTGTCTTCCGGATGCTGCTCAGCCTCCATTGCCCTTGCTGCTGCCTGCTCTTCCGCAAGCTTTTTGTTCTTGTTGGTCTGATAGAAGCTGAAGCCCATGAACAGTCCAAAAATCAAAAGCAACCCAATAACTGTATTCTTATCCATTTTTGATTTTTAAATTGGCGGCAAAGATACAAAAAATACATTACCTCTGATCGGCCTTTTTCCGGTACAGAGCGGCGGCCTGTTCGTCGCCTTTTTGGTGATAAGCCTCACCCAACGCTTTGTATATGGCCGTTTTTTCGTCGTTCGTGAAAGAATATGACAAAGCCTGTTTGAGGTATTCTACCGCCTTATCAGGCTCATTGACTTCCAGATAGGCTTTTCCGAGGCTATAGAGCACCAGATTGTTCTGCGGAAAGAGTTCTTGAACCTCCTGTTCGTACTTGAGCAGCGACTTCCATTGCTGCAGGACTTCCAACACATGGAAATAGTCTGTCCAGACTGCGAAGGTCGTGTTGTCATACTGCAATGCTTTCTCAAACAGGGGCTGTGCCTCGGCAAAGTTGCGGCGGACAAAACAGATGCGGGCCTTGCTCAGGTAGCCCTCGGAGAAGTCGGGGTTCACCCGTATCAGCATGTCGGCGAGTTCCTCGGCACGTGAAATCTCATCTTCCGTGGCGTCATGTTTCACGGCGGCCGCCATAAAAATGTGGATGCATTGCTTTTTCACTTCGGCATCGACATTAGGGTTTTCAAACACTTTCTTTATCGAAACCATCATCTTGTCGGGCTGCTTATGTTTTTCCCAATAAGCGGAAAGGATAAGATTCAAGTCAGGGTCGTCAGGCGTAAGTTCTTGGGCCTTTTCATAGTAAGGATAAGCCTTTTCAAGCATGTCGTTGCTCTGGTAGATGAGGCCGGCTTTAACATAGAACTCGGCGTTATGAGGATAGATCTTTATGAGTTTGTCGTACTCGTTCACGGCCTCTTCCACCTTGTTCATATAGAGCCACAGCGAAGCCTTGACGCGGGTGAGTTCATCATTGCTGCCCATTATCTTCTCCATACGGTTATAGGTTTCAATGATCTTTTGGGGCTTGTCTAGGCTCATATAGCAATCCGCCAAGGCGTAGAGGTAATACTCGTTGTTGTCTTTCTCCTTGCAAACCTGCTCCCACAATTTGGCGGCGTAGGCATAGTCGCCGGTTAGGGCATATAGTTTGGCCATATCTATCTTGTACCAGACGTTGGTCTTGTCAATTTTCAACGCTTTCTGCAACGAACTGATGGCGTCAGCATAGTTTTTGCGGTCTTTGTCGATTTTGGCGAGCATGAACCAGGCGGCGTCGTGTTTGGGGTTGTCGAGCACAATGCCGTTGAACACGCGGAGGGCTTCGGACGTGTTGCCGGCGTAATAGGCCTTGAGACCCTCGGTGAACTTCACGGAGAGTTTGCGAGCGCTGACGGCAGACTCGGACATTTCAGCCACGTTGCGAGTCTTCTTGCTGTTCTGCGCTGCCGTGGGCTGCGGCACGGTTACGGCAACGATGAGCATTGCCAGCAGGAAAAACCTTTTCATCGTATTCATTGTCATTTAGTTCCGCTGTGACCGAAGCCGCCGGCCCCGCGTGCCGTTTCCGACAGTTCTTCGAGGTTCTGCACGGCTACCGTCCGCACCTGCATGAAGGATGAAACCACCATTTGGGCGATGCGTTCCCCGTTCTTGATCTCAAAGGGTTCTTGCGACAGGTTGACAAGCAGCACCTTAAGTTCGCCGCGGTAGTCGGGGTCGATGGTGCCGGGACTGTTGAGCACCGTGATGCCGTGTTTGAGGGCGAGGCCGCTGCGGGGACGGACCTGCGCCTCGCATTGGGGCGGCAGTTCCATATAGAGGCCCGTGGGCACCAAGGCGCGCTGGCCCGGGCGCAACACCAAGTTTTCTGAAAGGTTTGCCCTCAAGTCCATGCCGGCTGCCTGCTCCGACTCGTATGCAGGGAGGGCATTCCCGGAGGCATTATAGACCTTGCAAGTGTATTTTTCCATATCTTCTAAAAAAAACGTGCAAACATACACAAAATTCAGTTATGACGCTACGGCTGCCGCACGAATGTAGAATTTAGAATTTAGAGTGTAAAAACGTTACGCCTATTGCCACATTTTCCATCATGGGGCATAAGTCAGCCCGAGGCTTGAGCGTGGGACGGAAAAGGCCTTAAGTCCCGGTTTCCCGTCCGCTGAGCAGCCTGCTCACTTTCAAAGCATCACCTCTTCGTAGTCTTTTTTGAACCAGGTGAGTTGCCGTTTGGCATAGCGGCGCGTGTGCGTCTTGATGTCTTCAACCGCCCGGTCGAGGGTACACCTCCCCTCCATAAAGGCAAACAACTCCTTATAACCCACGGTGTTGAGGGCGTTCAGGTTGCGGTAGGGGTACAAGATCCGCGCCTCGTCCAGCAGTCCTGCCTCCATCATCCGGTCAACGCGTTGCCCGATGCGGTCAAACAACACAGGACGCGGCCGGTTGAGATAGCGCTTGACGATGGTGAAATTGCGCTGCCTCACGGTTTGCCGCAAACACGACGAGTAGGGCTTCCCCACCTGCAGGCTCACCTCCACCGCCCGTATCATCCGTTTGTGGTCGTTGTGGTTCACGCGGCCGTAAAAAACAGGGTCAAGCACCGAGAGTTGGGCGCGCAGGGCTTCGATGCCGCTCTGCTGGAACAACCGGGCCACATACTGCCGTATCGCCGGGTCGGGGTCGGGCAGTTCGTCAATGCCGCTGCATACGGCCTCGATGTACTGCGGACTGCCGCCGGTCATGATGACCACGGGGTGGTCAGAAAAAAGCGTCTCCAATAGTTCAAGCGCTTGATGCTCAAACATGGAGACGTTGTAATAGTCGTGAATGGACAAGTTACCGATGAAATAGTGCCGCACACGGGCCAACTCCTCAGCGGTTGGGGCAGCAGTGCCTATTTTCATCTCCCGGAACATCTGACGCGAGTCGGCCGACAATATCGGCGCCCCCAACTTCTCCGCCAGGCTGATGGTATAGTCCGTTTTGCCGACAGCGGTGGGGCCGGTAATCACCAGAAGCGTCTTGTCAGTATTCGCCGGGCGCAAAGTCATTGAGGTTTTCAAAATCCTCGTCGTTGTAACCACCGTCGCAGAAGTCGTCATCGTCCTCGTCGATGTCGTCCTCGAAGTCGGGGTCGTCGGGGTTCGGGAAGTCCGAAGCTTTCAACTGCTCCGGTATCTCCATGGCCTTGTACGTGCAGCGCGGGAACAACGACGCATCGTCCGTCTGCAGCACTTTCTGGAGTTCGACATAGAAAACCATCGGGTTCATAAAGTCGTACTCGTACAGAATGTGCTGGTGAGGGTCCGTGATGAAGTTCTTCAGCACGGCATCTTTCATGACAAACTTGGGCAGGTGGCTCTTCATGCTGAAAGAGTCCTCCTCGTCGTACTCGGGAGCCTCCACGTCATCCTCCTCCGAGGTGTCCATGAGCGTTATCTCTTTCTGCTTGTTCCACTTGGGGTCGCAGATGGCGAAAGAAGCGAACTCATTGCCTTTCAATCCAATACATTCGTAAAGAACCTTGTGCAAAGACTCGAAATTGTCGTTGGCGAGTATCTCAACATCCCGCACAAAGTCTTCCACTGCATCGTAATAAACACGGAACTTGTAGTAATACATAATGTTTGGTTGGTTTATGTTTGCAATTAAAAAAACCGGTTCCGTTTCCCCTACTCTTCAGCAATTTCGGGCTCTTCCATGTTATGATAGACATTGGTGACGTCCTCGTCCTCATTGATCTTGTCGAGGAGTTTGTTCACCTCTGCGCGCTGTTCGTCGTTGAGGGTCTTCAATTCCTTGGGGATACGGTCGAAACGGAAGCTCTTGATTTCGAACTTATTGTCTTCCAGATATTTCTGTATGGCGCCAAACGACTGGAATTCGGCCATCACGATAACCTCCTCGTCATCGGCGTCCACTTCGGCGTCGAAATCCATCATAGCCAGCTCAAACTCTTCCATGTCGAGTTCAGGGGTGCGGGTCACCGTAAAGATGCTCTTGTGGTCAAAGAGGAAGTCGAGCATGCCGGAAGTGCCCAGCGAGCCGCCCAGTTTGTTGAAGTAGCTTCTGATATTGGCCACGGTACGCTGGTTGTTGTCGGTGGCGGCCTCGATCATGATAGCGATGCCGTGAGGTCCGCGTCCCTCATAGACCATCTCTTTATAGTCAGAAGTGTCCTTCTCGAATGCGCGTTTGATGGCACGGTCCACATTGTCCTTCGGCATGTTCTCGTTCTTGGCCGTCTGGATCAGCAGGCGCAATTTGGAGTTCTGGTCAGGGTCGGGACCGCCGGCCTTTGCCGCCATCGTGATTTCCTTGCCGAGGCGGGTGAATGTGCGTGCCAAGTATGCGTTACGTTTGAAGATTCTTGCTTTGCGGTATTCAAATGCTCTTCCCATATTAGTAGTTGTTATGCGTGTTATTTTAAATAATTGTCTGTTTGGTGTCCGGACGTGTCCGGGACGCTGTCGTAAGGCTTCCGCGCCGTACGCATTGACGGCGGCAAAAGTACTAAAAAAAGATGTAGGGGAACAAGGCAAGTCCGAAAAAAGGATACTTTTGCGCCTTGTTTTCAAAAACAGACTAAAGCACACGGACATGTTCTACGTTAGCGACAAGATGACAACGCCGCCGCCGGGTTTCGCGACCCCGCTGCAAGAAAAGGTTTACAAAATGTTTGACGAGCTGTCGATTCCGTTTGAGCGGGTTGACACCGACCCGGGCATCACGATGGAGGACTGCCTCAACATCGACAAAGGCATTGGCGGCAAGGTGGTGAAGTCCATTTTCTTGTGCAACCGGCAGCAGACGCTTTTCTATCTGTACGTCACCCGGGGCGACAAGCCGTTTGTCACCAAAGACTTCGGCCGGGCCTTGGGCATCCCACGCGTCTCATTCGCGCCGGCCGACAAGCTGCTGGCGATTGCCGGCACGGAACACGGCGCCACCACGGTGCTGAGCGCGTGCCTTGAGTCTGCCCGCGACGTGGCCTTCGTCATGGACCGCGACATTGTCGAAAATGAGGACTACTGCTGCTCGGACGGCACCGTCAACTGTTTCATCAAAGTCAAGACGGCCGACCTGCTCCATCGTTTCCTGCCGGCGTGCGGCCACGAACTGATTGTCATATAGAGCATCGCAAAAAGCGGCCACCCTTTTCTTTCACCGCCTTGCAATTGTGTTTCCAGAATTGGCAGGCAGTCTAAAGTACGGGG
>CAVIJD010000022.1:0-36457 GCA_963643165.1 bacterium | reverse complement strand
GTCGGAGCAAGCCGCGCCCCAAGTCAAACAGGTCCTCGAAGAGGGCCAACATCGACGATTGGGGGGGGGGAATCGCCCCAACGCACAAAGCCCAGGGCTGACGTAAGACCTAATTAGGAATTAGGAATGTGTGAGGCGTGACGCCTCTGCATTCTGCATTCTAAATTCTACATTCGTGCGGCAGTCGTGGATTCGGTGCCGAATATGTTTAAGGGACAGCAATAATTTTGTATTTTTGCGGCGTTTTTCAAATGAGGAAATTTTAAAAAAAACAATACAAATGAAAAAAATCATCTTATTTGCCTTAATGGCTGTAGCAACGTTGGGTGCTTACGCCCAGAACCAGAAGATTGTCATCAAGACGAACGCTTCCCTCAATTGCCAGAAATGTTCTGACCGTTTTAAAGACAATGTGCCTTTCTTCAAAGGCGTTACGGACTATGCTTACGACAAGACCAACGGCCAGTTGACGATTACTTACAATACCAAGAAGACTGACGCCGCCCAGCTGCGCCAGCAGATCAGCAAACTTGGTTACGATGCTGACGATGTGAAGGCTGACGCCGCTGCACGCGCCAAACTTCCCGCTTGCTGCCGCAATGCAGGCACTTGCGGTCATGATGCCAAAACTGCCACTACGGAGCACAAGTGCCAAGGCGCTGCCAACGGCGAGCACAAATGTCAGCACAAGTGTCAGGATGCTAACAAGGTGACGGGCAGTAAGGCTGCCACAACCACTACGGAGCACAAGTGCCAAGGTGCGGCCAACGGCGAGCACAAATGCCAACACAAGTGCCCTAATGCACAAAATAAACAGTAATTAGCAGACTGAAAATCTAGTATCGCGAGGCGGAAATGGCTATCAGGCCGTTTCCGCCTCGCTTCTTTTTTGTCATCCAATTGAAACTGAAAACGGGAAAAACACGCAAATTATATTTCTGTCTGAATGATACAACAAGAATGCATGCTGGTTCGTCATTATGATGTCCATCAAACGATTATGAATATGAAAAAAATGCCATTAGATTTTACATTATTAGGTGTTGTACCGTTTGGGGAGCAGATTACGGCATCAGGCATGAGCCATTTTGAAATCACCTCTATTGTGAAGGAGGATTAGGTATGAGAACTGCGAAGAATACTGAAGCCCTTTTATGGGTGACTGTGATGGTTTTGGCTATTATAGTGGCCTTACAGACCTTGTTTGGTTCGCCTGGCGTTTTGCGCAACGATTGCCAGAAAAGAGACACGATGATGTCCATCAAGTATTACCCTGGCCATGGCGATGAGCTGGAATATGACAGCGTTTATGTCAAAGGCGATACGGTGAAGTTTTACAACGGCCAGGACCTTATCCGGACTTCCGTGACATCCGAAAAGGCGAAGCGCTGCCGATAGAAGATTAACTTGAACGGCTCAGTAAAAAGGGTGTTGTGTCAAGCGGTCACTTTTTCTTCATCGCGGCGATGGAAAGGAACAGGCCGAGTGCCACACCGCACAGGGCGGCAAAGAGCACCTGAAAGTCGCCGGGCAGACAGAATGTCAAGGTGTGTGCCGGCACCCAGAAGAGCGGTATCGTTTTCTTGAACACGAAGTTCCACTGCGTGTCCCAGTCCAGGTTGCGGATGTGCTCGCCAATATGAACCGGACGCAGCAGGCAACGCGCACTGCCGTTGTAGGAGGCGATGTGCATGTCGCTGATTTTGTGGATGGTCATAAAGACAGGCGCAAACGAGGAGTTCATCATCAGGCTGATGCAGAAAGCCCCCGCCAACTTCAACAGACAGAAGTCGCCGAACATGGCTTCTTTTACGCCGGCAAAGCAGGCGGCCCTCTCCATAAACGTGGGGATGCCGACTTTGAACACGCTCATGGCCAAGGCGATCCACATGCCCAGGAAGCCCCAGACGATGAATTTCGGGAATACGCCAAACGATTTGCTGCAATAGTACCCTTTCTTGATCCTCAACCCGATCATTTCGCCGAAAGTGGCCAGGATTCCGAATTTCAGGAATGCCATCCACAAGGGAAAACGTTGTGTCAGCGAACAGAATGTTTCATAAACGGTCTTGCTGACAAAGAACGGCAGTAAGAAAAGGATTACAATGCCGATGGCGACGAGGTCATTTTTCTTCATGTCTGTGTGTAATGTTGGATGTTTTGAATGGTGGTGTGGGGGTTAGAAACTGTATCCGATGCCGAGACCGACAACCTCTTTGAACTGCACGCGGGCTTTAGGCTCGCCAAGTACGCCGTCGGGTCCGGGCTTGCCGGCAATCATCACTTGGTCGTAGTATTTAAGTGATGTCATCAGGCTGACGCTCAAGCATTTCAGGAAATTATAGGATACGGCAAAGTCCCAGTCTATGTCAAAATTGCCGAAGTGCTGTGTCTTGGAGGTGTAGGGGGTGAAGAGGGTGATGGTGGAGATGATTTTCAGGTTCTTGACGCGGGTATAGTTGACGCTACCTTTGATGCTGAGACCGAGTGCGGCGCTTCCCGCGGGGCGGTACATATTGCCCAAACTATTTTCCTTCTCGGGCAAGCCGTAGCGGTCGCGCAGCAGCGAGTCGCGGCAGAACGTAAGACGTCCGGCCAGCGGGGAGACATATACGGAGAAGATGTCATTGGGCATGAAGTCGAGACCGATGGAAAGGTCGGTGTAGGAGGGAGACGCCCATTTGGAAATCAGGGTCTTGTCGCCGGCGTCGTTGTTGGCGTACTCGTAGCCGGGTGCGTATTGGGTCTTGTGGCTGCCCAACATGGAAAGGTACCACGATTTGGCCAGTTTGTAGCCGAACTTGGAGGTAAGGTAGAGTTTGTCGTTCGACTTTCGCCAACTGGGGGTCAGGTCGGAGGAGTAGAGTTCACCGATCTCCGTGTCGAGGTTGCTGTCCCAGGCGATGTTGTTTTTTTTGTACGAGAGGGTCAGGTTGGCATAGACGACTCCCGTGACGTTGTTGTTGCCGCCGGCCGCCCAGTTCCAGAATTGGGTCTGCGAGGCATTAAGACCCACCATGCCCGTAAAACGCCAATGTTTCACACTGTCGGTGATGTCTGCCGACTTCACTTTGGTTTCCATTGCGGCTTTTGCCGCAGTCTTTTCATCTTGGGCTTGCAGTGCGGTGACAAAAGTGCAGAGGAGTAGCAATGTCACGAAAAAGGAACGGGGTCTCATGATGTTTTGTTTTAGTTATTGATTGAGTTTGTTGAAAGCGCGCCACCATCTGCTGGGCACTTGGTCGTTGCAGGCTATCAGATAGTCGTGTTTGGTGCAGGGCAGGTAGCAGATTTGTTTGGTGTCTTTGTCTTTGCCGATCATGGGCACGGCCATCCACCAGCGGCCGGTTTTTTTGCTGCAGAAGAAGACAAGGTCTTCCAAGGTGCCAGAGACGGCAATGCTGTATTGGCGGTAGTTGTCTTTCTCTCTGAAGTTGCTGTCGTTGGGACGGTTGATGAACCCCTCGATGAAGTACCAGAGTATGTGTGCGATGAGCTGTGAGGTCTGGTTGCAATAGTCGAGCGTGGGGTCGTACTCGTAGATGCCGAACGAGGACAGTTTGTCGCTCAGTCCGGCGTATTTGGCTATCTGGCAGATCTCTTCGCCGTAGAATCCGTTGGAGGAGGCGTGAGGGCACCCGGGCGCGTCGGGGCGGCGCACCGCCGAGATGTCTATGGAGATCATGTCGGCATTGCGCACGATGGGCTCCACGTCTTCAATGTTTTTGCGCATGGCGCCAACACGGTAGGTCTCAAAGAAGAGGTCGTCCATGAGCTTGATGACGGCGGGGCTGTTCATGTAGGTCTGGTAGCCGATATTGGCATAGTTGAGCAGGAAGTTGGGCTGTTGCAGGACGATTTTGTTCAGATACCGGTCTGAGCGTATCGGCGAGTGCTCGTCGCCGAGGTCAAAGCAGGAGTCCACCGCCACGAGGTTGGTGACGCGTTCTGTCTTCTCGTAGGCGCGGTAGTTGGCAAACGCCAAGTCGTTGCTTCCGCCCAATATGATCGGTATGACGTTGTGCTCCAGCAGATGGGCGCAGATGTCGGAGACTATCTCGTAGGTGTCTTCAACGGTCTTCCCGATGCGTACGTTGCCGAGGTCGATGATGCGGACAGGGGCGTTCCAGGCGTAGAGTTGGTAAAACTGCCGCCGGATTTCGTCCGGGGCTAGCGCGCAGGAACTGTTTAGCCAACTGTTGCGCGCCTCCGGCACGCCAAGGATGGCGATCTGGGCCTCGTCGATGTTGAGCGAAGCGGCCGGGTTGTACTGCATTACGCAGGAGAGCAGCCTGTCTTGGTCTGGGTCTTCTTGGTGAAGTCCGAGCGTGTCGATGTCAACAGGGTCAAAATAGAGTGAAAGGTCCATAGTTAGGCTTTTCTTCTGACGGTTCTTTTTTTGGTGGTCGGGGCGGTGGTGGCGATGATGTCCTGGCAGTCTTGGTAGGTGAGGCTTTCGGCCACCCGTCCTTTGGGGATCTTGTAGTTGTCGGTGCCGTTGGTTATGTAGGCGCCGTAGCGTCCGTTCATCACTTTTATTTGCGGGTCTTCGTCAAAGGCAAGGAGCACGTTTTTGTTGGGCGCGCCCTGCAGACTCTCGATGGCCTGCTCTAAGGTGAGGTTTTGTATGTCGGTGCCTTTGGCAAGTGTGACGTTCTTGCCGTCGTATTTCAGGTAGGGGCCGAAACATCCCGCCGTGACGAAGATGTCCTTGCCGTCGAGTTGTCCCAAAAGCCGAGGCGCCCTGTCGGCATCTTTCTGCTTTTTGGCCTGGATGAGCTCGACGCACCTTTCCAAAGTGATTTCCAACGGGTCTTCGCCCTTGGGAATGGAGACGAAGGCGTTGTTGTAGCGGATGTAGGGACCGAACCTCCCGGCGCCGACAACCACTTCGTGGTCTTCCCACTTGCCGAGGTCACGGGGCAGTCTGAACAGTTCGAGGGCCTCGTCCAGCGTGATGGTCTCGAGGAACTGGTTGGGCGCAAGGCGGGCGTAGCGCGTCTTCTCGTCCGCATAGTCCTCGCCGATCTGTACCATGGGGCCGAATTTGCCCAACTTGGCGAACACTTTGGCATTGGTTTTGGGGTCGTAGCCCAGAAAACGCTCGCCGTTGGCCTTTTTGGAGAAGTTCATGGCATGGTCGATGGATTCGTGGAAGTTGCCGTAAAAACGCTGTATCATGTCCTGCCAGTCCTCTTTGCCGTCGGCAATTTCGTCAAACTGTTTTTCCACGTCGGCGGTGAAACCGTAGTCCATGATCTTCTCGAAGTTCTGCTGCAGGTAGTCGTCAACCACGATGCCTACGTTGGTGGGGAAGATCTTGTCTTTCTCGTAGCCGAATTTCTCTTTTTTGGTCTCTTCGGTCAGCGTGTCTTTCTTCAGGGTGAGGCAATGGTAGGGGCGTTCGCTGCCGGGGCGTGTGGCCTTCTCCACATAGCCTCTTTTCTGGATCGTGGTGATGGTGGGGGCGTAAGTGGAGGGACGCCCGATGCCCAGTTCTTCCAGCTTTTTCACGAGGCTGGCCTCCGTATAGCGTGCGGGCGGCTGTGCAAAACGTTGGGTGGCGGTGATGACGGAATAGTTCAGCTGCTCGTCCAACTCCATGTGCGGGAGCATGCCTTTAGCCTCTTCGCTCTCGTCGTCTTTCGACTCGGTGTAAACTTTCAGGAATCCTGGAAACAGGATGACCTCGCCCGAGGCGATGAATTTTTCTTCCCTGTTGGAGAGGGGGATGGTGATGACGGTCTTTTCAATCTTGGCGTCGCTCATCTGCGAGGCTATGGTACGCTTCCAGATGAGGTCGTAGAGATGCTTGGAGAAGACGTCGCCGGGGATCGACTGGCGGGAGATGTCGGTGGGGCGGATGGCCTCGTGGGCCTCTTGCGCGCCTTTGGTCTTGGTGATGTAGTTGTGCGTATGCACGAACTCTTCGCCGTAAAGGTTGGCGATGGTGTCTCTGGCCGAGGCGAGTGCCAGGTTTGAGAGGTTTACAGAGTCGGTTCTCATATAGGTGATGTAACCGGCTTCGTAGAGTTGCTGCGCCACTACCATCGTCTTGCTCACGGAGTAGCCGAGCTTGCGCGACGCCTCTTGCTGCAGCGTGGAGGTGGTGAACGGCGGGGCAGGGCTTTTCTTGCCCGGATTCTTCTCGATGGCGCTGATCCTGAACTCGGCGGTCTTGCAGGCGTTCAGAAACTCGGCGGCGGCTTCCTGGTCGTTGAACCGCTTGTTGAGCTCGGCTTTCAACTCCACTTTGCTGTCGCGCAACGGATGGAACAAGCCTTCGGTGCGGAACGAGGAGGAGGTCTGGAAACGCTCGACCTCGTGCTCGCGCTCCACGATGAGTTTCACGGCTACCGACTGCACGCGCCCTGCCGAAAGTTGCGGCTTGACTTTGCGCCACAGCACGGGCGAGAGCTCAAACCCTACCAGACGGTCTAACACGCGCCGCGCCTGCTGGGCATTTACAAGGTCTATGTTCAGCTCGCGCGGATTGGCCAACGCTTGCGAGATGGCGCCTTTCGTGATCTCGTGGAACACGATGCGCTTTACCTTCGACGGGTCAATGCCCGTAACTTGCAACAGATGCCACGATATGGCTTCACCCTCACGGTCGTCATCCGTCGCCAGCCATACGGTGTCGGCCGCATCTGCTTTTTTCTTTATGTCGTTGATGAGCGTTTTCTTGTCGCTGAGCACGATGTAGTTGGGCTCGAATTTCTTCGCGACATCAATGCCGAGGTCTTTCTGCGGCAGGTCGCGGATGTGACCTTTGCTTGAGATGACCTCAAAGTCATCGCCTATGAATTTCTGGATGGTCTTGGCCTTGGCAGGAGACTCGACAATTATCAGGTTTTTACTCATATTTTTTTATGATATGTAGATGTTGTGTTTCTTTTTGTTTACGATTTAAAGTCCCGCCGCGCTGTCGTTGGATTCTCCTGCAGACGGCTTGGGGATATAATGGTAGCCGAGCAACTGGTCGGCTTTGTCGTATTGACGTCGGGAGATGAACTCTCGAATCTTGCACGATCTGACTTCGTTGTCTTTGGTTTGGTATTCGGGGATCTCAACCACCCGGATGTCATGTTTGCGGCATATCGTTTCGATGTCGTGAAAATGTCCGCTTCCGCCATGTCCCATCGTGTGGCGCGGTCCCATGAGGAGAGCGTGAACGTGGAGCCGTCCGATGAGGTATTGTTCCAGGAACTCCACATAGGAGAGTTGTGAGAACGCCGGCGTGAATGGGATGACAATGGCGGCGTCGATGCCGGCACTGTCCAGTCGCTGGAGGTTCTCTTCGAGGGTGTTGATGGTGAAGAAGCCGCTGCCGGGATGCAGCACCTGCCGGGGGTGCGGATGGAATGTGACCACTACGCTCTGCCCGCCTGTCTCGCGGGCTGTGTCGCGTAGACATTCGAGCAGCCGCTGATGCCCCAGATGGACCCCGTCAAAGGAGCCGACGGCTGCGACAGGTTTCTTCAAGGCTATTGTCTCTTCAAATCCGTTGAAAACCAGCATGCTAAAAAGGTTTTCCCACTACCGCAAAATGGCGCCGGCCTCACGTTCGTAGGCGGCAATGAGTTTCTTCATCAACTTGCTGATCTCCTCTTCCGTCAAGGTCTTGTCAGGGTTCTGCAAGACAAAGTTCAGCGCGTACGACTTTTTGCCCTCGCCGATCTTCTCGCCCTCAAAGACGTCAAACAGCGAAATCCGTTTCACCAGTTTGGACCCATATTTCAGCCCGATGTGCTTCAAGGTCTCGAAGGTCACGTCGCGGTCCACCACTAACGCAAGGTCTCTCTTGACAGCAGGATAGACGTTGATGCCTTTGTATTGTATGGTTTGTCCGGTCACGACTCTTTTGATGGCGGCAAGGTTGAACTCGGCATAACAGACGGGTTTCTTGAGGTCGAAATATTTCAGCACCGCCGCCGACAGTTGCCCGGCCACGGCGATCTCTTCGTTTTCGTAACGGTACGACACAAAGTCGGAGAACATTCTCGGCTCTCCCTCGGTGGTGAGCGTCAGCTTGTCGGTCGGGAAGTTGACTTTCGACAGGAGGTTCTCGGTCATGTTGCGGAGATAGAAAAGGTCGAGGTCGGCGGCTTTGTGGTTCCAGGAGTCCTCGCTGTCTTTGCCGGTCACAAACATCACGAACCCGTCTTTCTCGCGGTAGCGCACGGTCACATCCTCTTCGTGGGCGGCCGTCGTGTCAAGCCAATAGGTTTTCCCGAACTCGAACAGGCGGAGGTTGGCGTTCTTGTTGTTGATGTTTCGCACGACGTTCTCCATGCCGCCGAACAGCAGGCTCTGCCGCATGACGTTCAACTCATTGCTGAGCGGGTTCAGCAGCTTGATGGTCTGCGTCTCGTCGATGAAGCCGAACTGCGCCGCGTATTCCGACTTGGTGAGCGAGTTGTTCATGACTTCAAAAAAGCCGTTGTCGGCCAGATAGGTGGACATGGTGAGCCGCAGGGCGTGGGCGTTGACGGTGTCTTGGCCGGTCGGCATCTTGTACGACAGGATGTCGGAGATGCCGATGCGGTTGTAGCCGTAAATGCGCAGTATTTCTTCTATCAGGTCGATGGGACGCGTGACGTCGGCTTTGCTCAACGGCACCCGCACCAGCAGACGGTCGCCGCCGGTGTTCTGGATCTCCATGCCGAGCATGGAGAGGATCTTGGTGACAGTCTGCCGTTCAATCTCTTGCCCGGCCACTTTGTTGATCTGGTCGTAAGTGAGCGTGATCTGGGCGGGTTCTATCTTGTAGGGGTAATTGTCGGTGATGTCGGAGATGGGCACCGCGCCGGCAAACTTGACCATGAGGTCGGCGGCGCGCTTGAGGGCATATACGGTGATGTCGGGGTTGCAGCCGCGCTCGTAACGGAATGAGGCGTCGGTCTTCAAGCCATGCCGTTTGGACGTCCTGCGTATGGACACGGGGTTGAAATAGGCGCTCTCGAGGAATACGCGGGTGGTCTTGCCCGTGATGCCGGAGTTGAGCCCGCCATATACGCCGGCGATGCACATGCCCTCTTTCTCGTTGCAGATCATAAGGTCTGCCGCGTTGAGCTTCAGTTCGTTGCCGTCAAGGGTGACGAACGGCGTGCCCTCGGGCAGGTTCTTGACGATGACTCTGTTGCCTTGGATCTTGTCAGCGTCAAAGGCGTGCATGGGCTGCCCCAGTTCGAGCATGATATATTGGGTGATGTCCACGACGTTGTTGATGGGACGGATGCCCAACGCGCGCAGCCGGTTCTGAAGCCACAGGGGCGACTCGCCGACGGTCACGTTGTCGAGGACCATCCAGGAGTAGCGCGGACAGTCTTTCGTGTTCTCAACCGTGACGTCGATGCTGAAGCGCACGTTCGCGATGGACTTCACCTCGGGAGCCGTGGGCAGGATGAGCGGCGAGCAGTTATGCCCGGCCTGTACCAACGCGGCGTACAGGTCGATGGCCACGCCGGTGTGGCAGATGGCGTCACACCGGTTGGGCGTGAGCCCGATCTCGAATATGGTGTCCGACTCGACATTGAAGTACTCGGCTGCCGGCGTGCCCGGAACGGCTGCCGGGTCCAGCACCATGATGCCGTCGTGCGAGGCGCCGAGCCCGATCTCGTCCTCAGCGCAGATCATGCCCTCTGAAGGCTCGCCCCGCAACTTCGACTTCTTGATGGTGAACGACTCGTCGCCGTTGTACAAGGTGGTGCCGATGGTGGCGACAACCACTTTCTGGCCTGCTGCAACGTTGGCGGCGCCACAAACGACATGCAACGGCTCGCCTTGCCCGATGTTCACGGTGGTGACGTGCAAATGGTCGGAGTTGGGATGCGGCTCGCAAGTCAGCACTTCGCCGATGACCAGCCCCCTGAGCCCACCGCGTATGGTGTCAAATGTTTCGACTCCTTCAACTTCAAGACCGCAGTTGGTCAGACAACGGCTCACTTCATCGGCGGAAACATCGAAAGAGAGCAGGTCCTTCAGCCACTTATAAGAGATTTTCATAGGTGTAATTTATTTATTGCCAATAAGTTATTATACTATACCTTTCACTTTAAAATGAAGTTGCAAATATAAGTAATTAAACGTAATGCTCAAAACGCCCCGCTGATTTTTATGGTACGGGGTCGTAACCGCTCCCTCCCCACGGATTGCAGGAGAGCACTCGCTTAAGGGTGAGCCACCCTCCTTTGAAAGGCCCGTATTTGCGTATCGCCTCAAGTCCATAGACTGAACAGGTGGGCGTGTAACGGCACGACTTGCCGATGAGGGGGGAGAGGGTGTACTGATAGAGTTTGATGAGGGCGATCATGACGGTCGCCAACCCTTTTGAAAGGCAACGCAACACTTTCTTCATAGCTGTTGCGCGTGAAGCGTGTTCAGTTTGTTCAGGAGGTCAACGGCCGACTGCTGTATGGTGGCAAAGTCAGGCAAACTGGAGCCGACATAGATCCAGCACATCTGCAAAGGGACGGCGTTGCCTGCGAGCAGGTGCTTGTTGAGGCGGTAGGCCTCGCGCATGAGTCGCTTGATGCGGTTGCGGTGTACCGACCTGGCAAAACGGCGTTTGGGCACGATGAGCGCGAGACGGCAAAGGGCGCCGCCGGCTTGGCCCTCGTCGGCATCTTGCGAGTAATAGCATTTTATGGGATAGACAAAGACTGCCTTCTTGCCGCTGAGAACACGCTGTATCTGAAGCGACGACTTCAGGTGTTCCCGTTTCGGGAAGCCGGACTTATCTCCTGCGGGTCGCATACTCTTTCAGGAAAGCATCCAGTGCGTCTGTGATGGACGGGAACTCTTTGGTGGGGGCGACTACCTGTGTGGTCCATCCAGCGGCCTCCAGCGCGGAGACTACCGATGAGCCGAGGGCGGCAAAGGCTATGTCGCCCTGCTGGAAGTCGGGGTAGTTCGACTGCAGCGACTTGACACCGTTGGGGCTGAACATCACAATCATGTCGTATTTGGTGATGTCTATGTTGTGGGCAAGGTCTGCCGGGGTGGTCTTGAACACCAAAGCCTCGTGGTGCTTGATGGCGTGCGCGTCCATATAGTCGAGCAGTGACTGCAGTGGGCCGTCGGGACCGCACGGGATGAGCATGTTCAAGGCCTTGTTCTTCAGCAGGATCTCGTTGAAACTGGCCGGAGTGTTCTCTTTCGGGGAGAAAATCTTGCGCTTGCGGTACTGTATGTATTTCTGAAGGTAGAAAGCCACCGCTTCGGTCTGGCAGAAATATTTGGTTGACTCGGGCATCTCTATCCGCATCTCCTTGCAGAGCGTGAAGAAATGGTCAATCGTGTTCTTGCTGGAAAAGATGATGGCCTGATGCTCTAAAATGTTGATCTTCGACTGCCGGAACTCCAGCGTGGAGATGCTCTCCAACTTGAAGAATTTGTAAAAGTCGATGTTGATGCTGTATTTGCGCTTGAGTTCGGCGTATGGCGATTTCTCGAAGTCGGCAGGCTCATTTTGGGATATCAGTATGCTCTTTATTTTCATTTTTCACTCTGTTTCTTTATAGGAAGTACACCTTAATATCTTTTTGACTGTCAGTATGTTGCGAGTAATTTAGCGAATACTAAATTCGGTAAGATTTCAAGCGTGCAAAAGTAGAGAAAAAAGTGGAACAAATTTATCCCCCGGGGATTTATTTTCAACAGCCGGTACAGGAAAAGTATGACCAGCACGGCAAGTACGGCGAGGTATCCGTACATTACGGTGATGGTGCCGAGGCAGCCGCAGACAAACAGGAACGGGAACAGGAGCAGGCCGGCATTGGTGGCGAAGATGAACTTGTAGATGTTCAGTGCCTGCAGCTCTTTGGAATGGTCGAAAAGCGCCGCGTAGATGCGGTTTGCCAGCATTTGGAACAAGTATAGCAGCAGCAGTGCGAGGAACAGGATGCCGAACGTGCCGTAGGGTCCGGCGACTTCCAGCAGGCGCGAGCCGCCGTGTTCCAATATCAGCAGGATGCCGTAGGATATGGCCGCCATGTCAAGTCCGAGCAGTACGGGAAAGATGTATTCCTGCAGCACTTTGCTCTCCCGCACCAAAAGCGAGTAGAAACGTTTAGTGTAGAGCGAGCGGATGAGCACCAGCAGTTTGCGGCGAAACAGCGCCATGGCGAGGGTCAAGACGAGCAGCAACGCGCACAAGAGGATGATCCGCGGGTTGTCGGGCTTGGCGGCCAGTTCCGCGCAGTATTCGCGCACGGCAAGAACGTGGCTGTTGAAGAGGGAACTCAAGACGGAGGGTTATTTGACCACCAGTTTCTTGGCGGTGCCCATTTTGCCGTCCTGTTCGATGCCGTAGAGGTAGATGCCGGGCGTGATGTCGGAAAGGTCTATGGAAACAGAGCCCTCATTGCCGGCGGCACAGCGGAATACTTCGCGCCCTACCAGGTCTTTGATTACAATGTGGCAGTCCGCGTTGTCCGTGGCCGTATATTTCACCGTGACGCGGTTTTGGGCGGGATTGGGATGGGCCTGCACCTGGATGCGCGTGTCGTTCTGTGCAATGCCTGTGCCCGTATAGTAGGAGACAAAGAAAGACACGGCTTCGTTGTTGTCGGTGTTGATGAAGCTGAACTTCTTCAGGGCCTGTCCGTTTGACGGGGTGGAGTAGTTGGCGTGGAACACGATAGAGTCGCTGTGGGTGATGTGGGCGCCGACGGGCACAAAGAACGTGCGCGACTGTGTGCCGAGATAGCAGGCTCCACCAACGCAGAATGTGTTCTCCTCGTCCGGTATGGAGGTGAGGTCGGTGCGTTCCACCTGCACATAGATGTCATCGTCGGTGAGGTTGGCGTATTCGATGAAGAACTCGTCGGTCGCATCGATCTGAACATTACGATAGAGGGTGTCGTTGTTGTTCAGTTCCTGGGCGTTATAATAGAGTTGAAGAGTCTGAGCCTGTGTGGCGACGGCGGCCAGGGCGACAATCAGGGCGAATAATTTTTTCATTGTGTTGTTCTTTTGCTGTTGAATGATTTTTAAAACGCCGCAAAAATAAAAAAAATAAGCGTACCTGCAAAGCGGGCACGCTTATTTGAATAATCAGTGGAGAACAAGATTATTTTCTTCTTCTTTTGGGTTTGAGGTTGTGTTTTGCAACGAAGTCGTCGAGAACCTCTTTGAGGGTCGGGGTGCCGATCTCCTGCAGTTCATAACCGACTTTCACAACGGGTTGTTTGATCTTGATGAAGCGCGGCAGGTCGATAGGCGTGCCGATGACCACTGCGTCGCACGGGGTGTTGGCGATGGTCTTCTCAAGGTCTTTCATCTGCTGCTCGCCGTAGCCCATAGCCGGGAGGAGCGTGCCGATTTTGGGATATCTTTCAAAGGTGGTTGTCAGTTCGCCGACGGTGTAAGGTCTCGGGTCAACGAGCTCAGCGGCGCCGAATTTCTGTGCGGCGACTGTGCCGGCACCCATCTGCATTTCGCCGTGGGTCAGTGTCGGGCCGTCTTCAACGACGAGCACGCGTTTGCCCTTGAGCAGTTCCGGTTTGTCAACGGTCAGCGTGGAAGCGGCGTCGATAACCATGGCTTTCGGGTTGATTCTGGCGATGTTGGCGCGAACGGTGTTGATGTCAGCGAGAGATGCGGAGTCGATCTTGTTGATGACGATGACGTCAGACATACGGGCAACCACTTCACCGGGATAGTAGCTCACCTCTGCGCCCGGACGCAACGGGTCAGCGACGCCGATGGTCAGGTCGGGTTTGTAGAACGGGAAGTCGTTGTTGCCGCCGTCCCACAGCACGATGTCACAGCCGTCAGGGTCAACCTCTGCTTCGCGGAGGATGGCTTCATAGTCAACACCGGCATAGATGACGTTGCGTTTCGTCACGACATGCGGTTCGTACTCTTCCATCTCCTCGATGGTGCAGTTGTGTTTCTTCAGGTCCTCGACGCAGGCGAAACGCTGAACTTTCTGTTTGTTCAGGTCCGGGTCGTAAGGCATAGGATGACGGACAGCCACTACTCTGAAGCCCATTTCGACCAGGTATTCGATGATACGGCGGGAAGTCTGTGACTTGCCGCAGCCGGTACGGGTAGCGCCGACAGCGATGACGGGTTTCTTGGACTCTACCATCGTGTCTTTAGGTCCCATCAGCCAGAAGTTTGCGCCTGCGGCGTTCACGATAGCGCTGACACCCATGACGTATGCGTACGGTTTGTCGCTGTATGCGAAAACGCAGTCGTCAACGTCAAATTCTTTGATCAGTTCGGTCAGCTTGGATTCAGGATAAATCTGGATGCCGTTCGGGTAGAGGTCTTCGCCGGCCAGCTCTTTCGGGTATTTACGGTCGTCGATTCCGGGGATCTGCTCAGCGGTAAAGGCAACCACATTGTAGTTCTTGTTGTGACGGAAAAAGGTGTTGAAATTGTGGAAATCTCTTCCCGCAGCACCAATGATAATTACATTTCTTACTTTTTTCTTCATAAAAACTGTTGTTTAAGTTATTATAATAAGTGATATTTCTTTGTCTTTTTTTTGAGCGGTGCAAATATAGAAAAAAATCTCATATTCACACGCCGGGCATTTTTTTTGCTATTTCGTCTGGTTGGCCACCACGGCCTCCTTGGCTTTGAGTTCCTCTTCGGAGATGCCGATGTATTCGTCTTTCAGGATCTGCATGTCCTCGTCAAGTTCCATCAGGTAGGGGGTGCCGGTGGGGATGTTGAGTTTGACGACTTCTTCGTTGGAGAGGTTCTTCATGAATTTGATGATGCCCCGGATGCTGTTGCCGTGGGCGACGATAAGCACCTGCTTGTATTGGTGCAAGTTCTCGACGATGCTGGCGTTCCAGAGGGGTATGATGCGGCGGGTGGCGTCAGACAGCGACTCGGTGCCGGGGCGCGCCGACCGGTTTTTGATGCCTTGATAGCGGATGTCGTACTTGGGATGACGCGGGTCGTCGTCCGGAATGGGCTCCGGGGCCACGTCATAACTGCGCCGCCAAAGCATTACCTGCTCCTTGCCGTATTTCTCCACGGCCTCCTGCTTGTTCTGCCCCTGCAGCACGCCGTAGTGCTTCTCGTTGAGCCGCCAGCTCTTCTCCACAGGCAGCCACATGCGGTCCATCTCCTCCAGCACGAGGTTGAGCGTCTTGATGGCCCTCTTAAGGTAGGAAGTGTAGGTGTAGCGGATGTCAAAGCCGCCGTCCCGCAGTATTCTGCCCGCCTGCCGCGCCTCTTCTTCGCCTTGTGGGGTGAGGTCCACGTCCGTCCATCCCGTAAACTGGTTCGACAGATTCCATTCGCTTTGTCCGTGTCGTATGAGTATGAGTTTATACATATATATATTTATACATTATGAATGCTTGATGTTGTTGGTATTGCTTCTTTCCTTTTAGCGGAGCTTGTTTTCCTTGTCCGGGAAGACGATCCACGGCTTGAATTGCTTGGCCTCCTCAAAGTCCATGGAACAGTAGGAGATGATGACGACGACGTCGCCCACGCAGGCTTTCCGGGCGGCGGGGCCGTTGAGACAGATCACGCCGGAGTCTTTCGCCCCTTTGATGACGTAGGTTTCCAGACGTTCTCCGTTGTTCACGTTCAGCACTTGCACTTTCTCGTTCTCGATCAGGTTGGCGGCTTCCATCAGCGTCTCGTCGATGGTGATGCTGCCCACATAGTTGAGGTTGGCTTCCGTTACGGTTACTTTGTGGATTTTCGATTTTAAAAGTTCTATAGTCATTTTACCGGTTTTAACGATAACGAATATTGTCGATAAGTCTTACGCCGCCGATATGGACGGTGATGAATCCCATGACGCCGGGCGCGTCGGCGAGTGTCTGCACGGGCTGGAGCGTCCGGTCGTCGGCCACCTCAAAGTACTCGAGCGTGAATTCGGGCACTTTGGCGATTTCCTGCGCCACGAACGCCTTGATCTGCGAGACGTCTTTCTGCCCGCGCGAGGCCTCGAGGATGCGGTGGATGTTGGCGGCGGTCTCGAACTGCTCCGCGGTGAGCCGCTTGTTGCGCGAACTCATGGCCAGCCCGTTGGCCTCGCGCACGATAGGGCAGGGCACGATCTGGGTCCCGATGCCGCATTGCCGCACCAACTCCCGAATCACCGCGATCTGCTGGTAGTCCTTTTCGCCGAAATAGGCGCGGTCGGGACAGGTCCAGTCTAACAGCCTCCGCACGATGATGCCTACGCCGTTGAAATGCCCCGGACGAGCCGCCCCCTCCATGACTTGCTCCACAATGCCGAAGTGGTACTCCTCTGTCGGCTTTTCCGGAAATACCTCGTCGGCTTCCGGCATGAAGGCATAGTCGGCGTACGCGCGGATGAAGTCGAGGTCCTTCTCCGGCGTGCGCGGGTACTTCTGCAGGTCTTCAGGATTGTTGAACTGCACGGGATTCACGAATATGGAGACGATTACGATGTCGTTTTCTTTTCTTGCCCTTTGGATGAGCGACAGATGACCCTCGTGCAGCGCACCCATCGTCGGCACCAGACCGATGCTCTTGCCCTCTGTCTTTACTTTTTTTACCGTGTTGACCAACTCGTCAACGGAAGTGATAGCAAACATGTTTTTCTATAAAAGTTGGTATTAGTACGTTTATCGAAAACAATGCTTTCCCCCTCCGGAAAAAGCGGGCAAAGATACATTTTTTATTAACCCTTTCATTGAATGTTTTCGTGTATCATTTCTTTTAGGGCTTCGATGATGTCCGGGTCGTTTATGGGGACGTCCCCGAGGACTTCGTGAACCTCGTCGGTGTCGAGCGTGTATTCAACGTCCCCGTCGCGCCTGTAACGGAAGATGAAACGGATGTCAGGGTAGGCGGAGATGGTCAGCGCCATGGTGCCGGCAAGGTCGCCCATCGGAGGCCGGTCTAAGTGGCTGAGCCCGAACACGGCAGTGACGGTCGTGCCCTCGCCGACTTTGGACTGGATGTCAAGTCCCCCGCCGGTCATTTCGGTGTTCTGCTTGAGCAACGGAAGCCCGAGCCCCACTTTGCGGGTGGTGCGGGTGGTGAAAAAAGGGTCGATGACGTTCCGCACGGTCTCTTCGCTCATGCCACAGCCGTTGTCCTTGAAGACGAGCGTCAAGGTGTCGGACTCGCTGTTTTCCGTCACTTCCAGCGTGATGACGGTGGCCCCTGCGCGGGTGGAGTTCTGCAGGATGTCCATGATGTGCATGGAGAGGTCTTTCATGGCACGGCTATTTGTTCAGCAACCCGTACAGTTTCCCCGCCGTCTCAAAGGTCTGCTCCTCCGTGCCCAACACGGGGATGCCCTCTTCCTTGGCCTGCTCCAGCATGTCGTCGTCGGGCTTGTTGCCCTTGACCAATATGACGCACGCCAGCTCTTTGAGCGAGGCTATGGCGATGACGTTCTTGTGGGTCTGCAGCGTGACCCACGCGTCGCCCTCACGGGCAAAACCCATGACGTCGCTCAGCAGGTCGCTCACATAGCCGCCCTTGATTTCAGTCCCTAAGTTCTCTTCGCCGCAGAAGACGGCAAGGTTCATTTTCTCGACAAGTTCTTTGATGGTCATTGTGTTATGTTTATTATTGTTAATATTCTTGATGATTTAGGATTTTTAGGATTGCTCAGGCAGTGTGAGCAGCACCCGCCGTCCCTCTTCCTGCCGGAAGGCTTTGCGGATTTCTTCAAAACTGCGTGTCTCCAGTTCCATATAGCAGGGCGCGATGCCGACGCGGTCGGGGAGGTGCGCGTCAGAGCTGCGGGTGAAGCTCTTTCCTTTCAGGTATTTGTGCGTTTGCAGGATTTTTTCGGCGTTGCCGTGCTCCGACAGTTCCACGGCGTCATATTCGAGGTCGAAAGGGATGAACCCGAGCTGGCTGACAAGGCTGGTGGTCGGCTTGTCGATGTGCGCGGGCACAAACAGCCCTCCCGCCGCGTGCACGAAGTCGGCCACTTGGTTCACCGACTGGTCGAGGGCGGCGGTGAGCAGCCGCGGCTCCTCATAGATGATGTTGAAGTCCTCGTCGATCTGCACCTGGTCGCCAAAGCGGTCGGGGTCGTTGGGAATGTCGGGCAGATGCTGTTCCAGATACGCCTGCAGGCAGTCAAGCGCGGCGTGGTCGGGCATGTAGGCGAGACAGTGTGCCTCCTCCTTTGTGGTGATCTCGGCGCCGCACAGCACAAAGATGTCGCGGTTGTGCGAGTAGTGCTCCGCCAGACGGCAGTGCCGCGTGGAGTTGTGGTCGGTGATGGCGATGATGTCGATGCCCCGCGCCAAGGCGCACGCTATGATGTTGTCAGGGGTCATCTCCAGGTCTCCGCAAGGCGAGAGTAGGGTATGCGTATGTAGGTCTGCCTTGAATGTCTGCACGTCTCTGTGTTTTTTTTAGAACGGAGCAAAAATACAAAAAAAATGTACTTTTGCCCCCTCATATTATTAAAGATGGAAGAACAGAAACAACCGAACAACCCGCCCCGCTTCGGCAAGTATGACCTTATCGCCGAACTGTCAAAATATTTCCCCGTCGAGAACGCCTCCACCACCGTCGGCATCGGTGATGACGCTGCCGTGACGAGCCCCGCCGACGAGCATGTGGCGGTGTCAACCAAGGTTTTCATCGAAAACATACACTTCGACCTCACCTACGTGCCGCTCAGACACCTGGGCTACAAGGTGGCCGCCGTCGCCTTCTCCGACGTGCTGGGCATGAATGCCGTGCCTTCGCAGTTGCTGGTGAATGTCTCCGTCTCGGGTCGCTTTGACCTCAAGGCGGTGAACGAGATTCTGGACGGCATGGCAGCCTGCTGCGACACGGTTCACGCCGACGTGGCCGCCCTCGACCTCTCCACCTCCCCCCGCGACTTGGTGATTGCGGTGACGGCAATAGGGGAGTGCGACCCCGCCCACCTCGCCACCCGCAAGGGCGCGTCCGAAAATGAACTGATCTGCGTCTCCGGCGACTTTGCCGCCGCCTACGCCGGACTGCTCCTGCTGCAACGCGAGAAGAAGGTGTTTGAGGTGAACCCCGACATGCAGCCCGACTTTACGGGCAAGGACTACCTGCTGCGCCGCCAACTGAAGCCCGAACCCCGCATTGACATTGTGGAGGCCCTCCGGCGCGAGGATATCATCCCCACCGCCATGACCAGCATCGGCGACGGCATCGCCACTGCGGCTATGCAGATCTGCCGCGCCTCCGAAAAAGGCTGCGACCTCTTTGAGGAAAAGTTGCCGATGACGGAACTGACCTTCACGACGCTCAAAGACCTCGACATTGTGCATACGGTGGCGGCCCTCAACGGCGGCGACGACTATGAACTGATGTTTACGGTGAAACAGGCGGACTACGAAAAACTGAAAAATGTGGATAATGTCTCCATTGTCGGCTATATCAAGGAACCGTCTGCGGGCTACCATCTCATCACGGGCGACAACCGGCAAGTGGAACTCCGCGCGCAGGGATTTGCCCAGAACGACGGACAGCAATAGCCTATTCTGATGAACAGCAAGAACGGTTTCAATATTGGCAATGTGGCTATCGGCGCCGCCGCCCCCGTGGTGGTGCAGTCGATGACCAACACCGACACCAACGATGTGGAGGCCACGGTGGCGCAGTGCCGCCGTATGGTGGCGTCGGGGGCGCAGATGGTACGCATAACGGTGCCCTCGCTGAAAGAGGTTCCCGCCATGCGCGAGATCAAAAGCCGCCTGCGCAGCGAGGGCATCGACACCCCGCTGGTGGCCGACGTACACTTTAACCCCAAAGTGGCGGAAGAGATGGCATCGGTCGTCGAAAAGGTGCGTATCAACCCCGGCAACTATGTTGACAAACGCAATTTCTCGCAATACGAACTCAGCGACTCCGCCTATCAGGAGGCGGTGGACCGCATGGCACTCCGCGCCGCGCCGCTGCTGCAACGCTGTGCCGACCACGGCACCGCCCTGCGCATCGGCATCAACCACGGCTCACTCTGCGACCGCATCGTGAACCGCTACGGCAACACGCCCGAAGCTATGGTGCAGTCGGCACTCGAATGGATTGACATCTGCGAACGCTACGGCTTCCGCAAGACGGTGATCTCGATGAAGTCCAGCAATGTGCGCACGGCAACTGAGGCCACGCTGCTGCTCAAGCGCGCCATGGAAGCGCGGGGCTGCGACTGCCCGCTGCACATCGGAATCACGGAGGCGGGCAACGGCCTGGAGGCACGGGTCAAGTCTGCCGCCGGCATCGGGGCGATGCTCCTGTGCGGCGTGGGCGACACGGTGCGCGTCTCGTTGACGGAGCCGCCTGAGAACGAGTCGCCCTTTGCCCGCCGGCTGGTGCAGGCCGTGCAGCAACTCGACCCCAAGCAAGGTCTGGTGCAGGCCGGCGTGCTGCACTTCGCCGACAACGACGAGGACGAGGAACGCTTTATTGTCAAGGCTGCCGCCATCACCGGCTACGCTTCCCACTTCAACCGCCTCAGCAGCGTCATGTTCCAGAATCCCAACATCCCCGACATGGCTTTGCGAGAACTCGAGCAGACCATCATGCAGGCCTGCCGCATCAAGATGAGCAAGACGGAGTTCATAGCCTGCCCCTCCTGCGGACGCACCCAATATGACATCGAGCAGGTGTTCGCCCTCGTGAAGGAGCGTTTCCCCGACTGCCCCGGACTGAAACTCGCCGTGATGGGCTGCGTGGTGAACGGTCCCGGCGAGATGGCCGACGCCGACTTCGGCATTGTGGGCGCCAGCCACGGACTGGTGTGCGTGTATCAGGGCAAAACGCGGCTTACGGAGGCCATAGCCGTGCCCGAAGCGCTGCGGCGGCTCGAACGCCTCATTGAGGAACATTTCAGGCAGGGCGGCGACGCGGCTTCGGAGGCGTGAATGCGTCACAACAGTCACTCAGGGGCGTTACAGCAAAGGGTTAACCCTTTGTGATGCCGCCACTTTCGACCCAGATGTCAATAATTGCAAATAATGGCAGTCCCGGATGACGGGCTGCCGTTTTTTTGTGTATGTTTGCACTCCTAAAAAAAACATTGTGATGTCATTCTTCAATATACAGAAACACGAGCCGCGCGAGTTCAAGTACAAACCTCGCTATTATACTCCGGAAGACCAGAAACCCACGGACAACCATCGCCGTGACTTTGCCGACGAGTTGCACCGCGAATGGCAGGGCAAGCGCCGCCACGACCGTAATGAGCGCAAGACCCCTTGGCTGACCCTCCTCGCCATGGTCTTCTTTGCCATAGTCATCGCCCTTGTCTATTTCAAGTTCTTTGCGTGAGCATGGATGTCGTAAGACTGCTGTCAGACATGGTTGCGAACCAGATCGCAGCCGGCGAGGTGATACAGCGCCCCGCCTCCGTGGTCAAGGAACTGCTCGAGAACGCCATTGATGCCGGCGCGCACAATGTCCAGCTGGTCATCAAAGACGCCGGCCGCACGCTCATACAGGTCATCGACGACGGCAAGGGCATGTCGTTCAATGACGCGCGGATGTGCTTCGAGCGCCATGCCACCTCCAAACTCACGCAGGTGGACGACCTCTCGCGCCTCACCACCAAAGGTTTCCGGGGCGAGGCCATGGCTTCCATCGCCGCCATCGCCCATGTGGAGCTCAAGACCGGTCAGCCCGACGAGGCTGTGGGCACCCGCGTGTGCATCGAGGGCACCCGCGTGACAGCCCACGAACGCATCGCCGCCCAGAAAGGAACCTCCATCGCCGTCAAGAACCTCTTCTTCAACGTTCCGGCACGCCGCAACTTCCTCAAGTCCGACAATGTCGAGATGACCCACATCGAGGAGGAGTTCTACCGCGTGGCCCTCATCCACCACGACATCGCCTTCGCCCTCTACCACAACGGCAAGACAGTCCTACAACTGCAAGGCAGCAATTTCAAACAACGCATCATCAACGTGTTCGGAGCCCACTTCAAGGACAAACTCTTCCCCGTGGAGCAGAACACGGACTTCATGAGCATCTCCGGCTTCATAGCCAAGCCCGAGAACGCCAAGAAGAAGAAAAGCGAGCAGTATATGTTCATCAATCACCGCTATGTGCGGCACAACCTGCTCAACTACGCGGTAGAGACGGCCTATTCGGACCTCATCCCGCAAGGCTACCGTCCCGCCTATTTCATCGAGATTGACGTCAACCCCGCCGCCGTCGATGTGAACGTGAGCCCTACCAAGGTGGAAGTCAAACTGCAGGACGAGAAGCTGATGTTCGGATTCCTCAACGCGGCCGTCAAGCGCACGTTGGGAACCATGTCGCTGGTGCCGCGCATCGATTTCGAGTCCGACCCCTCCATGTACACGCCACCGCCGCCGGCAGGACATGTCGTGACGGCGCCCTCTCTGGGTGTAAATCCCAACTATAACCCCTTTGAGTCCCCCTCGTCCCCCTCCGACGGCTCCGGTAACTCCGGCGGTCACGGCACGGCCTATCCGCACCACGACGGCGGCAACCTCAAAGGGTGGGACGATTTTCTGAAAGGACTCTCCCGCGAGAACACGTCGGTGCCGCAAGACCGGCAGCTGCATATCGAGTCGCCCGCCCCCGCGGACACGAAAGTCGAGCCTTTCGCCTCCGATGAGGTCCCCCTGGAATACTTTATGGTGGCCAACCGCTACCTTTTCATCAAAAATGAAGGCCAAGCGCTTCTCGTTGATGTGCTGAATGCCAGCGAGCGCATTCTCTACAACCGCTATGTCCAAGCGTTGTCGCAAACACCTGTGCGCGTGCAGAAAAACCTGTTTCCCGAAACTGTCACCCTCACGCCGTCGCAGGCCGACCTGCTCGACACGCTCATCGCCGACTTCCGTAAACTGGGCTACGACCTCGAGAAGATGGACAACACCCACTTTGCCGTCAACGGTACCCCCAACGACGAGGCTGACCGCGGCGACCTGCAGTCGCTGATAGAGCGTGTTTTGGAAGCCTACCGCACCAACCAGTTTCTGCACAAGGCCGACAAGACCCGGAACATGGCACTCAGCATGGCTCGCCAAAACCGCCGCTACCATGCTGTGCTGAACACGCCGGAGCAGACGCGCGCCTTTCTGCACGAACTTTACGCGGGCGAGTGCCCCGAGCTGTCGCCGTCGGGCAAGCGCGTGAGCCGTGTGATGGGGGTTGAAGACCTGCAGCAATTGTTTGAGAAATGAATGTCATAGAGTTGAAAGACATATCGTTCGGCTACGACAAGACGTTGCTGTTTCAGGGCTTGTCGGCCGCTTTCGGGGAGGGTGACTTCTGTGCCGTGATGGGGCCGAACGGCTCGGGCAAGACGACCTTGCTGAAGTGCGTCTGCGGGTTGCTCAAGCCCTCGGGCGGCGAGGTGCTGGTGATGGGCAAGCCCGTGGCCGACTACCGCGCCGAACAGCTGGCCCGGCTTGTCTCCTACGTGCCGCAACGCCACGACACCGTGTTCGACATAACCGTCCACGACCTTGTGATGACCGGCCGCTATCCGTACCAGAAAAAATGGCAGTTGCCAGACACGCAAGACGAGCGCACGGTTGACGAGATGCTGGAGCGGTGCAATTTGAGCGGCCTGCGCCACCGCCTGTTGACATCGTTGAGCGGCGGCGAGATGCAGCGCGCCCTCATTGCCCGGGCTATGGCACAACAGACCCCTGTGATGCTGCTCGACGAGCCCCTCTCCAACCTCGACGTGACCCATCGCTACGAAATCATGGACATCCTTGCCGACCTCAACCGCAAGGGCGTCACGGTGCTCATCATTATGCACGACATCCCCATAGCTGTGGAGTACGTCACCAGCGCACTGCTCATGAGCGGCGGCACCCTCCTGACTCACGGCAGCAAAGTGCAGGCACTCGCCCCGGAACGCCTCCGCCAATGCTTCTCGCTGGGCGACGCGTTCCAAATTACCGAACAAGGCTACATCTATAGGCAATGACGGAATTAGGAATGATGAATTAGGAATCAGGAATTGGCCGAAAAGGGGCACTTTTCGCGTTTTAATGGCTGAAAGTCAATAAGATGGTGCTGCACCGATTTTTTTTGAAGTTCAGAAGGGGGCTGTAAAGGATAAAATGTTATTTTTGCCGCCGATTTGGAGAGATGGCAGAGCGGTCGAATGCGGCGGTCTTGAAAACCGTTGAGGGTCACACCTCCGGGGGTTCGAATCCCTCTCTCTCCGCCAAAAGGCCCGTTGAAAAGTTCAGCGGGCTTTTTTTGTTGCCGCCAGGCAAATAGTCGGAAGGGCGACATCGATATTATTTTCTGCCAACTGTGCCCCTTGTTTTTCGACTCCGCTTTTGTATTTTTGCCGCGAACTTTGCGACGGCAGGGGTGTTTGTCGCCGCGGAGCTTGAAAGACTCCGGAATTATCAAAGAATAAGAGAACGGTTATGAAAAATTTGAAAAATGGTATTTTCCTGATAATCATAGGCAACTTGCTCTATTTGGCTTACATCAGGTTTTGCAGAGGCGACGCTGCCAGCAATTTTGGAGACTTCAGCAGCGGCCTTTTGCTCGGCATCTCGATAGCGTCTAACTTGGTCGGGATTGTCCTTTGCGTGAGGTATGTTTCAAAAACCAAAGGGCATGATTTGTCGGATACTTTTTATAAAATAACAATCAAACAACGTTTATTTCCACATGAATATCCTTGTGTTAAACGGCAGTCCCAAGGGCGAGAACTCCATTACGCTTCAAACTAGCCGCTACATCCAGAAGCATTATTCCCAGCATCATTATAAGGTGTTGCACGTGGGACAGAAAATCCGTCAGTTGGAACACGACTTCGCCCCGGCAGCCGAGGCGCTGCGGTGGGCCGACCTGCTGCTGTTCTGCTATCCCGTATATACGTTCCTGGCGCCGTCGCAACTGCACCGCTTTGTGGAGCTGATGAAAGCGCGGCAGACGGCAGGCGAGCTGGCACTGGAGGGGAAGTGGGCCAGCCAGATTACCACCTCGAAACACTTCTATGACGTCACGGCTCACCGCTTCATGGAGGAGAATGCCAAAGACTTGGGACTCAAGGTGCTGCCCGGCCTCAGTGCCGACATGGAAGACCTGCTCTGTGCCAAGGGCCGCAAGGAGGCGCTGCAGTTTTTCGACTACCTGCTTTTTCAGATCGCGCACAAGCCGACAGCGGACATACGCGGCAAGGTGGTGGCTCTGGTGGCTGACATCGAGCCCGGCGACGAGGCTTTGGCTCTGATGATTGATGACTTCCGGCAACAGATGCCATGCGAAATAAAACTTGTCAACATCCGCGACTTTCCCTTCAAGGGAGGCTGTGTCAGCTGTTTCAACTGCAGTGCCGACGGGACATGCATCTATGCGGACGGCTTTGACCGCTTCTTGCGCGAGGAAATCCAGACTTGCGACGCCATCGTCTATGCTTTCACCGTGCGTGACCACTCGATGGGCAGCCGCTTCAAGATGTATGACGACAGGCAGTTCTGCAACGGCCACCGCACGGTCACCATGGGCAGTCCGACAGGCTATCTGGTCAACGGCCGTTATGCCGAGGAACCCAATTTGCAGATGGTGGTGGAGGCCCGTGCCAACGTAGGCGGCAACTACCTCTGCGGCGTCGCGGTCAACGATGGCGTCGCAGACCCTGTTCACCGCACGATGGACACCCACCAACTGGCGCAGCGGCTGTGTTATGCGTTGGCGGAACAGTACCGGCAGCCCGCCAACTTCTTCGGCGTGGGCGGCATGCGCATCTTCCGCGACCTGATTTATATGATGCGGGGACTCATGCGCGCCGACCATAAGTTCTTCAAAAGCCACGGACAGTATGACTTTCCGCAGAAACAGTGGAAACGCTCGATGCTGATGTATCTGGTGGGCTGGATGATGCACAGCAAGAAACTGAAATCCACGATGGGCGACAAGATGACCGAGGGGATGATGAAACCGTACAAAGCGGTGTTGGAGAAGGAATAGCGGCGCGCCTAAAACGGGTCCGTGCTGCGTGTGCGGAACGATTCGCGGGCCTTGCGGACATACAGTTTCACCACATCGTCGGGCAGAGCCTTGCTCTGCAGGCCAAATTCACGAACAAAAGCCCTGGTCTTTTCCGGATTGGCGGCCAGCGCCGTCGCCAGCAGCCACGCTACCCCCATCTTGACATAATAGGGGCGGATTTTCATGCCTGAATAGGCACTGCTGATGCTGTCGTAGTCGAGACGGGCAATCTGGCGGAATGTCCTCTCAATGTGCCGGGGGACCAAGAATCTGGTCATGGCCATGACCGTGGCGAACCGCACCTCGAACTCGTGGCTGCTGCTGAAGTAGGGGAGTATGAAGTCCCAAAGTTTCCCGTCGTCAATTTTCCATTTGGCATTGCAGCAGAAAGTGTCGCATTCGGCCCAGTTGGCGATGTGGGGGACGAACGTTGCGGCCTGCTCGAAGATCTCTTCCGGAGTGCCGTCGAGTTTGCCGACCAGCAGTCCCCACAGCAGTTTCTCCTCGTGGCAGAGCCTGTCAGCGGCATCACTCCTGGCTGCGGTGCCGGCTTGGCCCACAAAGTAGTCCAGGGCAGCCTCGGCGTGGCCCTCCTTACGCAGCGCGGCGGCCATAGCCTTGAGGTCAGGAATGTGAACGCCTAGAATCTTGGTGCCGGGCAGGGCGTTGATGATGTTGATGTGCCCCTGGCGATACTTGCACTCATTGACAAATCGCGGGCTGACGAGTTCCTGCAGTCTGTTTTTCAGTGGGTTGGACTTCTGATAGGCAATGCGGGGCGAGCCGTCCCTAACGGTTATGATTCCGCATCGCTCGAAGCCTTCGCGTCTCAGGAGTCGCTGCATCGGGATGTTGGCCGCGTGCGTGTCCGCCCGCAGGTTCTCCAAGAGGTTGTAGCCGAACTCGATGCAGGCGTGCCCGACGCCTCTGGTGGAGCCGTCGGAGGCGAGCCGGTGGACAGTCGCGTAAGGCGCGTCGTTCTTCCATTGTCCATCTTTGATGACAGCGTATGTGGGGTCATCGCCGAAAATGAGGCAGAATGTGCCGACGACCGCGGCGGCGTGGCAGACCACAAAGCAGTGTCCGCCATTGATTTCGCCCTGCATAAGATCTCGCTCCGGGTAGGCCCCGTTCCACTGTGCGGCATTGCCGTTTGTCCGCATAAAGACCTTGGCAAGGTCTAAAATCTCCATAATCCGATCCAGATCCTGCGGCACAGCACGCCGCACGCTCAATTTTTCCATGCTCTTTTTGTTATGAAGGCGCAAAAGTATTGTTTTTTTAGCATACCTTTGCACCCGTTAAAAAAAGTACGGTATGAAAACGTTCACAGCACTGAAATCGTTGACTTTGATGGTCATATTCACCATGTTTTGCGGACTTCTGGAAGCGCAGCCTGTCGCCACCTGTTACAGGCTCTCGCTTTCTGACAAGCAGAACAATCCCTATACCACAGACCAGCCCTCGCAGTACCTCTCGGCTCGGGCCATTGCCAAGCGCACCCGCTTCTCGATACCCATAACGGAGCAAGACCTGCCCGTCACGCCGCAGTATCTGGCGGCCATCAGGGCCATAGACCCTGCCGTGCGTGTGCTTTGCACCTCCAAGTGGATGAACACGGCGACCATCTATTGTCCTGACAGCGCCTCGTTGCAGCAAATTCTCAGTCTGCCCTTTGTGACAGCATCCTTGCCTGTGGCCGCCTACTGCCTTGACCCCGTAGTAGCAAGCGTGCCCGAGCCTGAAACGATGACGTTTGTCCCGTCGGCCACGGTGGAGGACACCGTCGTGCCCTACGATTACGGTGTGGCTTACGGACAGATTGCTTTTCACAACGGCCATCTGCTCCACAACCTCGGATTCCGCGGCGAGGGCATGCTCATTGCCGTGATTGACGGCGGCTGGGACGGCATGGACACCGTCTCCTTTTTCCGAAATGTGAACGTCTGCGGCACGCGCGACCTGCTGCCGCAATTCAACAACGTATATGCCGACCACTACCACGGCACCATCGTCACCTCCGCCATGTGCGGCAATGTTGACGGCCTGATGGTAGGCACCGCCCCCGAAGCCTCCTATTTCCTCATCCGCTCTGAGAACACCTACAACGAGCAGCTCATAGAAGAAGACTTCTGGGCCGCCGCCGCGGAGGTGGCAGACAGCATCGGCGCCGATGTCGTCAACTCCTCGCTCGGCTACACGCTATTCTACGACTTCCCCCAGGGCAACTGCTCAATCGCTGACCTGGACGGCACGACGAGCATAGCCTCGCGGGCGGCTACCATATTGGGGCAGAAAGGCGTAGTGGTATGCGTGAGCGCCGGCAATTCGGGTGCGGAGGAGTGGCATTACATCTCGCACCCCGCTGACGCGTTCGATGTTCTGACCGTCGGGGCGGTGGGCACTGACGGGCAGGTGGCCGCATTCTCGTCGCGCGGCCCCTCTTACGACGGCCGGGTGAAGCCCGACATCGTATCCGTCGGCATCAGCACGGCCTGCATGTGGCCCAACGGCATACTGGGCGTCGCCGACGGCACCAGCCTCGCCGGACCCGTGGCGGCAGGACTTTGCGCTTGCCTCTGGCAGGCTTTGCCCGAGAAATCGTCAACGGAACTGATGCAGATTGTGCGCGAGAGCAGCTCCTGCTATGATGCCCCCAACGACTCCACGGGCTACGGCGTCCCCGACTTCTTTGCCGCCTATACCCGCAACGTCGTCGGCATCCCGGAAGTGCCGGAAAACTCTTCCTTGAACGTCTATCCCATGCCGTGTACAGACTTTGTCCGCATCCCGAACGGGGACATGAGCATAGAGAAAGTAGAGATCTTCACGCTTGGCGGGCAGCTTGTAGAGAGCGTGCGTCCCACTGCCGCCCCGGTGTTGACCCTTGACGTGCAGCGCCTCCCGCGCGGCATGTATGTGGGCAGAGCCGTATGCAAAGACGGCGGCGCGGGTTTCTTCAAGATAATCAAAGAATAGCGATCGTATAACCCTTCAATAATAACCTAACCATGAAAATCATTGACAACATCGTATCGTTCTTCTATCCCCGTTTGTGCGTGGGGTGTGGAGACGCATTGCGGCAGCACGAGCAGCATCTTTGTCTGCATTGTCTGTTGCATCTTCCCGAGACGCAGACATACCGCGAAAAGGACAACCCTCTCGCGCTCATCTTTGCGGGGCGTGTCAGGGTAGAGAACGTGGCATCGTATCTTTATTATAAAAAAGGCAACAGCGTGCAGCACATCCTTCATGCGCTTAAATACAAGGGGGAGAAAGAGCTCGGGTCCTTTCTGGGCCGGCGTTTCGGCGAGCAGTTAGCCGGCGAGCCCCGTTTTGGGGATGTGGACTATATCGTGCCGATACCGCTTCATCCCAAAAAAGAGCGGAAGCGGGGCTACAACCAGAGCGAATGGATAGCCAGGGGGCTGAGTGAGGGCATGGGCAAGCCCTACCGCACGGACGTCTTGTCGCGGGTGCACTATACCGAGACGCAGACCCGCAAGGCGCGGTTCAGCCGTTGGGAGAACGTGAAGACCGTGTTCAGTGCGGGAGCTCCCGAGCAGATCGAAGGCCGGCATCTGTTGGTTTGTGACGACGTGCTCACCACCGGGGCCACAATGGAGGCCGCCGTGCAGCAGTTGTTGGCCGTCGAGGGCGTGCGGGTCAGTGTCGTGACCCTGGCGTCGGCGCAGTTCTGAGGGGCTTGGGGGGATCGCGCCAACGGGAGTTATGGCTTGAGTTGAATAAAATTGTGTTTGTCAAGTTTTTATAAATACAAAAAACAGAAAAAAGGCGAGACGCAACACCTCGCCCAAGGCTATCGCACGAACGAGCCAACTCATTGCGGCTGGGGCGTTTCACTTTGATGACCTTGCCTTGTGCGCTGTCATGCACGGTGATGTTGGCCCTCTTCGAGGACCGAGGGTGTCGTGGGCGCGTCGCAGCCGACGGTTCCGCTCCCTTGCGGTCGCTCCACCGCCGGTTATGGAGCAGACTGCCTGCGGCAGCCCGCTTTCGCCCTCTTCGAGGGCGTTGCACGAGTCGCTACATCTTCCCTCATAAGTCTCAGGTCGGTCCTCGGCTCGTGCGTAGAGCAAAGAAGTCCTCACTCTGTTCGGGCATCGGAGATGCCCAATCATTGGCGGCTCGTTGAGCCGCCAATGACCATAACCGACGGTGAAGCCGTCGGAGCAAGCCGCGCCCCGAGTCAAACAGAGCCTCGAAGAGGCTCAACATCGTGGAAAGAGAGAAAGAACAACACACGTAACGCCTCTACATTCTAAATTCGTGCGGTAGGCGTGTACTGTTTTGTGTTTGCCGGACAGCAATAACAGAAAAACACTATATTTGCCGCACCGTTTCCTTTGGATTTTGGCAAAAGGACTTCACGAAGTTCAGAGGGTCGGTGTGAAAATGTTAAAAATAGAAGTCCCCATGTTAAAAATGGAAGACCCCTATAAAATCCTACTCACAAGTAACTTAACAAGAAAACAATTATGCTCATAGACAACAAAGTTGACCGATACCCAGAAGACGGTCTTAACATAGTAACAGTCTGGGACTTCCTCAAGCAATACTCCGGCAAAGAGGCTGGCGAAATGGGCAAGATGGACATCGTAACAGGCTATTTCACGATCTTCACGCTGAGCAAGCTCTACGAGGAGATGCCAGAGGAAAACCACTATCGCATAATCTCATCCGAGATGATTGGTGATGACTACAAGAAAGATGTCATTGTCAATCTGCTCAGCGACGACATGGACATCACCAACATCGGCAACCTCGACCGTCACGCCCGCCAGGCCATTGCCTTCCTTGAGCGCGACACCGTGGAGATGCGGGCCGAGATTCCCGACTTCTGCCATGCCAAGGCTTACATCTTCCGCAACAGCAAACCCACCCACGCCAACTACTATGTGACAGGATCCAGCAACCTCACCCCTGCCGGCATCGGTCTCAAGCCCGTGCCCAATGTGGAACTGAACATTGCCGAGAACTGCAACAACAGCAACGCCGACTACACAGAACTGCGCAAGTGGTATGAGGACATCTGGAGCAAGGCGCGCAAGGAGGTGCCTGAGGACCGCGAGAACAAGCGTTCGCCGAAGATTCCCGTCAAGGAATATTTCATCCGCAAGATTAGGGAATACTTCCGCACCTACACCCCGGAGGAGATCTACTATAAGATTCTCTTTGAACTCTTCAATTCAGATTTGAATCTTGAAGAAGGCATAGAGCACGAGCGCGACATGAGTCTCTTGCAGACCAGCGTTATCTGGAAAACACTTTTCGAATTTCAGCAGAAAGGGGTAATCTCCCTCATTAAGATGTTGCGCAAGTACAACGGTGCCATCCTTGCCGATGCCGTTGGTCTCGGCAAGACATTCTCAGCCCTTGCCGTCATCAAATACTTCCAGATACAGAACTACACCACCGTACTGCTCTGCCCCAAGAAATTGGAGCAGAACTGGACACAATACCTACATGGAGCAGGTTCGCGCTTCGACAGGGACGAGTTCAAGTACAAGGTCAGGTTCCATACCGACCTTCAGAATGAGCGTATGCAGAATGCTTACGATACATTCAAACTCGACTACCTGCAGACGCGCAATAAGGTGCTGGTGGTAATCGACGAGAGCCACAACCTCCGCAATGAAAAGTCGGGCCGCTACATCGACTTGATGAAAAACCTTATCCAAAATCAGGAAGGCCAAGAAAAGCGCGATGTTAAGGTTCTGATGTTGTCTGCTACCCCTATCAACACCGGACTAAAAGACGTCAAGGGGCAGTTTAACTTGATTGGCAAAGGCATTGACGATGCCTTCAACAACGAAGAGTTCGGCGTGGAGTCTTTGGACAACATGTTCAAATATGCTCAAATCAAATACACGGAATGGTGTGCTGACGACAATCGCACCATCGGCGGATTTATAAATATGCTGCCGCAGAATTTCTTCAACCTTACCGACAAGTTGATTGTTGCCCGTACACGCAAACTCATTGAGAAGACGCTCGGCGAAAACCTTGGATTTCCTCAAAAAAATCACCCAATAAATGTCTATCAAGGCGTTGACCATTTTGGTGACTTCCATTCGACGGATGAGATATATTCGGCTTTTGAACAACTGAATCTCACCGCTTACCAACCCTCACAGTATCGTTCGGCTGCCTTGCCAACTGGAAACGTTGCTTGGAACGATAATTCTTTCCGTGAAAGGTTTCTCGTGAAGATGATGTGCATTCTCTTCCTCAAACGACTCGAGAGTTCATGGTATGCCCTTAAAAACACGGTCAGCAAGGTTTATGATGTGCATAAGACAACGCTCGACAAGGTCCTTGCCTATCGAGAATCTGGAATTGACGACGTGATTAGAGAGGGGCATGAAATTACGGTTGATGACGAGGATGAGAATCTGCCCGTCATGCTCCAAAAGATTATGGTTTCAGACATCAAGAATCTCAAAGGATTTGAAAACAATCTGTGCTCTGATTGCAACCAGCTTGAAAAAATTCTTAATAGCCTTGAGGATTTTGAGTGCAATTATAGAGCAGGAACGGAAAAAGATGTCAAGATCGAGGAACTTGTCAAGATTTTGAATGATAAACAAGAAGCAGAAAACAAGAAAGTTGTGATATTTACGGCTTACGCCGATACTGCAAAGTTTTTGTTTGATGAACTTACAAAACGAGGGTTCAATCGAATTGCATCTACTTCGGGACAGCAAAACCTCTCTTCAGGCGGCCATTCCAAGCAAAATTTTACCGAGATTCTACATAGTTTCGCACCCTACAGCAAACTCTACAAGGAACTCGACTGGGACGATCTCTACGAGAAGAACCTTGACTCTGCCAAATATTACAATGAGGAGAAGCAACGCTGGGATGTGCCGTATGTTCTTTGGAAAGAACTTGTTGTAAAGCATCGTCCTCACTATGCGAAATTGCTAGATGAGGAAATCGACATCCTCATTGCCACCGACTGCCTCTCAGAAGGTCAGAACTTGCAGGATGCCGACATGCAGATAAACTACGACATCCACTGGAACCCTGTACGTTTGATTCAACGCTTTGGCCGTATCGACCGTATCGGCTCGCCCAACAAAACAGTCTCATGTGTCAACTTCTGGCCGGCCAAATCGTTTGAGGACTACCTGCACCTTGAAAACCGAATCCAAAACCGTATGACCCTCATGAACCTTGTGGGCAGCGAGACGACAGAACTGAACGAGGAATACAAAAAAATAGTGGAGGACAATCCGCTGCAAGACAAGAATGCCGACCGTCTGCTGAAAGAACTCACCCAAAACAGCATCAGCGACATAGAGTCGCCACAAACGCTTTCGCTCAAGGACTTCTCCTTTGAGACCTACCGCCAGGACCTTTTGGCCTACTACGAGAAACAGCAGGACTTTTACCGTAAGATGCCCAACGGCGTGTTCTCCGGCTTCCGGAACCAGAGTGCCGACCATCCCGATATGCCGGAAAGCCTTGTGGCCCTTGTGGGTTATCCCAAGAAACCTGAGGGAAAGAAGGAACATACATACACCGAACTATACATCATGTGCCAGCCTGTAGATGCTGATCCGGAATGGAAAGAAATCAACAAGGCTGATGTGTTGGATTTCCTTCGCAAGAACAAGAATGCCGACCGCCACGTTCCTCAGTGGATTACCGAAAACGACACCGAGCGCGTCAGCCGACTTTCTTCTGTGCTCAAGGAATGGATGCACACGAAAGCGCCGAAGCAGGCTGTCAAGAATATCAAAGACAAGCTGAAGCGCAGGAATATCAGTACTCCGGCTGACAGCAAGAAGCAACAACTTCTTGAGGAAAAGTTCCAAATTCAGAACTTTGACCTTATAGTTTGGGAGTATGTAACCTCAACAAAAGCCGAAACAGACAACAAAACTATTGCATAAACAACAAAAAACATAGCGATGAGACAGACCCTAAAATTATTTGCAGACAACACAACCTCTCTCTTTGATGCCACTTCTGCCTTTCTCAAGAAATTAGGCATCGTGTTTGATGCAGAAACCGCAGAACCGGTTAAGGTAGATGATTTTTATGACCACAAGATACCAAAATACTTGACCGATGCGCTGGCCCATATTGAAAATACGTTCTTTATAGGCGTCGCCAACGATGAATCGCTTTCCAAGGGCTTGTTTAATGATACCCTTGAAAACATCACGCAAAATATGGATGCCAACAAATATTCGGGAATGTTCATTTTTGCATGCGACACCAAGCAGAAAAATGCTCTTTCACGAGTGCAAGCCGCCGCACTAACGCGCGCATTCAACCGCATATCAAGATACAACCCTGTTATTCTATTTATCCGCCAAGGAGACCTGCTTTCAGTGTCCACTTGCGAGAGAATGAACTATATGCAGGAGTGGAGAAAAGAAACAGGAGAGAAGATAGGCAAGGTGACCATCCTAAGAGATGTGAACTGCAGCAACCCTCACAGGGGGCATATAGACATCATTGAAAGGCTTGCTCCAAAATCTAATTTTACCACATTTGAAGATTTGTACCGCCATTGGATGGAGGTGTTCTCTACAGAACTGCTCACCAAACGTTTCTATAACGATTTATTTGAGTGGTATCAATGGGCTGTTTCCCCGTCATCTCATGTCACTTTTCCGAACGACACCTCAACAGAGGATGATGACCGGGAAAATATTGAGACCAAAATTGTACGTCTTATCACCCGTCTTATCTTCGTCTGGTTTATCAAACAGAAAAAACTGGTTCCAGAAAAGATATTTGAAGCCAATTACTTGAATACGATCCTGAAAGATTTCAACCCCGACAGCGAAACTAATGGCAATTACTATAACGCCATCCTGCAGAACCTTTTCTTTGCAACGCTCAACCGCGCTATTGTGGACGAAGACGGTAAAAAACGCGCCTTTGCCTCCAACAAGAGCAAAGATATCAAGACGCTCTACCGCTATGCTGAAATGTTCAAAATCAGCGAAGATGAGGCGATAGAACTCTTCTCGGAAGTTCCGTTCCTCAATGGCGGTCTGTTTGAATGTCTCGACAAGACAAAAACCATCGACGGCGTGGAAAAAGCTTATAACTATGATGGCTTTAGCCGTAACGACAAACGTTTTGCCGACGGTAGATACCGGAACCGGGCAGTTGTGCCTAACGCTCTTTTCTTCAAAAAAGAAACCGGATTGATTTCCATTCTGAACCGCTATGTTTTTACGGTTCAAGAAAACACACCTAACGACCAACAAGTGGCTCTTGACCCAGAATTGCTGGGAAAGGTATTTGAAAACCTGCTTGGCGCGTACAACCCGGAAACCAAAGAAACAGCCCGCAACCAAAGCGGCTCGTTCTATACGCCGCGCGAGATTGTGAACTATATGGTGGATGAGAGCCTTGTGGCATATTTATGCGTCGATAAGGAGGTGGTGCATACTCTTTTAGACCCACAGTTCAGTTATGACGCTGAAAACGCGGCCGAATATGAAAGGATAGCCAACAAACTGAAACAGATTAAAATCCTTGACCCTGCTTGTGGTTCGGGCGCTTTCCCCATGGGGCTGCTCAACCGCATAGTGGACATTCTGAGCCACATCACCCCCAATGAAGATGTCTATAATCTCAAGCTTTCTATTATAGAGAACTGCATCTATGGGTGTGACATTCAAAGCATTGCAGTTCAGATAACGAAACTGCGCTTCTTTATCTCCCTCATTTGCGACTGCGAGAAGGATGCCTCCAAGCCTAACTTTGGAATCCCGACGCTGCCTAATCTTGAAACAAAGTTTGTTGCCGCAAACTCGCTGATAGCAAAGAAGCAACGTGCTGAACAACTCGATTTGTTTGAGGATAATCGCATAGAGAACACACAAAAAAGGCTGGCAGAAATCCGGCATGAGCATTTCTCGGCAAAGACAGCCAATCGCAAGAGCACCTTGCGCGAAAAGGACAAAGAGCTGCGGGATCAGCTTGCCGCACTGCTTGAAGACAATAAGGACTATACCCCTGAAGACGCCAAGCAGCTGGCTGCATGGAATCCTTATGACCAGAACGCTGTGGCGGAGTTCTTCGACCCGGAATGGATGTTCGGCGTGAAAGACGGCTTCGATATCGTGATTGGCAATCCGCCCTACATTCAGTTGCAGAACAATAGTGGCGAATTGGCTCAGTTGTATGCTCCGTGTGGCTACAAGACTTTTGCCCGTACGGGTGACATCTATTGTCTGTTCTATGAGCGCGGATATCAGTTGCTGAAGCAGGGTGGTCATCTCTGCTACATCACATCCAATAAGTGGATGCGTGCCGGTTATGGAGAAAAGACTCGCGAGTTCTTTGCCAAGAATACCGACCCACTGTTGCTTATCGACTTTGCAGGAGTGAAGATATTCGAGAGTGCAACTGTTGACACCAACATTCTGCTTTTCGCCAAGGCAGACAACCAGCACAACACCCTTTGCGCTGTGACAAACAAGCAGAACAAGGACAGCGTAAAGAATTTGAGCGTTTTCGTGCAGCAGAGTGGCTCGCCCTGCGACTTCTCCGGCTCCGACTC
>CAVIJD010000021.1:0-37560 GCA_963643165.1 bacterium | reverse complement strand
TTGATAGTGAGAAGCCAGCGCACGAGGTTACGGTGAGCGGTTTTGCCATCGGGAAGTACCCCGTGACGCAGGCGCTGTGGCGTGCGGTGATGGGCAACAACCCGTCGGAGTTCAGCGGTGACGGCAATCCCGTGGAGTGTGTGTCGTGGAACGACTGCCAGGAGTTCATCGAGAAGTTGAACGGCAGGCTGAATCTGCCCGATGCGTCTGGCAAGAAGTTCCGGTTGCCGACGGAGGCGGAGTGGGAGTACGCGGCCCGCGGGGGCAACAGGAGCAAGGGTTACAAGTACAGCGGCAGCGACAATCTTGGTGAGGTGGCGTGGTACGACGGCAACAGCGGAGGAAAGACCCACCCTGTAGGGCAGAAGAAGGGGAACGAGTTGGGGATATGTGACATGAGCGGGAACGTGTGGGAGTGGTGCGGCGACTGGTACGGGGCCTACCCGAGCGTGGCGCAGCGCGACCCTCAGGGGCCTAGTTCCGGGAGCTACCGTGTGCTCCGTGGCGGCTGTTGGAGCAACAATGCCAGGCCCTGCCGTGTGTCGTACCGTATCGACAACGACCCCGACTTCAGGTACGACAGCATCGGCTTTCGCCTCGTGCTTGCCTAGTTTTATAACCTTAACTGTGCCGTCAAGAAGGAAAAGGGAAAAGAAGGAGAATGGAAAACGGGAGGAATGCGGAGCGTAGCGGAGGGGATGCGAAAGGAGAGCCGCGGGAGGCGGCTCGGGAAAGCATCCCCTCACGCGGAGCGGAGCGAAAATTTTTTGGGGGTTCACGATGTTGGCCCTCGAAGAGGGCCAACATCGACGATTGGGGAAATCGCCCCAACGCACAAAGCCGGGGGCTGACGTAAGACTTAATTAGGAATGAGGAATGAGGAATGTGTGAGGCGTGACGCCTCTGCATTATGCATTCATGGGTGGAAAAAAACAGTGATTGACAAAAACAAACAAAATTCAGAAACAATGCAGATAAGAACATTTTATCTTCCAGTGGCGGCCTCTGAAGAGATGGCGGACGAACTCAACCATTTTCTCCGGTCACACAAAATAGTGGACATAAAGAAAGAACTTGCCACCATAGACGGCAGCAGCGGTTGGACTTTTTGCGTCATGTATCTGGAGTCGAACTTTCCGCAGTATGGTGACGCGTCAAGGCAGGCGGACAAGATAGACTATAAGAAGGAGTTGGACCCCGCGACGTTTGAGATATTTGACCGTTTCCGAAAAGTAAGAAAAGAAATTGCCGACAAAGAGTCGGTGCCTGCTTTTGTGATATTCACCAACAACCAATTGGCCGAGTTGGCCAAGTTGCCAGAAATGTCGCTCGATTCGATGAAAAAAGTGCCTGGCATCGGCGATAATAAGATTGAGAAGTATGGCCAACTTTTGTTGGACGCGCTCGAACAGCCAAAGCCTGAAAACAATGAAACGGACAAGCCATATTAAGGAGCGTGTGCTTGCCCTCGACAATCTGTATTTGGCCTATTGCAAGGCAAGGCGCGGCAAGCAGCTGAAACAGGAAGTGATAGACTTTGCCGCAAACCTCGATGCCAACATCACCTTGATGCGCGATGCCCTCGAAAGCGGCAACATCACGCTGGGCCGTTACCGCTTTTTTACCATTCACGACCCTAAAGAGCGGCTGATCTGCGCCGCCCCGTTCAGCGAGCGCATAGTACACCATGCCATCATGAATGTGTGCCACGACACATTCGACCGCACCTTGATAGACACCACCTATGCCACCCGCAAAGGCAAGGGCGTGTATGCCGCATTAGACAAGGCCAAGCAGGGCATGGCACGGTATGCCTATACCGTGAAGCTTGATGTGCGAAAGTACTACGACTCTGTCAACCACCAAGTGCTGAAAGCCAGGCTGCGCAGGATGTTCAAGGACCCCTGGCTGCTGTCGCTCTTCGACCATATCATCGACAGCTACGGCGACAATGGGAAAGGGTTGCCCATAGGCAACCTCACGAGCCAGTATTTTGCCAATCTCTACCTCTCTGACCTCGACCACAAGGTGAAAGAGCAGTGGAAAGTGCCCGTCTATATCCGTTATATGGATGACATGCTGTTGATGGCTGACAACAAGACGGACTTGCGCCAGGGTGTGGGCAGCCTTGCGGAATATGCCCGCAACGAACTGCAACTTACACTCAAACCGCCGGTCTTCCGGAAGTCCAAAGACGGGCAGAACTTTCTCGGATACAAGATACTGCCGTACCATATTTTGCTTTCGGGGCGAAGCAAGCGGCGGTTCAGAACGAAAATGCTGCGCTACGACCGGCTCTACAATAGCGGGCTATGGGACGAGCAGACCCTGGCCTTGCACGTGCAGCCGCTTGTGGCATTCACACAGCATGCCGAATGTGCCAGATTCAGGCAAAGCGTTCTGCAAATGTGCCAAACATAACCGGTATCTGTCGTGGCAGCCGGGAGCAACCGTGTGCTCCGTGGCGGCAGTTGGAACAACAATGCCAGGAACTGCCGTGTGTCGAACCGTAACAACAACGACCCCGACAACAGGAACAACAACAACGGCTTTCGCCTCGTGCTTGCCTAGCTTATAGCTGAAAGCAATGGCACAGAAAAGGTTATAAACAGACAGATATCGCGAAGCCGCCGTCTTGGTGGGCTTCAAAACCGGCATGCGTTGGCAAACCCGGTCGTATGCAGCAACAACAAGCCTGGTAGCAGTCTGCGGAAACGGTCTGTCGAACGGTTTGTTGTTGCGTTTTTTTTCGGTTTGTCAAGATGTGCCCCCACGGCTGCCGCACGAATGAGCCAACTGATTGCGGTGGGGCGCTTTGCTTTGACGACCTTGCCACGCGCGCTGTCATGCACGATTGAGGATGCCCATTCCGCAAAGCGGGACCGGAACGACTTCGGGTTCAGGTCCTGGAAGAAGCGCCGCAGCGTGTCGTCTGTCGGCGGGCCTTTGGAAAGGTCGATGTACTTCTCGAAGAACTCCCGCTTGTACTTGGCGAAGTCGGCGATCTCCGACCAGCACGATGATGTTGGCCCTCTTCGAGGGCCTGTTTTACTCGGGGCGCGGCTTGCTCCGACGGCTTCACCGTCGGTTATGGTCATTTTTTTGGAGTGAATTGCGCGTAACGCTCTACATTCTACATTCAGCATTCTGCATTCGTGCTGCATTCGTGCGATAGCCGTGTGGCGTGGCAGCATAATCAACAGTCAACCGCCGATTTTTTTGTACTTTTGCGCCGCAAAATCGAGGCAGCTGAAGATTCATGTAATTGTGGTTTGTAGGTGACTGAAGATTTGCAGCTTGGAAGAGCTGGAAAACTCCATTTAACTTTTAATAATAACCTTTATGAATCATTCTAAGAAACTGACTTTCACCATTCTCTCCATCTCTCTCCTCACTGTCATGGCGGGTGCGGCCATCGCTCCGGCCTTGGGGGTCATTCAGGAACATTTCGCCGGCCACAACAGCGTGCTGATACAACTTATCGTCAGCATGCCGGCACTCTTTATCATCATCACCAATCTCTTTTTTGCGCCGCTATGCCGGCTCTTCAAGACGCGCACGCTTGCCCTGACAGGACTCGTTGTGTATATCGTGTCCGGTGCCGGGGCTTTTATGGTCGATAACATCTGGATTGTGCTTATCATGAGAGCCATACTGGGCGTGAGCGTGGGGATGATTATGCCGCTGTCAACCGGACTGCTGTCCTATTATTTCCCTCCCGAGGAGCAGGCGGGACTGATGGGGCTGTCGGCATTCATGAACCAGATGGGCGGCGTGGTGGCCACACTGCTCAGCGGCTTGTTGTCCAATATCAGTTGGAACTATTCGTTCCTCGTCTATCTGTTGGGCATCATCGCCGTGGCGCTTGTGGCCGCATTCCTGCCTAACGAACGCCTGATTACCGGCGATGAGACCATGAAAAGCGCGCCCGACTACTATGAAAGTGAAACCGGCATCACCAAAGCCCGCAAAAAGCCCGGCCGCCCGGCCGCATCGCTGCTGCGTTTTGCACCCTCAGTGGTGGGCATGTACTTGCAGATGCTGCTGTTTTTCATATTCCCGACCAACTTCGCCATCACGGCCCGTGCCAATGCAGCCCTGACGGGCAATGACATCACGCTGATTATGGTAGGCTTGGATGTGGTGGCGGCTCTCATAGGTCTGGTTTTCGGCTGGATGATGGCGCGTATGAGCCGGTATATGAAGTATCTCGCGCCGCTCACATTCATACTCGGCTACGGGGCTTATTCGCTCGGCGTGTCAACGCCGCTGCTTCTTGTCGGCTCGGCGCTGGTGGGCCTGGCCAACGGACTCGGGATGCCATACCTCAACACCATCGCGTCCATCAAGGGAGGCAAGAACGCCGCCACCACGGTGATGCCGCTGATCTCGGCCGCACTGTATCTCGGCCAGTTTACTTCCCCGCTGATTGTCAGTCCGCTCGCCGCACTCGTCGGCGGCCCTACGGCCCCGTACCTCATCGGTGTCGGCATTGGTGTCGTGTATCTGATTCAGGCATTCTGCTCCAGAAAGTATCAGGCTCTCGCACCGGTAAGACAATAGCGTCAAAAAATCCGCCCGCAAGGGCCTCGTGCATGGGAGATTCTACATTCCACGATGTCGGTCCTCTCCGAGGGCATACTCTACCAAACGGAAAACGGGGGAAAAGAAATTCCTGTCAAATTTCGCTTTGCGCAAAAAACGGCTGATTATTCCGAAATGTAACACCCACAGACGGGAAACATAAGGGAGGACAAGGATGGAATGATGTTTTAACTTGTTGATATACAATGTTTTTTACTAAAAAATGAAAAACGGGAGATTGAATGTAAATCGTTATATTTGGCACTCCTGTTTCTGTCTTGGTTTTTGTTTTATAGACTTCGCAATATCCAGAGGGGGCAGGAAGAGAAGTGAAAACAGAAGTCTGATGAAAAAAGTTGTATGACTGGACTTAGTGATAAAGCTTTCGCAACAATGGCCGTCTGCGCAGACCATAAGAAACCGTTTGGCATAACGGTAGATTGCATCGGGCCGCGGCGTTACAAGTTCGTGTGGGCTTTCAAGATAGACGCGGCAAAGGCTCACCGCGAAGGCTATGATGCAAATGCCGTGACAGGCAGCATAGAGTATGATTCTGAATATCCGGGATGCCCTTATTGCGGCAGCAAACAGTTTTATGTGTGTGGACGCTGCGGCAAGGTTGTCTGTTATCATGGCGAAAAAACGGTCACATGCCCTGACTGCGGAAATACGGCGGACGTTGAAATAGTGGAAGAGTTAAACCTTAAAGGCGGCGGTTATTAAGCCGGCCTGCAAATACATTTTATAATATATGGCAGAATTGAGTACGAACACAGCCGTTTCGCTGGTAGGCGGCGAAACCGCAACGGTAATAAAGGAGTTAGGGCGAGGCGGACAAGGCATTGTCTATCTCGTTGAAGTATTGGGCGAAAAGAAAGCCCTGAAGTGGTATCTGAACGCGCCCGACGACAAATTTTACAAAAATCTGGAAAGCAACATTAGAAAGGGAGCGCCGTCGGAGGCCTTTCTGTGGCCGGAGTATTTAACCCAAAAACAACACGGTAGCTACGGCTACATTATGAAATTGCGCCCCCAGAATTATTACGAGTTCGGCAATTTCTTGTTGGCAAAGGTCTCTTTCAAGTCCTTTTCGGCTATGCTGAATGCCGCCTTGAAGATATGCGATGGATTTATGATGCTTCATCGTTTTGGTTACAGCTATCAGGACCTGAATGACGGCAATTTCTTTATAGACCCTAAAACAGGCGATGTCCTTATTTGCGACAATGATAACGTGATGCCTCAAGGCGATAAGTCGGGCATAATGGGCAAGGCACGGTATATGGCCCCTGAGATTGTTGCCGGGGGTGCCCCCGACAAATACAGCGACCGCTTCTCGCTTACCGTTGTGTTGTTTATGCTCTTCTATGCCAACCATCCTTTTGAGGGCGCTAAAGTGGTGGCTTGCCCTTGCATGACCGAAACGTTCGAGAAGAAGTTCTACGGCAACGAGGCGCTGTTCATTTATGACCCCGACGACAAGTCAAACCGCCCCGTCCTGGGCATACACAAGAATGTGATAAAAAGGTGGAATGTGTTCCCGAAACTGCTCCGTGACACATTCTCAGAAGAGTTCAGCCAGAGCAAGTTGAAGAATCCTCAGGAACGAAAGAATGATTGGGAATGGTTGAAAGTCATCTCGGCAGTTCGCGACGGTCTTGTGGTCTGCCATCATTGCGCAGGCGAAACGTTCGTGGATGCATCAAAAGCAAAACACAAATGCATGAACTGCGGCAAGGAGGTTGACTTGCAAAAGCGGCTTGTGGTCGGCAAACGCTCTCTGCCGCTCACGAAAAACACGCCCGTCTATATGGGTGACGGCAATGCTCCTGTTGGCATAGTTACAACAGACAGCAATGGTTTTATGATTATAAAGAACATCTCCAACGAAACTTGGGGTGTAGAAACCCCCAACGGGAAAGTCAAGACCGTTGCGCCCCATGAGATTCTCCCTGTAAAGGAGGGCTTGAAAATCAATTTCAGAGGCAATGCGGCATCAGATAAAGCAATAATAAAATTTATTACAAATAGTTAAAAATCAGAATATTATGTCTCTTTTAGATGAAGTGGAAAGCATTCCGCGCAGAACAATGACCCTTTTCTTCCTTATTGACACATCTGGAAGTATGGCTGGCAACAAAATTGGAGCCGTGAACGATGCCATAACGAACGTTTTGCCTATGATCAAAAGCATTTCAGATGAAAATCCGGATGCCGAGATTAAAGTGGCGGCACTGGAGTTCTCAAACGGCACCAATTGGCTTTACGATGAACCTAAGTCGGCCTCCGATTTTATATGGCAGGATGTTCAGGCCTGCGGCTTGACCTCTCTTGGAGCGGCTTGCCTTGAACTGAACAGCAAACTTTCACGGAGCGGCTTTATGAAGGCCGCCAGCGGCTCGTATGCCCCCGTGGTCATACTCCTGTCTGACGGCGCCCCTACGGACGACTACCAAAGCGGCCTCGGTAAACTCAAGAACAACAACTGGTTCAAGGCAGCCATAAAGATTTCCATCGCCATTGGTGAGGATGCGGACAAGAATGTCTTGGAAGCTTTTACGGGCACGAACGAAGCCATCTTTACGGTTCATAACATTGAGGCGTTGAAACAAGTGATACGCGTGGTGGCCGTGACATCCTCTCAAATAGGAAGCAAGAGCTCATCGGCCGGCGAGACCAGCAAGCAGGAACAGGTCATTGAAGAGATAAAAGACAGCGTGAAAGACATTGACGGCGCAGACACTGAGACCGCATCACCCGACTCCGCCGACAGTTACTATGACGACTGGAACTGAAAATGAAATTTTTTGAATAGATGAAAGATTTTCATCACACGTGTATAGGCCAAAGCCACATCCTCGCCAATAAAGTATGCCAGGACGCGTCTTTCAGTTGCACAACGGATGCCATGTCCATCGCCATAGTTTGTGACGGACATGGCGGCGATCGTTATTTCAGAAGCGATCAGGGCTCCAAATTTGCCATAGATGCAACAAGGGATTGTGTTGAAGAATTTGTGTCAAAAGTAAACAAAGACCTGTTTGAGGGGAAGCCTTTGGTTCGTAAGAATACGCCCTATTCTGAATCAAGTTCTAAAGACTATACCAAAGACACCGATGTAGATAAGGCACTCAGGCAGTTGTTCTCTTCAATCATTTACAAGTGGAAAGGAAAGATTATGCACCACGCAAATGAAACTCCTTTGTCGGAAGACGAGAAAGCTTCAATAAAGCCCGATTGGCAGCATGATTTTGAAAATGAAGAGGTTGGCAAAACAAAAACCTACGGCTGTACTTTGATGTGTTATGTGCATACCGATTCTTTTTGGTTCGCATTCCAAATAGGCGACGGCAAGTGCATCGCTTTTGATGAAAACGGCCAATGGTCAGAGCCTGTGCCCTGGGACGACAGGTGTTTTCTGAACAAGACAACCTCCCTCAGCGACTCGTCTGCTCTTGAGGAGTTCAGGTATTGCTATTGCGGCAAAGGGTACGAGCCCCTGGCGGTGTTTCTTGGCTCTGACGGCATTGACGACTCTTTCGGTGCAACCGAAAATATGGTCAATTTCTATGTGCAAATCTTGAAACTCATCAAAGAGGAGGGTTTAGAAATTGCAACCGAAAACATCAAAGAGACGCTGCCGCAGTTGAGCAAGATGGGAAGCCAAGACGATATGTCGATAGCCTGCGTTTATGACGATGTTCTGCTCGCCGATAAGGTGAAAAGCTTGGTTGAATGGCAAAAAAACAACATCGACGGCCAATTGCACCAAGTTGATGAACGCATCCAGAAGTTAAAGGGTGACATTGACCGGCTTCACAAAGGCGACCTGGACGCTCAAAAGGTGAGGATAGATCTGGAATATGCCAACAAAGACCTCGATAAGGCTTTTGAACGCCGACGGTCGCTGATTGCAAAGCGGAATAAGTTTGCCGAAGAATTAGAGGGCAAGGACTTTACCCCCTACCCAGATGAGATTGACCGGGATGAACATTCTGGACCGGAAACAGTACCCGTTGCCGAGACCCCTAAGGAAGCAAGTTCGGATGGCAATACCAGTCAGACGAAACCGCTACGTTTCAGAGCAAGGGGGAAGAACGACGGGAAGAAGAAAAAAGGGAAGAAGAAAAAGAAGAAAAAATAGGAAAAGATAACTATTCTCAAACGAAAGGGCAAAAGATAAACGACTATGGGAAAATGCAGTTATTGTGGACTAAGTGCAGGCCTTTTCTCGCACGCCCATGCCGAGTGCGAGGAGAAATACAAAAAGGGACTCGCAGAATTGCTTTCCTGCTTAAGTTCCTATTTCAGGGGCGAAGTTAGCATCGACTGCGTACACGCATTGGTCAGGACGTTACAAAGCAACAACTTCTTGAAACAGGAAGATGTGGAAACAGTTTGTGGCCAAGCGGTTAACCTTTATGCGGATGCCTTGCGTCTTCCCATCACTAAGGAGCATTTGATGAAAGTGGACCACTTTCTCAACAACATTGGCGTCTCGCGAACATCACTCAACAAGAATGGCGCGTTGGATAGGCTTGGCACACGTTTCTATCAAGGGACGCTTATGAGTTATTTTGTTGAAAACGAGTCTATTGACATAATTGAGAAGCGTCTTCGAATCGTTACAGGTCTCTTGCCGCTATCGGGTTCTCAGAAAGAAGTGGCCGGTCTGAGTGCTTTGGATAAGGCTGCCCATAAGTACCTTGCTGACGGGTTGATAACGGAAAGCGAGCAGGCCCGGCTTGACAGTTTCTCGAATGCGCTGCGGTTGCCGGTGAACAACCTGCCGGCCGCTTTCAAAGGCTCGGCTGTCGAAAAGATACAGCAGTCAGCCATCCTCCAGAAGATGAAGAGCGGGCATAAGCCGCCGCAATTAAGTTGCTCGCTGCCGATATTGTTGGCTTCAGGGGAATATGTTGTTTGGCAATATCCTGATGTGACGATGTGCCAAGAGAAGATAACCAAAGAGTGGGTGGGCCGGAGCCGAGGGGTGAGCGTGAAAGTCTTCAAAGGGGTGTACTATAGGATAGGCGGCTCTAAAGGTCGCCCCGTTGAACATTCCTCGATGGAATATATGGGCACGGGAACGTTGGTGCTTACCAATAAAAACATCATATTCTACGCTTCCCAAAGGTCTTCAAAGGTCCCGTACAAAAAACTTATCGGTGTCACCCCTTATTCGGATGGCATAGAACTGCATAAAGATGGCGCTAATGCAAAGCGTCAGGTTTTTCAGGGCTTTGACAGCTGGTTTATGATGAACTTTTTATCTTCGATTAACATATAGTAGGGTAGGGCACGGCCACGCTTCCCCACCTAGCATCCCCCCCTGCCAAATCTGAAAAGTCAATGCCCAGAGAATGGCCGGCAGGCACCCTTAAGCCGCTCTTTTTACATAAAACAGTTTCTTGAAAGCGCCACACACTAAATTGACACAGGTCCAGAAACAACTACGGATGGCGCAGAAACCCATGGCCTGACGCCACAAACGGTAATGCCAGCCTATCATCGTGGCATACCCGTGCGTGGAGACACTCCCCTCCCTGCCGCGGCGGTACCTTGCCAAGCACTCATTCAGGAGGTGGCAGTCTGACTTGTCGATGACTTTCAGCCACATGGCGTAGTCGTTGTTCTTCTTGATGTCAGCGATTTGGAGCAGCCCAATGGTCTCAACATCGTACATTACCGTCAAACATCCCGGCCAGCAAAAACTGTACATTCCCGCTTTGCTGATGTGTGCGGGCCCGTTGACGCGAACCCCTGTGGGGCGTGAGTCTCCGTCCATTTCTTCATAGCAAGTGTAAGAGAAATGGTGGCCATTTGTGGCCATGAAATCCAGTTGGCGTTCCAGCTTTTGGGGCAGCCACAAGTCGTCGCTGTCGAGGAAAGCCACCCAGCGGCCGGCGGCGCGGCGCAGGGCGTTATTGCGGGTGACGGCCGCGCCGGCATTGGCGGGATTGCAGGCATACTTGATGCGTGCGTCGGTGCGGGCAAACGCCTCCACCACCTGCCGCGTGTTGTCGGTTGAGCAGTCGTCCTGCACCAGCAGCTCCCAGTTCTGATAGGTCTGCGCCTGCACACTCCGGATGGTTTCGCCAATGTAGCCGGCACATACCCACGTGGGCGTTATGATTGAAACGAGTCCGTAATCTTGCATGGTCTTTTATTTTTGCAGTTCTTTTTGTTCTTCCAGTTTCCGGCGCTCTGTCAACGCTTTGATTTCCTGGTCTGAAAGCATTGGTCTTGAAAAATTTTTGCGGATTTTGGCGGCAATTTGCCTGAAGATGACCGTAGGAACCGCCTCGCCAAGGTTCTGCCGGATGTTCATCTCCTCTTTTTTCAAGAAGTCCTGTTTTTCTTTGAACGGCAATTTGTTGAGTTGTTGGAACGACAGCTCAGACCAGTTGAAGGAGTCCGGGACCGACATCATCAGCATGACCTCCCGGATGCTGAACACCCTGTTGTCGGTAGGGTGTACGGTGTTTTGGCCCGCCATGATGTCGTTGCGGGTGTGAATGCACGGCGCCACCTTTTCCCAATATTGCCGGGTGTATTTGTCGCCGTTCTTTTGGGTGTTGTAAACAATAACCCCCTCTTTTACGGTGTGCGGGATGCGCTCCGGATCGGTGTTGTCGAACGCCGACTGCCCCTCTTTGATTTCCGATATCCACGACTCCATGGCCGGCGCGTATTTCCGGAAGTTGTGGTAGATGTCGGTCTCAGATATTTCTCCCATGGTTTTCAAGGAGGGAAGATGCCCGATAACCTGCCGCAATGTGCGCTCCGGCCTCCGGTCCGGAAACAGGTCGTAGGGCGTAACCTCTTTGATGTCTTTTCTTACGCCGATTACCAACGTTCTGGTTCGGCTCGAGGGATTTCCGTAGTCTTTGAAGTTGACAACATCGTATAAGATGTTATAGCTTCCGCCGAGGTTCAGGTCGATAGCCTCCCGGATGCTTTTCGTTTCCCCGTCGATGTCTGTACACGCCGAGGTCAAAAATGCCCTTACGTTTTCAAACAAAAAGACTTTGGGCTTTATTTGGGCGGTCATCTTGATGGACTCCACCACAAGGGAGTTCCTGACAATTTCGTCGTTCTTTTTCTTGTGGTTGGCAACAGACATGCCTTGGCACGGCGGGGTGGCGATGAGGACATCGAGGTCGGTGACGTTGAAGTTTTTTCTCCACAACTCCAATTCGGCGAATATCTTGTCTTTTGTTTCCTGCGTGGTCATGTCTCCGCAGATGTACCCGCTGTCAAAGAGGCATTTGTGGTTGTACGTCTGGATTTTGAGGCGGCGCTCAAGCAGCTCGACGGTGGCGATGCAATGAAAGCCCTCTTCCAGGAATCCGTAACAACCAACGCCGGCACTGCTGAAAAGGCTGATGTAGGTGAACGTCCCGAACGCTTTGCTGCTCTCTTCTACTATGTCTGGCGGAAATTCCCCGCCGTGCCGGTATGGTTTTGTGCTCTTTGCTGTTGTCATCGCAAATAGTTTTGTTTGTTTTGTTTTCAAGTGTAAACTGTCCGGGGCGCGGCTACAGCTCTTTGCGGAGCCGGGCAACGGGGAGGTCTGACTGCTCACGGTATTTGGCCACGGTGCGGCGGGCTATGTTGTAGCCGCTCTCTTTCAACAGCAGACACAACTTTTCGTCCGAAAGCGGCTTTCTCTTGTCCTCGTTTTTGATGAGGTCGCAGAGTATCTGCTTGATTTCTTTGGAAGATACGTCGTCATCGTTGACGGCTTCAGAAAAGAGATGCTTGAGCGGGATGATGCCGAAGTCGGTTTGCACATATTTGCTGTTGGAGACGCGCGAGACGGTTGAGACGTCCACATTTACCTCCTGCGCTATGGTCTTCAGAATCATAGGTTTGAGCTCTGTGTCGTCGCCGGTGAGGAAATAGGCCTGCTGGTGCTGCATGATGGCATACATGGTGTTGTAGAGTATCATCTCGCGCATGGAGAGGATGCCGATGAACTGCTCGCCCTTATCTACATACTCCCGCATGAACTTTTCGGCCTCGGCCTTCTTTTTCTCGCTGGCCTCTTTGGTGAGAAAACGGTAGGCATTGCTGAACTCTTTGTTGATGCGCACTTTGGAGACGTATTGGTTGTTGAGGCTTAAGTTGAGTTTGCCGTTGTTGGAGGTTATGGTGAAGTCGGGGGTGATGACGTCGGCAGACTTGTCGAGCGGGGAGCCGCCGTCGGCGGGGCGCGGGTCAAGTTTCCGGATTACGGCAAGGGCGTCTTTGAGTTGCGTCTCCGAGATGGACAATGTCTGCTGGATCTTGTCGTAATGCTTTTTGGTGAAAGCGTCAAAACATTTTTCCAACATCCTCGCCGCATTCCCGGAGGCTTCGGTTTGCGTGGGCAGGCGGTGCAACTGTATGAGCAGACACTCCTGCAGCGTGCGCGCACCTATGCCGGGCGGGTCCAGCTCTTGCACAAAACGCACAAGCACCTCTTCCACTTCCTCCACGGTGGTGTAAATGTTGTCCATGTAGAGCAGTTCGTTGACTACCGATTGCGAATCCATGGTAAAGTAGCCGTCATCGTTGAGGTTTCCGGCCAAATAGCGGGCTATGCGGCTTTGCTTGTCGGTCATGGTCATCTCGCCAAGTTGCAGTTGCCACTGTTCTTGTATGGAGTTGTGAAAGACGCCGATGCGGTCGTTGTCGTTGCGCGCTTCGGGGGCGTTCAGTCGGTTGAGGGTGTTCTCTATTTCGCGTTCTGTGGGGTAGTCGTCCAAGTCGTCGTCCCGGTAGTAGTCCTCCTTGAAGATCTCGTCGTCAGGCAGTTGGTCGGCGGTAAGGTCGAGGGGGTCGCCGTTTTCGTCATATTCGGGCAAAGTGGCGTCGTCGGCCGCGTCGGGCTGGGGGTCGTCGGTGTCGTCGCGCACCACCTCCAGCGCCGGGTTCTCATCTACCTCTTTCTGGATTTCATGCTCCAACGAGTCGCAAGGCAACTCCACCAGCTGCATCAGCCTGATAGTCTGTTGTGTGGCTATCTGCCGCTGCTCTGTTTTCTGTACTTGTGACTGGCTGCTCGATGACATGGCGTTTTTTTGGGGGCGGTAGGGTGGCGCGGCTTTCCTAAAATTCAGCGTTTAGCGGGGTTCTCGGGAACGGAATCACGTCTCGGATGTTGCTCATGCCTGTGATGAAGAGCATCAGCCGTTCAAAGCCCAGACCGAAGCCGGAGTGGGGCGCCGAACCGAACTTGCGCGTCTCGAAATACCACCAGTACTGCTGCTCTGTCATGTGCAACTCGTGAACACGGTTCAGCAGTTTCTGATAGTCGGCCTCGCGCTCGGAGCCGCCGATGATCTCGCCAATGGTCGGGAAGAGCACGTCCATGGCTCTCACCGTCTTGCCGTCATCGTTCTGCTTCATATAGAACGACTTGATCTCTTTCGGGTAGTCTGTCAGGATGACGGGGCGTTTGAAATGGTTCTCTACCAGATAGCGTTCGTGCTCCGACTGCAGGTCGATGCCCCATTCCACCTTGTTCTCGAATTTCTTGTCGGCTTTCAGCAGGATGTCGATGGCACTGGTGTAGTCGAGGCGCACGAATTCTTCTTTGAGCACAGACTGCAGCCGTTCAATGAGCCCTTTGTCAAAGAGGTCGTTGAGGAACTGCAGGTCGTCCATATTGTGGTCCAGGGCATATTGTACCAGGTGTTTGATGAAATCCTCGGCCAAGTCCATGTTGTCGGTGATGTCATAGAACGCCATTTCGGGTTCAATCATCCAGAACTCGGCGAGGTGTCGGGGCGTGTTGCTGTTCTCGGCGCGGAAAGTGGGACCGAAGGTGTAGATGTTGCCCAAGGCCAATGCTCCGAGTTCGCCCTCCAGTTGTCCGGAGACGGTGAGGTTGGTATGTTTGCCGAAGAAGTCTTTCTTGAAATCCACTTTCCCCTCTTCTGTGCGGGGCAGGTTGTTGAGGTCAAAGGTGGTTACGGTGAACATCTCACCGGCGCCCTCGGCGTCAGATGCGGTAATCAGCGGCGTGTGGAGGTAGAAGAAACCCCTGTCGTTGAAGTACTGGTGGATGGCAAATGCCATGGCATGACGCAGACGCAGCACGCAGCTGAAATAGTTGGTGCGGGGTCGCAGATGGGCAATCTCGCGCAAGAACTCCATGGAGTGACCTTTCTTCTGCAACGGGTACTGCTCGGGGTCGGCGGTGCCGTACAGCTCGATGAGTTCGGCCTGCACCTCCATAGTCTGGCCCTTGCCCTCCGACTTCACCAGTTTGCCCTCCACATGGAGGCACGAACCTGTGGTAATCTTCTTCATCAGCGTTTCGTCAAATTTGCCCGGGTCAGCCACTACTTGCAGGCTCGTGACAATAGAGCCGTCGTTGAGGGCGATGAATACCACATGGCTGTTGCCGCGCTTGGTGCGTACCCATCCTTTTATGCAGACATCATTTCCGAAGCCTACTGTTTCCGGGTTTTTCAGGATATCCTTTATTCTTGACCTTTTCATAATTCGTTATAATTGCTTTGTTGTCTGTTGAGTTAATTGTTTGTCTATGCTATGTTTACGCATCTTCCACTGTGGAGTGGTCGTTTGCGGAAAAAAAGCGTGCAAAGATAGGTTTTTATGTTCAGAATAGGTTTGCTGTATGGTGTTAAAATATACATTGTTCACCCTAAATGGAAAAGATTAGGGTCCTGGCGGTTACTGCACCATCACTTTCCGGATGGTTTTGCCTGATTTAGTGGTGAGTTGCAACAGATAGAACCCGGAGGCCGTGGTGGGCAGCAGCAGAGCCTTTTTGTTCATGCCGGGTGCGCCGTCGATCTGCTCTGTGCAGATGCACTTTCCGGCAGCGTCCGTAATCTGGCAAGTTACACTTTCGGCCTCAGACAGCGAGAACTCTACAAACAGATTCCCGGAGGTGGGGTTCGGATACACTTTCAGGTCTTCGATGCCGCTCTCCTGGTCCACGCTCGCGATGGCCCAGTATTCCAACTCAAAGCCGTCGCTTTGGCTCCAGTTGTCAGACACGAAGTTGACCAGCATTTTCCGGAAGTTGACATTGAAGTTGTCATACCCCGGCAAGTTGTTGAGGTCGAAGCGTCTGTACAACTCCGGCGGGTTGGTGGTGGCGTCATAGACATCTACAAAGTCGCCGTATCCGAGGTCAAACTTGCGGAATGCGAAAGAATAGCCGGAGATGTACTGCAGTTGCACGTTCCAGGTGCAGTTGGTCTCGGGGTAGTAGTTCTCGCCCTCGGCGGACCCGTCGGTGAGGATGGTGTTCCATTCCGTGACATTGGTTTGGCGGGGGCAGAGGTTGTTGTGCTCGAGGGTTGACTCATAAGAGATCAGGAAGCCGTAGTGGTTGTTGCCGCTGGGCACGGCATCCGCGGCGGCAGTGAAGGTTACCAGTACGCTGTCGGCATGCACGGTGATGCTGTTCGAGGGCAGCGCGTTGCCTGTAAAGGTGGCTTTGACGCCAGACTCTACGGTGGGACCGTTGTAGATGGTGACGAAATCGACGTCAGGGTCGAGGTCCAGTTTGTCGAACGTGAAGGTGTAGGCATTGGCGTGCGGCACGGCTACCGTCCACGAACAGTCGGGGCCGCTGGCGTAGGGGGTGGCGGGATTGCTGTCGAAGATGTACCCGAAGGAGGCGGTGAGCCGCTGGTGGCCGCCGCAGGTCTCCTCAGGATAGAGCCCCGACGGGAAGATGTTGACGATGGCCTCCGAGGAGTAGTTGTCGAACCCGAAGTTGTCGATGGCATAGTAGCCGTTGCCGGAACCGCCCCATCCGAAGTTGATGTGGAACTTGTCGTCGCTGTCATAGCCGTCGAGTATGTAGGCGTGGCAGGAACCTTGTGCCGTGCAGCCCGAATAATAGATGGGACGTTTGCGATCCAATTCGTCTTTCAGCACCTTGACGTAGGTCTGCAGGGAGGCGCTGTCGGTGTAGGCGGCGCGGTAGTAGGTGGCAATGCTCTGGTCGTATTTGAACACTTGGTAAAGTTTGTTCTTGGCGTCGTCGGTCTGTGCGCCGGAGCCGTCTGGCGTGTAGTTCATCTGGATGGCGACCCCCATCTGGTGGGCAATTTTGGCAATCTCGTTGGCATAGCTCTGCGGCTCGTTGCACATGGCTTCCCAATGGTAGGTCTCGCGGTTGTAATAGACGGTCTGGCGCGGATAGCCCGTGGGCACGTACGAGATGATGGTCACGGCGGGCTTGACCGGCCAATGGTGGTAGTTCATGATCTGCGCACACGCCAAGGCCACACAGCCGTTCGGAACCCGGTAGTCGTAGTAACTGCCAGAGTTGACGTCCCAAGGACAGTAGGTGTTGTAGTACTTGTTCTGGTTCCAGCGGGTGGTGAGCAGATAGCCGTCGGTGCCGCTTTTCTGCGCCGTGGGCACGAATGTCTCGGCGAGGAGGTGCCGCCATTGGCGGGCGACTTCGGGGGTGGGCTCTGCTTTTTCCTGCAACGAACGCACTATCTCGGCCTTGTACTGTTCTATCAGGTCGCGGACGGGCGGCACCATGCCGAAGTTGTCGTCCGTGGAGTAGGCTGCCACGGGTGTCACGGCCTTCGACCCGCATACCAGGATGAATCCTTTCTCGCCTGCACTGTACCTGTATAGGCACGGGAGGTCGTTGTCATATATGATTTCCTGAAAAACGACTTCAGGCGCGGCTGTTTTGCCGGATTTCAGGAATTTCTCTTTTGCGAAGCGTGAAGCCGCAAGGTCAGCTTCTGTCTTGGTGACGCTTTGTGCCTGTGTGAAGACGGAAAAGGCAAACAGGAACGTCAACAGGGGGATGATTTTTTTCATGTCAGACAGTTTGGTTCTATTGTTAATGATGGGATTTTTCTAAAACAGTGGGCAAAGATAGGAAAATAATCGGGTTCAGGGTTCTTCGTTTTTCCCGAAAGCATGTCGCAAGGCCATGGCCGTATAGGAGCGTTTGCGCTCTGTCAGCTTCTCGGGCGTGCCCTCAAAGATGATGTTGCCGCCGTTTTTGCCGCCCTCGGGTCCCATGTCGATGACCCAGTCGGCGCATTTTATCAGTTCGGTGTTGTGCTCGATGACGACTAGGGAGTTGCCTTTTTCAATCAGTCGGTCAAAGGCTTTGTACAGTTTGCTGATGTCGTGGAAATGCAGTCCGGTGGTGGGCTCGTCGAAGAGGAAGAGTTTGTTTTGCCGGTCGTCTTCCTGCGAGAGGAAGTAGGCCAGTTTCACGCGTTGTGCCTCGCCGCCGGAGAGCGATGAGGAGGTTTGCCCCATGGTCAAGTAGCCGAGCCCCACGTCTTGGAGGGGAAGCAGGCACTTGAGGATGTTCTTGGTGGTGTCCGTCAGCGGCAATGCCCGGAAGAACTCTATGGCCTGGTCGATGGTCATGTCCAGCAAGTCGTTGATGGTTTGTCCGTTTACTTTGATGTCGAGGGCCTCTTCGCGGAAGCGGGTGCCGTTGCATGCGGGGCAGCGCAGTTCCACGTCGGCCATGAACTGCATGTTGATGTGGATGATGCCTTCGCCCTCGCACTCTTCGCAGCGGCCGCCGGCCACGTTGAAGGAGAAGAAGCTGGGCTTGTAGTTGCGTTGCTTGGCAAGGGGCTGGGCGGCAAACAGTTCGCGGATGAAGTTGTAGGCTTTGACGTAGGTGGCAGGGTTGGAACGGGTGGAACGCCCTATCGGGTTCTGGTCCACCAGCACCACGTCGCGGATGCGGGTCGTGTCAGCCTCGATGTTGGCGTATTGCCCGGGTTTCTCGCCGGGCTTGTCCAGCAGGCGGAGCATGCCCGAATAGAGGATGTCGTGGACGAGTGTGCTTTTTCCGGAGCCGCTCACGCCCGTGATGACGGTGAAACACTCCAAGGGTATTTTGACGTCTATGTTTTTGAGATTGTTCTCTTTGGCGCCGGCAATCGCTATGTAGTTGCGCCACGGCCGCCGCCGTGCCGGTATGGGTATGGTGCGGCATTGTTCCGCGGGGTGGCCGCCCTCGATGCCGCGCAGGTACTCGGCGGTGAGGTTGTGGTCTGCCGCCATGAGTTCGGGGAAGGTGCCTTGAAACACGACTTCTCCTCCCAGCCGTCCGGCTTTCGGCCCGATGTCGATGATGTAGTCGGCGGCCCGGATGATGGCTTCGTCATGCTCTACCACCACTACGGTGTTGCCGATGTCGCGCAGCCGCTTGAGCACGCGGATCAGGTTCTCGGTGTCGCGCGGATGCAACCCTATGCTGGGCTCGTCCAGGATGTAGAGGGTGCCTACAAGACTGCTGCCTAACGATGTGGCCAGGTTGATGCGCTGCGCCTCGCCGCCCGACAAGGTCCCGGCATTGCGGTCGGCCGTGAGATAGCCTAACCCTACATCTACGAGCAGCCCGACACGCATGGCCAACTCTTTGACGATCTGCTCTGCGATTACTTTGGCCGACTCTGACGGATATTTGAAGTTGTCAAAGAACACTTTAAGGTCAGCCATCGGCATGGCAAGCAGGTCGGCAATGCTTTTGCCGCACACTTTGACGTAAAGCGCGTCTTTGCGCAGCCGCGAGCCGTGGCAGTCGGGACAGAGCTCGCGCCCGCGGTAACGGGACTGCAACACCCGGTACTGTATTTTGTAGATGTTCGAAGACACGAATTTGAAAAACTGGGTGACGCCTTCAATCTTGTGGGCAGGGTCGCCGTACCAGAGCAGGTCGTACTCGCTTTGCGTGAGGTCTTCGATGGCACGGTAAATGGGAAACCCTACGCTGGAGGCCTGACGGATGAAATAGTTCTTCCATTCGCTGAAGACCTCTCCGTGCCAGCACGCCACTGCGCCGTCGGCCACGGAGAGCGAACGGTTGGGGAAGACAAGGTCGGGGTCGATGCCCTCAATCATGCCCGTGCCGGAACAGGTTTTGCACGCCCCATAGGGGTTGTTGAAACTGAACAGGTTGACAGACGGCTCCTCAAAGTCGATGCCGTCCATGGAGAAGAGGTTGCTGAAGGTCTTCTGCACCACGGAGTCTTCAAATTCGGAATGTATCACGCAGACACCTTTGCCCTCAGACAAGGCTGTCTGCAGCGAGTCTTCGACGCGCATCTTGTTGGCCACCAAGTTGTCCGACTTGAAACGGTCGATGAGGATGTACATTTCCGATAGGCGGGTGGCTTTTTTGCCGTTCAGAAACTCGTCGATGTCGGCGGTCTTGCGGTTGTAAACCACACGGCTGAATCCCTGTTGCTTGAGAATGGCGAGTTGCTCCTGCAGTGTGCGTCCAGACGGCAGCGAAACCGGGGCGAGGATATAGACTTTGCGCCCGGCGGGGAGGCTTTCCATATAGCGGATGATGTCGGAGATGTTCTCGCGGCGCACCTCCTTGCCGCTGACGGGCGAGATGGTCTGCCCGATGTGGGCATAGAGAAGTTTGAGGAACTCGTATATTTCTGTGGCGGTGCCGACGGTGGAACGAGGGTTGCTTGACAGGGTGTGTTGCTGGATGGCCACGGCAGGCGGTATCCCGGTGATGGACTTCACGTCGGGCTTGTTCATCTTGCCCATAAACTGGCGGGCATACGAACTCAGGCTCTCTACATAGCGACGCTGCCCCTCGGCATAGAGGGTGTCGAAAGCAAGCGAGGATTTTCCGGAACCTGACAGCCCCGTGATGACGACCAATTTGTTTCTTGGAATGTCAATGTCGATGTTTTTGAGGTTGTTGACTTTTGCTCCACGGATCTCAATCGTGTTATTCTTCATCTGATAATCTTATTGAAGCATTGCAAAATAGGCGAATAGAACGGCGGGGATGGCGGAGAAAAGCATAGAGTCGAGACGGTCGAGGATGCCCCCGTGCCCCGGAAGGATGTGGCTGCTGTCTTTGACGTCTGCCCGGCGTTTGAAACACGACTCCAGCAGGTCGCCGAAAGTGCCGAACACTACTGTGATGAGGGCAAACACGACCCATCGTCCGGTCGCGATGTGCAGATGCCCGAAAAAGGGTATGCTGGGGAGCACGATGGCGAGGATGACAGCGGCAAGCAGTCCTGTGACGGTGCCTTCCCAAGTTTTCTTGGGCGATATGCGTTGGCACATTTTGGTCTTGCCGTAAAGCGATCCGCCAAGATAGGCAAAGGTGTCGTAGCACCAGATGATGAGGAAAAAGGCCAGGACGAGCTGTTTGGCGAACAGCGAACAGAATGTGAGGATGCCGAGCGGGAAGACAATCCAGCATAGTCCGAACAGGGCTTGCCCGATGTGCTCAATGGGGCATGGGCGGTTGCGGAACAGTTCCGCTATGGACATGACCACCACGGCGAACAGCAAAAGCATTGGCATCAGCATCAGCAAGCGCCTCAGCCAACGCACCATTCCGACGACTCCGAGGCTGTCGATGGAGGTGATGCCGTAAAAGAGCAGCACGATGAACTGGGCGGCCGCAATGACGGTCAGCAACAGGGCCGCGGGCCGGTCGGTCGGTCCCGAGGTGAGCCCCGCGAACTCGCGGATGGCAAGGCAGGCCAATACGCACATCAAAACCGCCATCAGCGGATAGCAGAAAACCCCCGCAATCATCAGGGCAATATAGACAGCGCCGGTGGCTGTCCTAACAAGCAGGTTCTTTCTCTTGGGGGACATTTTCTTGGGAAACGTTTTCTTTTGGGGCGTTTTCTTGTATTAACATTAAGATAATCCGGGGATTCCAGGGGGTGTATCGCGCCTTCCCGTCGATGATCTCCGGGGCTGTCGGCGCGATGAACTCGGTCATGGCACAGAACTCGTTGGCGGCTTTTTTGGCCTCCAACGCCTGCTCGACGTCGGGATAGATGCACCTTTCACGGGCAAAGACGATGAGGTCGCGGGCAAGCCCGATGACGGAGGGGTAGATGTTGTATTCTTGGGCAAAGCCGATGCTGCCGTTGCGGGCAATGAGCATGTCGGAGAAGACAAGCGCGGCATCTGCCGGTTGGTTCGGATAGATGGAGTTGGTATAGTTGATGTTGTGTCTGTCGAGAAATGGGGACAAGTAGGGGACGGTGTTGAGGAAGGTGTTGTATCTGCGGTGCGTGATGAGCTCTACCAGTTCTTTGACGGCCTCTTTGCTGGTGCATGGCGGCATGAGAAACCCCCGGTCAGGACGGCCGGTAGAACGGAATTTGTCAATGAAGGAGGCCTTTAACTGCTCTTGGCTGATGGTCTTGAAAGGATTGACGGCGGCATTGAAATCCATATTGGCCGAGGAAATGCTCTCTGCTTTGGAGATCGCTTCCTTTATTGCCCCCAAGATGATTTCCTTGTTCATCAGGATCGGAGAGTCGAAAGACTTGCTTTTTGACATGGCTATTCGCTTTTTGGAGAGACGGGTGTGGTTTCAGTCTGGAACGGCCGTTTGCCCAAGATGCGTTCCACATCCTCGGAGAAGATGACTTCGCGGTCGAGCAGCAATTGCGCCAGCTCTGCCAGCTGTTCCCGGTGTTCGGAGAGTATTTTCTTGGCGCGGGCATAGCACTCCTCGACGAGGTCGTGAATGCGTTTGTCAATCTCTTCGGCGGTCTTTTCGCTGTAGGGTTTCGACAGCGAGTATTCCTGCTGGCCGGTGGAGTCGTAGTAGCTTACGTTGCCTATTTCCTTGTCGAGTCCGTAATAGACCACCATCGCGTAGGCCTGTTTGGTGACGCGCTCCAGGTCGTTGAGTGCCCCCGTGGAGACGGTGCCGAACACGACCTCTTCGGCGGCGCGTCCGCCGAGGGTGGCGGTCATCTCATCCACAAGCTGGTCGTAGGTGGTGAGTTGCCGTTCTTCGGGCAAGTACCAGGCGGCGCCGAGCGCTTTGCCGCGCGGCACGATGGTGACCTTGACCAATGGGGAGGCATAGCGCAACATCCAGCTTACGCAGGCGTGCCCCGACTCGTGGAAGGCGATGGATTTCTTCTCCTCCGGAGAGATGACACTGCTGCGCCGCTCCAGACCTCCAATGATGCGGTCAACGGCCGAGAGGAAGTCCTCTTTGCCGATCTCTTTCTTGTTGTTGCGGGCGGCGATCAGGGCCGCCTCGTTGCAGACATTGGCGATGTCGGCACCCGAGAAACCCGGGGTCTGCTTGGCGAAGAAGTCGAGGTCAACGTCTGCCGCGAGTTTGAGTTTGCGCACATGCACGGCAAAGATGCCCTTGCGTTCGTTGAGGTTGGGCAGCTCGATGGCGATCTGGCGGTCGAAGCGTCCGGCACGGAGCAACGCGCGGTCGAGGATGTCGGCGCGGTTGGTGGCGGCCATGATGATGACGCCGGCGTTGGTGGAGAAACCGTCCATCTCGGTGAGCAGCTGGTTGAGCGTGCTTTCGCGTTCGTCGTTCACGTTGGAGAGCGCGTTCTTGCCGCGGGCACGTCCTATGGCGTCAATCTCGTCGATGAAGATGATGCAGGGGGCTTTCTCTTTGGCGGTCTTGAAAAGGTCACGCACGCGCGACGCGCCTACGCCGACGAACATCTCCACAAAGTCGGACCCCGACAGCGAGAAGAACGGCACTTTTGCCTCACCCGCCACCGCCTTGGCCAACAACGTCTTTCCGGTGCCCGGAGGCCCCACTAACAACACGCCCTTGGGGATCTTGCCGCCCAAGACGGTGTACTTGTTCGGGTTCTTGAGGAAGTCAACCACCTCCTCAATCTCCTCCTTGGCGCCCTCGAGCCCGGCCACGTCCTTGAATGTGACCAACTGCCCGCTTTTCACGTCAAACTCCTGCGCCTTGGACTTGCCGATGTTGAAGATGCCTCCGCTTGCGCCCGGCCCGCCGCCCATGTTGCGCATGGAACGCATCGACCAGAAAAACAGGGCGAATATCAAGATGGTGGGCAGAATCCAGAAGATGACATCCAAGCCCCAACTCCGCGCGTTGTCCTGACGGGTGGGGAAGTCATACTCCTTGGCAATGTCGTTGGCCGTCAGCGTGCTGTCTTGCGCAAGCCGGCTTTGAATGGCACGCTCCTTGGCCTCCTTCAGGTTCTCATTGTAAACCTGCAACTCGGTGACGGTCATGTAGTACTGCGGCCCCTCCGTAATCTTGCTCACATCTTCGTGCGTGCTCTTGTTGAGGGCCTCTTTCTTCAAGAACACCTGCATCTGGTCGTTCTTCTTTACATATACCACATGGTCAATCTCGCGGTTCTGAACCAACTGGTTGAACTCCATGTCGTTGATCTCGCGGGCAGGGGTGGTGCCGCTCGAGACAAACCAATATCCTACCAGCAACAAGCCGATGATTATATATATATATGTAAGGGAGAACCTTCTCCTTTTGCCGTCTTTGGGATGATGATTCCCTGACGACGGGTTGTTCTGTCTGTTTGTTGTCTTTTTGTCGTTTTGGGCAGCCATGTGCGGGGAATGGTTATGGTTGTGTTAAAATTTCTGAACCTCGGCATCGCTCCAGAGCGCCTCTATGTTGTAGTACGCCCTGGCCTCCGGCTGGAAGATGTGTACCAACACGTTGAAGTAGTCGAGCAGGATCCACTCGCAGTTCTCCAACCCCTCAATGTGCAGGGGCTTCACGCCGGCTTCGCGCATGGTCTTTTCCTGCACGGAATCGCACAAGGCTTCCACCTGGGGCTTGGAGTTGCCCGTGCAGATGACGAAATAGTCGAAGTAGGAGTCCGGGACCTTTTTGAGGTTGATGCATTGGATGTCAATGCCTTGTTTGTCGATAAGTGCTTGAATGATAAGCTCTTCTATGTTTCCGTCAAAGGGAGTGCCCTCAAATTTGACTTTTTTTCTTACGGTCATATATGCAATTGAAATTTAGCGGGCAAAGGTACATTTTTTTTTATACTTTTGCCGCCGTTTAAAATGCTTGTACTATTATGAAGAGATTTTTTTCGCTGCTTGCAATGTTGTTCGGAACATTGACAATCCTTTCAGCCCAAGACGGTCCGGTAGGGACACCATACACGTTTATGCACAAAAACATGTCGATGTCCATTGACCAAGTGGACCTTCCCGAGGTGGACAATGACGCGCTCCTCGCAGAAGACGCCTCCGCCTCCAAGGGCACGCCCCTGCGGGCAGGTGTCGGCCACAAGGTGAACTATACGTTCCACAACAGCGGCCGCCTCGATGAACTCTCCGACGGCAGCCGTCTGTGGCGGCTCGCCCTCCGCTCGCCCGGCGCCGTGATGATGAGCGTTGTTTTCTCTCATTTTAACATCCCCGAGAACGCTACGCTCCACATCTATAGCAGCGACCGCTCCCAATTAGTTGGCACTTACACCAATGATAATGTTGAGTCAAACGGCCTGTTTGCCTCCGACGACATTATCGGCGATGAACTGGTGATTGAATACTATGAACCCGCCGACGCCCTGTTCCACGGCGAGATTGAGATCGCCAAGGTTAACCACATCTACCGCGACTTTCTCCACGTTTCCCCTGACAACGGCTCGAAAGGACCGCACGGCGATTCCGATGGCGACTGCCATATAGACGTAAAATGCCCCGAGGGTGACGGCTGGGGCGACCAGATTAAGTCGGTGGTCTGCATCAAGATGGACATGTCCGACGGCTATACCTACCTCTGCTCCGGTGCGATGATCAACAATGTGAGACAAGACAAGACCCCTTACGTGCTCACGGCCAACCACTGCTTTGTGGGCACGGACATGACGGGCTCTACAATCCGTTTTTATTTTGAATACGAAACGAACGAGTGCGGCGGCCTCGGCGGCAATTACAAGAAGAACGCCAGCGGCGCCGAGGTGGTGGCCAATGCCAACTATAACGGCAGTACCGCTACGCTGAACAGAAGTTCCGACTTCCTCCTCTTCAAGATTACGGGCACCATCAGCCCCTCTTTCCGCGACAATATCGTCTTCGCCGGCTGGGACGCCACGGGTGCCTCTTCGGTGGGCGCCGGCATTCATCATCCGGGCGGCGATTTCAAGAAAATCAGCATCCCCCGGGTGGTCTATAGCAACGGCACCACCAGCAAATACTGGGTGGTGGGCTGGCACACGAACCCCACTAAGGGCGTGACGGAACAGGGCTCTTCCGGCTCTCCGCTCTTCAACGCCAACGGCCTTATCATCGGCGACCTCAGCACGGGCAGCAGCGCCTGCGACAACCTCGAGGGCACCGACAACTACGGCAAGATTTCGTACTCGTGGACCAATAACAACAATACCAGCAACAGCCACAAACTGCAGCCGTGGCTCGACCCCGACAATACCGGCACCAGGGTGCTGCAAGGCATCCACTATAACGGCACCCCCGCAAATCTCAAAGAGGTGGAGATGCCCGTGCGCTCTATGTTGGTGAGCCCTAACCCCACCAGCGGCAACGTTGTGGTGACCGGCAACTTTGAGGCGGAGTCGGGCGTCTGCAACGTCTATAACATGATGGGGGTGCTGGTGCATTCTGAAAACGTGTCGCTCGGATCTTCTGTCGATATGGACTTCAGCAGCCTGCCTAACGGCATCTACATTATGGAGATGGTCTGCGGGAAAGTTGTTTACAAATCAAAAATGGCCATAGCCAGATAGGTGCGCCGCAGACAGAGGCCTTGAACAGCAACCCCATTTTGTCAACGGCATATCTGCCTCCCGTAGAGTGGCTTGCCTTGCTGGCAGGCGGGGAGGCGCGGCTCGAACGGCTGGAAAACTACCAGAAGCAAAGCTACCGCAACAGAGCCTGCGTCATGACGGGCAACGGCGTGCAGCAACTCTCTGTGCCCGTGCTCCACAGCGCAACTAAAATGCCCGTCTCCGAGGTCAGGATAGAGTACAAGACCCCGTGGCAGCGAAACCATTGGCGCACGCTGGTCTCGGCATACGGCAACAGCCCCTATTTCCTCTTTTACCGCGACGCCTTGCAGCCCTTTTACGAAGAGAAAACGGAGTTCCTGTTCGACTTTAACCTGCACCTTGTGCGGACCTTGCTCAAACTGATGGGCATCCGCGCGACGGTGACGCTGACGGACACCTTTGAGCCTTTGCGCGACGGCGACGCCAGAACGGCCATACACCCCGGAGCCCGCGCCAAGGAGGGGTATCCTTTCAAAATTGAAGAACCCTACAGTCAGGTTTTTGAAGAACGCTATGGCTTCGTGCCTAACCTGTCGGCCGTTGACCTGCTGTTCAATGTGGGGCCTGACAGCCACGCTTACCTGTTGCGACAATATCGTCAGTTCAACCAAGCCCCCCGGCCATGAAAAAGGGAGGCCTGAACATAGTAGAACGCCTGTACCATTTCGTCAAACAGCTGCTGGACCGGATAACCTATTCGCAGGAACTGTTTGAGGATGATGTCTGGGATCTCCGCTTTTCGAAAAAACAACACCATCAGCTCAGATACAACGTGCGACAGACTCCCTTTTCGCTGTCTATACGCAGTTCCGATGACGTCTTCAAGTATTTGTTGATGATTTGCATGGGACTTATGCTGGTGGTGATGGTGTATATGAGCATCCACGCCGGCATCTCGTCGCACGAACTCGCACAAGACAGCTATTCGGCCCAGGTGTATGACCATTTTCACCGCACCGGCGACCGCGACGCTTACAAAAGCCACCCCTTTGCCTCAACACAGGCGCAGTATGTTGACCTGCTGGTGTATTCTATTTGCCGCGCATTCCACGTCAAAGACACTTTCCTGGTACGGCACCTGCTGAGCGCATTCTTAGGCTGGATGATTGTCCTCTACCTCTCGGTGCTGATGCTCAAGGCTTTCAACTGGCGGGCGGCGTTCTTTACGGCTTTCTTCCTCTTCATATCGCCACGCTTTCTCGGCTATTCGCTCAACAATCTGGTTGATGTGACCTTTGCTTTCGGCTTTGTGTTCACCATCACACAGATTTATAATTTCTGCCGCGAATTGCCCGTGATACACCCCTCGCGTTATGCCAAAATCCTGGCGGGCACGTTCATAGCCCTTTCTTCCTATAATGCCGGCTTTGTGCTGCTGCACTTTCTTGCGGTTTTCACGCTGCTCAACTTTTTGCTGTACAACCCTATCCGCAAATTGTTCACCCAACAGTACCTCAAGACGTTCGGGACACTTTGCCTGCTGCTGGTATGCACGATGTTTATCGTCTATGGCGTACATTCACTCTTTACGCTCTTTATGGTGAAGTCAACGGAGATGCCCGGAAACGCATTCGCCCTGCTGACGGCCAATTACCCCGTGGCCCAGAACCAGCTTTTCAAAGGCCACCTCATCGGTCCCGACAATTTTCCGCAGAACTATTTATCGGCCATCCTGTTTGTGACCACCCCGACGATTATCCTGATCGGCTTTCTGCTCTTTTTCATCTTTTTCAAGACCGCAGTGAAGTCGCTGAAACTCTTTTCGATATTCATATTCCTCTATTCTTTCCTCTATTGTATTCATAAAGTGAAGTTCAGTTATATGAATGTGGACACGGTATGGGTGATTTATTACTGCATCTATCCGCTCTTTATGTTGATAGCGGCCGGCGGCATAGAGTGTACCCTGCGCTGCATCGATGACAAATACACCAACATTGTAGTGCTGGGCATCATCGCGCTGCTCTCTTTCATGCCTGTGCGTCACATCGTCTATAACAGGCCCCTGGTGCCGCTTTATTTCAACGAGATTTCAGGCGGAATACAGAATGCCTACGGCAAATATGAGATCTATTGCAACGACGCCGCCAACAAACAGGCTTGCCTCAAATTGAAGAAGCATATTTACCGCAACGACCTCAGCCTTTCGCCCGAAGCGCGCAAGGTGGTGGTCGCCACGAACGGGAACAGTATTTGCAGCCATTTCTTTGCCGCCGACACTGCCTTTGTCCAGCTGGTGCAAAAGCCTTTCAATAAGGCTGATACTACGTGGGACTATTACCTCGACTTTGGATACCGCGAGCCGTCTGACCTGTTGCGCGAGGGGGCTTGGCCGTTTGATACCGCCTTTTACAGCATGAATGTGGACACTAAGCCCATTGTGACCTTCTACCGCAACCGGTACCGCCAAGAACAGACCATGAAACAGGTTCAAGCCGATGAGACAGCGCGCGCTCGCATGGACAGTCTGGAGACCCTGTTTCTCGAAAAAATGAACTCGAAATAATTTTTTATCTTTGCAAATCTTGAAAAAAACGAACAAATAGTCTATGATTGAATATAACACAAAGCGTAACAGGCTGATTATAAGGGAGTACGGGCGCAATGTCCAGAAGATGATTGAGGATGCGATGAAGATTGAAGACCGGGAGACCCGCAATGAGACCGCCCGGGCTATTGTGCGCGTGATGGACCAACTCAACGACTTGAACGAGCCGGACATGAAGGCAAAACGCGAGTCTTCCGACTATTGGCACAAACTGTGGAACCACCTTTTCATCATGTCGGGCTATATGCTGGATGTCGATAGTCCGTTTCCGAAACCGAGTCCTGACGACCGCCGCCACAAAGTGGTGAAGCCTGACTATAACAAGCACCATATCATGCTCAGAACCTACGGACGCAACATGGAGAACATCATCAAGATGGTGTCCAGTTATCCTGAAGAGGTTCGCGAAAAATTGGTTCAGCCTTTAGCCAATCATCTGAAAATGATGTATTTGACTTATAACAGGGATTCTGTGAATGACGCATTGATTGCTCATCAGATTCACGAAATCTCGGGCGGGAAGCTCACGGTGCCGGATGATTTCACCTTTATAGCCACCAACGACTTGCTGCACATGGTCAACAGCAATGCGTCGTTTTACGTGACGCCGACCAAGACCAAGAAGAAAAAGAAGAAGAAAAAGAAGAAAAAATCAACACCGCCCGCAATATGAACATGATGGAGGTGGCCGAGGTCACCAAGACATTCGGGAACTTCAAGGCACTTGACAGGGTTTCGCTCTCAATGCCCGAGGGGGTCGTTTATGGACTTCTGGGTCCTAACGGCGCGGGCAAGACTACGCTCATCCGCATCCTGAACCGCATTACGCTGCCCGATGCCGGTGAGGTTTTTTTCAGAGGACGGCCGATGCAGGAGAACGATGTGCGCGACATTGGCTACCTGCCCGAGGAGCGGGGACTCTACAAGAAGATGAGGGCAGGCGAGCAGGCGATGTATCTGGCCCGCCTCAAGGGGCTTGACAAGGCCACGGCTTACCGCCGGCTGCAGGAGAAGTTTCAACAATATGGCATCCTCGACTGGTGGCACCGCCCCGTGGAGGAACTCTCCAAAGGCATGCAGCAGAAACTGCAGTTTATCATAACGATTCTGCATCAACCGTCGTTCCTGATCCTCGATGAACCTTTCAGCGGATTTGACCCGATAAATGCCAACCTCTTGAAAGAAGAGATCTTGCGGCTAAAAGCGGAGGGAACAACCATTGTGCTCTCAACCCACAATATGGCCTCCGTTGAGGAGATCTGCGATGAAATAGCCCTCATCAACCATGCCCAAAAGATATTGGAGGGCAACATTTATGACATCAAGAACCGCTTCAAAAAGCACATCTATAACGTTGAGGTTGCGGAAGACCTGACAGGACAAATCGACTGGGCAAACACCCCGTTTGAACTGCTCGATGCCCGGACGCAACCCCATTCCATCGTCTATGCCGTGAAAATCACAAACGGCAACTCCGCCCATGACCTGCTCCGGCTGATGATGGACAAGGGCACGGTGACCTCTTTTCACGAGGTGCTGCCTACCATGAACGAGATTTTCATAGAACAGGTTCAGTCTTTTAACCGGAACAACCAGCATGAAAAATAAAATAGCGCTTATCATTTCACGAGAATATCTGACAAGGGTCAGGAAAAAATCGTTCCTCATCTTGACGATTTTGCTGCCTGTGCTGCTGGCGGCGGTTATTGTGCTGCCCGTGTTGCTGCTGATGTCCAGCGAAGAGAACCGGAAGTCGAACGTGCTGGTCGTGGACGACACGACTGTTTTCCTCAACGCTTTCCAGAATACGGATAATACCACCTACAGTTACCGCTCGGGCAACATCGAAGCCTTGAAAGAGGAGGCATTCTCGCAAGAGAAGTACGACTGTGTGTTCCATATCCTGGACGTCAGTCAGGGGCTCAAGGCCAACCTGTTTTACCACAACAGCCTCCCGCCGGGACTGCAGAGCTCATTGGAAAGCCAGATGAACGAGGTCTTCTTCAACCGCATCTTGCAGGATTCTCTCCACATCGACCCCGCCCAGTTTGAGAAAATGCAGGAATTGACACGGGCCAATGTGACGAATGTGCTGGTGGATGACAAGGGCAAGGAGCATGAAAACGCCTCCGAGATGAATGAGGTGATGGGCATGATATGCGGTTTTCTGATCTATTTTGTCATTATTGTGTTCGCCAGTCAGGTGCTTCGTGGCGTGCTGGAGGAGAAAAGCAATCGCATCGTGGAGGTGCTCGTCTCTTCGGTGAAGCCCGGGGAACTGCTTGTCGGCAAGATTGTCGGCATCGGCCTGGTGGGGATTACACAGTTCCTGATCTGGGTGGCGCTGACGTTCGCGCTGATATTCGTGATTCAAGTCGTAGGCCCCGATTTGTCGGGCAGCGCGCAGCCGGCCGACGTCGCAGCCCCGACCACGGCAAGTCTATTCCAGCAGATCAACAACTACTTCCCGATTTCTTTTACGCAGATAATCCTCTGCTTTTTCTTCTTCTTTGTGTTTGGATACCTGATTTACGCTACGCTCTATGCCGCCACGGGCTCGGTGGTGGACAGCGAAAGCGACTCGCAACAATATACACTGCCCGTCACGTTGCCGCTGCTCCTCTCTATCATTATGGTTCCGTATATGTCGGTGAGCCCGGGCAGTAGCCTCTCGTTTTGGCTTTCAATGATACCGTTGACCTCGCCAATCGCCATGATGGTGCGGCTGCCCGTCGGCGTGCCGCTGTGGCAACTGCTGCTTTCTATGGCCATCTGCGTGCTGTTTCTGCTCTTGTGCATCCGCGTTGCGGCCAAGATGTACCGCACAGGCATCCTGATGTACGGCAAGAAAAGCAGTTGGAAAGAGATTATAAGGTGGGTCAGAAAAGCTTGAGTTTTCAAGTCTGACGAGGCATTAACAATAAAGAGAAACCTGATTTAAGAATTTGATTTTTTATGGAAGAACTGATTGACGAACTGAAAAAAGGGATTATAGAGGTGCTGAATCTCGAGGGGATGAAGCCCGAAGACATTGACGAAAACGCTCCGCTCTTCGGCGACGGGCTCGGACTGGACTCTATCGATGCCCTTGAACTGATTGTGCTGATGGAGAAAAACTACGGAATAAAACTCGCCAATGCGGAAGAGGGCAAGAAAATATTCCAGTCGGTGCGCGTGATGGCTGATTATATAGCCGCAAACCGGACAAGATAGGGTAGCAGATGTGCCGGATTGTGGTGACAGGAACAGGCATTGTGTCCGCACTCGGCATCGGGAAGGCGGAGACGCTGGCGAAGCTGAGAGCCGAACATTGCGCTTTGCGCCCTGTGCAATATGTTCGCACGATACACGCCTACTTGCCCGCCGGCGAAGTGCCCTACAACGATGACGAACTGAAACGTCTGCTTTCTGTTTCGCCCGACACGAAAATCGCCCGTTCTTCGCTGCTTGGACGCATAGCGTTGCAAGAGGCTTTGTCTGAAGCCCGGCTGACCGGGAGTCCCCGTCGTCGGGTTGCCTTCATCAATGGCAATACAGTCGGCGGCATGGAGAAGACAGAGCAATTCTATCATGATTTTTTTGAAAATGACGAAAACGATGCCTATATTGCCCTGCACGACTGCGGTGCCTGCACCGATGTGATTGTGCAGGGGGTGGATGCACGTTTTGATCTTGTGACTACGATATCTACGGCGTGCTCTTCCGCGGCCAACGCCCTTGTGGCTGCCGCCAACCTTATCCGCGCCGGCATCGTCGATGTTGCGGTGGCCGGCGGGACGGAATGTCTCTCCCGTTTTCACCTTAACGGTTTCAATGCTTTAAGGATATTGGACAGCGACTTCTGCCGCCCATTTGATGCCCACCGCAATGGGCTCAATTTAGGCGAGGGTGCCGCCTACGTGGTACTCGAAACGCCAACATCGGCCGCCAACCGCAACGTGCCCCTGCTTTGCGAGCTGTCGGGCTATGCCAACGCCTGCGACGCCTACCACCAAACCGCCACGTCGCCTGACGGCACCGGCGCCGTGCTCGCTATGGACAATGCGCTGGCTATGAGCGGACTGCAACCTTCCGATATCGATTATGTGAATGCCCACGGCACCGGCACCGCCAATAACGACCTTAGCGAGGGCGTGGCTTTGACGCGTGTGTTCGGGAAGGATATGCCCCGCGTCTCTTCTACGAAGTCATGCACGGGACATGCCACCAGTGCGGCAGGCAGCATCGAGAGCGTCATCGCAGTGTTGGCACTGCAACACCGCTTTGTGCCCGCAAATGTCGGCTTCGATGCACAAATGCCAGAACTCACATTCAGCCCCGTGCCCCATGTCCAGGACAATGTGGCACTGCGTCATGTGCTCAACAATTCGTTCGCCTTTGGCGGCAACGACACGGCCTGCGTCTTTTCCTTGCCGGCAACGACCCCGCCCCGTGCGCCCCACCATAGCAAAAATGCGGTCTATCTCTGTTCCGCCGCCCAAATATCCGCCCAGAAGCCCTTGTCTGACGACTGGTTTACAAATCCCGAAATGTTGCCGCATGTGTATAACGAATCGCAAGACCCGAACTATGCTGGTTTTTTCTCGCCGATGGAGTCGCGGCGCATGTGCAAACTGCTCAAGCGCGCGGTGGTCACCTCTTTGGTGGCGTTGGACGAAAACGGCATGCCCGACGCGGTCATCACCGGCACGGGCTTGGGCTGCATGTACAATACCGAGAAGTTTCTCCGCGCGATGTTAGACGACGGCGAGGAATATCTGCAGCCTACGTTTTTTATGCAGTCCACCCACAACACGATAGGCTCGCAGATTGCGATTAGGCTGAAGTGCCATGGCTATAATAGCACCTACGCCCACCGCGGCACCTCGTTCGACAGTGCCTTGCTGGACGCGCTCGTGCAGATGGAACTCGGACAGTTGCGCACGGCATTGGTGGGCGGTCACGATGAGACGACCCCGACCTGCTTTGAACTGTCGGGCAAGTTGGGATGCTGGAAAAAACAGCCTGTCACGAGCAACGAGTTGAGAAAAATAGGCACTAAGGGCACGATTGCCGGCAGTGCCTCGTGCGCTATGTTGCTGTCTGCCAATCAGAGTGACGACTCACTCTGCCGGATTGCCGGGATGACGATGCTCTACACGCCCGACCCTGCGGAACTGCAAGCCGCCGCCCGCCGTCTGCTGGCTCACGAGGGCATAGCCCCGGAGAACGTTTCCGCTGTCGTGGCCGGTCTCAACGGTGACTGCGACAACGACCGCATCTACCTCGACTTTATCCGCAATTTCCGTCCTGAAGTGCCTGTGATGTGGTACAAACATCTCTTTGGCGAGTCGTTTTGCGCCTCGGCACTGGGCGTGTATGCCGGCGCGTTGGCACTGCATCGCCACCAAATTCCGGCACACCTGCGCTATGATGAGGCCACGGAGCCCGTCCGTCCGCAGTATTTGCTTGTTCATAACCATTTTCATAATAAAGATCATACGCTAACACTATTGGCATCATGTTGACGCTTTTCCTGCTTATCGTTTTGCAGTCTATACTGCTCGTCGCCGCCCAAAGCCTGCTGAAAGTCTCTGTGGAGCTGTTCGGCACGTTTTCATGGAGTTGGACCTATTTCAAGACGGTCTTCACCACATGGCAGTTCTTCCTTTCCGGGGTGTGCGCACTCTCTGCTATGCTGCTGTGGATGCATATTCTGAAACATTATGAGTTCGGACTTGCCTATCCGCTGCTTTCCATCAGTTATGTCATCGGACTCCTTGCCGCCTATTTTATCTTTCACGAGGCTGTGCCGCTGACACGCTGGATAGGCGTGGCCATCGTGATGGTAGGGGTGTATTTTATTGTTAAATAATAGAAAAACAGACATTTCCAAAGATGAAACGATATTTGGTCCTCCTTTTGATGTTGTTTTGCTGTCCGCTGCTGAAAAGCCAGCAGACCGAAGTTGCGGGCAAGGACAAAGAGGCACTCGTGGCCGCAATTGATAAGGCATACCGTAACGTGAAGACATTAAGCGCTTCGTTTACACAGGAAAAAAGCTCGTCAATGCTTACTCAAAAGGTGGTGCAGAAAGGAACACTCCATTACAAAGCCCCGGCCAAAATGCGGTGGGCCTATACCTCACCGGAGGCTATGAACATAGTCTTCAGCGACGGGAAAACGGTGTTGCACAACAAAAAAGGCACCTCCACGCCTAATAAAATGGTCGGAGAACTCGGCAATATGATTGTCAATGCGGTCAATGGACAATTCCTCAAAGACAATGCCTCCTTTTCGTCTCGTTATTACCGACAGACTGGCGGCGACGTGACGGTTAAACTGAAGCCGCTGAATAAACGGATGAAGTTGTATTATAAGGAGATAACGCTTGTGTTGGACAAGAAAGATTATTTGGCACGCAAAATAGTGCTTGCTGAAGCCAGCGGTGATGTCACCTCGATTGTCTTCTCAGACAAGAAGGTGAATGCCCAGATTTCAGACACGCTTTTCAAATAGAGGCTGATATGTTGCAAAATAAGCTGTTCCACATTCTTTCGGAAACGCACCATGACCAGGATGCCACCTTTGAAGTGGGCATCAATTGGCAACATCCGCTGTTTGGAGGCCATTTCCCGGGAAGGCCGATTGTGCCCGGTGCCTGTATGATGCAGATGGCCGTTGACCTGTTTTCACATCTCAAAAACCGTCCGTTTTTATTGACAGAAACCGGAACCGTGAAATTCCTCCAAGTTGTCAGCCCTGAAATCAAAGATGGAATAACTTTTAGCCTTTCGTGGGAAGAGGGAGCAGACGACTTTTGTCAGGTACGGGTTAATGTGACCCAAAATGGCCGCTTTTTTTCTAAAATGCTTCTACAAATGAAAGGTCAGTGAATATGCAGGAGGAAGAATGTGTTGAAAAGTTGCGTGAGACGATAGATTCGCTGAAAATATGTGTCATCATTCCGGCGTATAACAATAGCGGCACTGTTGTTGAGGTTGTTCGTTCGGTGCTGGCTTATTGCCCCAATGTCATAGTGGTTTGTGACGGGCCGACCGACGGCACCGACAAGGTTTTGCAAGCCGCCTCGCTGCCCGTGCAAGTCATTGCTTACAAGCCTAATCGGGGCAAGGGCGTTGCGCTGATGTCCGGGTTCAAAGCGGCGCTGTCGCAAGGTTTCCGCTATGCCGTCACGCTGGATGCCGACGGTCAACACCGGGCGGACGACCTGCCTGCAATGGTCGGGCAAATTGCCGCCGCCCCGGGTGCGTTGCTGATGGGCTGCCGCGGACTGTTGCACGACAATATGCCGCGCAAAAACACATTCGCAAACAGACTGTCTAATTTTTGGTTCACGGTGCAGACGGGACTGCGCCTGCCGGACACGCAGACGGGCTACCGTTGCTATCCGCTGTTTAGAATGGGAAAAATGCGGCTGCTGACCACACGCTATGAGGCCGAACTGGAGATGCTGGTACGATGCGTGTGGCGGAATATCCCTGTGAAGTCAGTCCCGATACACGTTTATTATCCGCCGTCAGACAAGCGGGTGTCATTCTTCCGCCCTTTCCGCGATTTTATGAGAATAGGGATGCTGAACGCCTTGTTTTGCATCGTGGCCGTGCTGTACGGCTATCCGTCTATGCTGCTGCGGAAACTGTGCGCCCGAAAACACTAAACAGAGTACTAAAAGAAAAGCCTGAACAGTGTTCAGGCTTTTCTTTTAATCATTTCTAACAATTTAACCCCTTAATCATTATGAGTTTTGGGCGGCAGGTCGGATTCGAACCGACGACCCACGGAACCACAATCCGGTACTCTAACCAACTGAGCTACAACCGCCATATTGAGGGTCTCTTAAGACGGCTGCAAAAGTACACTTTTTTCGTTTTGCTCAACAGCCTTGGAAAATTTTTTTTCCCGCTGTACATCACACAGTGCTGGAGCTGATTTACGACTATTGGGAAAGAATTGCGCATGACGCTCCTAAGTCATAAAAACAAAGTCAGCCCGCAATGATTTGTGGGCTGACTTGTGACTTATGGTGGTCAATTTATTGTTCGCTTTTTCTAATCACGATTTTCTTGGTGGTCTCGTGTCCGTCAGTGAACCGAACCTTGATGAGGTAGATGCCTTCGGCAAGGTCGTTCACAACCATTTCGGTGCGTTTTGACGAGGCCGGCTGGTTTCCAATCAACTGTCCGGCGATACTGTAAAGACCGATACGTTCGATGTTGTCACCATCTACGTATAGGCGGTCGGTTGCCGGGTTGGGGTAGATGCTGAGCCCGACTTCATCTATTGCAGGAATATCGACAGTGTTGAGGAACACAGTCACGATGATGGTGCTGTCGCAACCGTCAACGGTTTCGAGCGTGTAGGTGAAAACAGTCGGGGCGGCCTCTATCGAGGTGTCTGCCTCAGGAATGTAGTAAGGGAGTTCATCCATGCGCAGCCGCAACGTGTCGAATGAGGTGTAGTTGGGCAGAATGGTAAGGTTGAGGGTCACGCTGCTGTCGCAGCCGGTTGCTGACGTGTAGGTTTGGGTGTACTTGCCGGATTCGGTAAGTATGATGCCATACCAAGTGTAACTTTCACAAGCCCTTTCGTAAATGATGGTGTCGGTCGGCTCTGTGATGGTGAGGTTGAGGGTTACGACGCTGTCACAACCATCTTGCGAAGTGAGGGTTTGCGTATAGACACCGCTTTGGGTAAGCGTTTCACCTTGCCAGAGGTACGACATGCAAGCCGTTTCGTGAATTGTGGTGTCCGTCGGTTGGTTGACGGTCAGGTGCAGTGTCACGATGCTGTCGCAGCCGGTTGCGGTCTGGAGGTTCTGGGTGTAGTCGCCGGATTGTGTATAGACTACGCCGTTCCACTCGTAACTGTTGCAGG
>CAVIJD010000020.1:0-39150 GCA_963643165.1 bacterium | reverse complement strand
AGAATATAGACCATGCTTACCCTGGCAAGAAGAGCATCGTGGACTATGTGTTCACCGATAGCGATGGCGAGATGGATTTCGTTGGTAATATCGACACGGCCAAGGAAGTGGCCGTGTATGCCAAGTTGCCAAAGGGTTTCCATATTCCAACACCTGTAGGCAACTATTCTCCTGACTGGGCTATTGCCTTCCAGGAAGGTGCAGTGAAGCACGTTTATTTTGTGGCTGAGACAAAAGGCTCGATGTCGAGCATGGATTTGCGCGACATAGAAAAAGGCAAGATTGCATGTGCTGAAAAGTTATTTGAGCAACTCTCCACCGCCAATATTAAGTATGGGAAAGTAGATAGTTTCGACACATTGATGGATTTAGTGAAATAAAATAATGGACTTATCACATAACTTCATATTGCTCGATGGCAAGGCCAAGACGTAGCAAATCGACTCAATCGAACGTATTGGGTCGAATGCTTTTCGTGTGCGCTTTATCCCAATTTTGACCCCAGGATAAAAATACGCCTTGTTTTCGGGGATTCCAACCTGCATGGGCTTGATATCCAGCATGGGCTTGTCGTAAAACTCATTTGTAGTACACAGCAACGCAAAAGCAATGACGCAAATTGCTGACTCCAAAAGGAAAACATCTTGAAAGAGTCAAAGTTGGGCCAATCGTGAATGACGTTAGTCAAAATGTTAGTACAACAAAAAAGCACTCGCAAACTCCTTTGCAAGTGCTTTCCCTTTTTGCGCTCCCTCAAGGACTTGAACCTTGGACCCTCTGATTAACAGTCAGATGCTCTAACCAACTGAGCTAAGGAAGCGTGTGGTTAACGGCTATCGTTAACGGCTGCAAAAATACATTTTTTTTCAATATATGCAAGCATTTATTTTTTTTCTTTATTTTTGCATTGAATTTCTTTCAACATTTAATATAATAATCTGACTTATAACAACATAAAAAACTCATACCGTATGGCAAAAGGCAAGACTATCCTGAAAGAACTGAAGAATTTCGTCTTTATAATCATCGGCCTGGCCCTTTTTGTAGGCGGATGGTCCGCATTTTTGACACCATTTGAGGTCACGGGCGGCGGCGTGGCGGGCATCGCCTCGATCCTCTATTTTGCGACCGGCTTCCCCATCGGCATCACCACATTCGTGTTCAACGCGGTGCTGATTGCCATAGCCTGGCGAATCTTAGGCATGCGTTTCTGCATCAACTCCTTGATCTGCACCGTTCTCTTGTCCGCCTTTTTCTCTGTCGGCCAAGTGGTTTTCACCAAACCTATCGTCGATGATATGTTCATGAGCGTCATCATCGGTTCCTGCCTCTCCGCTTTCGGCGTCGGCATGGCCGTCAACTGGGGCGGCAACACCGGAGGCATCGACATCATCGCGCTGATTATCGGCAAATACCGCAACATCTCCTTCGGTCACGTCAACTTCTTCACCAACATCTTCATCGTCGGCAGCTCCTACTTCATCGTTCACGACCTCCAGCGACTCGTCTATAGCTTTGTAGTCCTTTTCGTCTATATGTTCGTGGCCGACTGGGTCATCGACGGGTACCGGCAAACCTACCAGTTTATGGTCTTCTCGCAAAAGAACGCCGAGATTGCCGAACGCATCAACAAAGAGCTGAAACGCGGCGCCACCTTCCTCAAAGGCTATGGTTCGTACAACCGGCAAGAAAGCGACGTGTTGCTCATCGTGGGGCACAAAACCGACAAAGTGCAGATCACGCGCATCATCAAAGACATCGACAAGTCGGCATTCATCACCATCACAAAGACCTCAAGCGTTTACGGCAAAAACTTCGACACCCTGAAACTCTAACAAACTCACAACCAACAGACTGCATACACTATGTTTCGGCTTACCCAAACCATCGGCTGCAAGGTGAACCTCGGCTTGCAGATCCTCCGCAAGCGCGATGACGGCTATCACGACATCCGCACCGTCTTCTACCCCACCGACTGTTTCACAGACCGGGTGACCGTGGAAACCTCGCCGCAAAATCTGGAATTTGACTGTAGCAGTGCGGTTGACCTCGGCCCACAGGAACAGAACCTCTGCGTAAAGACCTTCAACCTGTTGCAAGAAGACTTCGGCATCAAAGGCGTGAAAATCACCTTAGAGAAGCACATCCCCATAGGAGCGGGACTTGGCGGCGGTTCGGCAGACGCGGCCGCCGTGCTGAAACTGCTGACCCAAGCGTTCAGCCTCCCTATTGACAACGGACAGCTGAAAGAATATGCCGCCCGGCTGGGCAGCGACGTGCCCTTTTTCATCGACGGCAAAGCCGCCTTGGCATCCGGGCGCGGCGAAATCTTAGAGCCCCTTGATTTGGACCTCTCCGGCTACAAGTTCCGCATCATAAAGCCCGCTTTTAACATCTCCACCCGCGAAGCATACGCAAACGTAAAACCCGCCATGTCTGCCACAGACCTGCGGGAAATCATCGCGCGCCCCGTAACGCGATGGAAAGAAGTGCTGCACAACGACTTTGAGGACTCTGTGTTTCCCAAACACCCGGCATTGCCGGAACTTAAGACACAACTCTACAACGACGGCGCCCTCTATGCGTCCATGACCGGCAGCGGCTCGGCAGTGTTCGGCATCTTCCGGGAATAGCCCGCAAAACTACGTCAACCGCAGACTTTCAGGACAATAAAAGCAACCAGTTCAACCGTCAGCACCAGGTACATCACCGCCCAAAACAGACGTTTCGTAATCTTCGAGAAAACGAAGAACTTGTTCAGCAGATAATTGAGAAGTCCAACCGGTATTGCCACCACTGCGGCGGCAATGTAGTTGTTGATGTCCAGATAATCCTTGAACATGCGTATGCTGAAATAATTGATGAAAAAAGTGACCGTATAAGACAGTATAAACTTGAAAATAAGCCTCTTGCTTTTGTTTCGGAACACCAGTGTCCCGTAAGTTTTGAAATTGAAAAGGACACTGAACACCGTGCCGAAGAGATTGGCGAAAAAGAGCGGGTCGATACCCGGCACCATCCCGAACAAGAAACGCAACAAGGCGAAGACCCCCCACCCCACGGCCGTGTTCAGCATAGCGACCAGCACGAAACGAATGAACTGCACCGAGAACACCTGATTCAGAAATAGCCTTAACTTCTCCATCGGTTTTGAAAAGGCTGCAAAGATAGTAAAAAATGCCGCATGATTTTTTGCTGAAAACAAGGCGGGAAATGTGGCTCGGTTTCCGTCGAAAAACAAAAAAAAATCAGCCGCTTTTTGTATTGAAAAATATGCTACATTTGCTACGCTTTTTAAACAGGTGATTTTTTCAAAAGAGAAACAGACAATATACATAATATAATACTTTAATTCAACAACTTAAAAACTTTCATTTACATGGAGAAAATCAAATCATTGGCAGACCTCAAGAAGAAAAGAGAGGATCTGCAGTCCAAGATTGAGTTGCGCGAAGAAGGTGACAATGTCGAGAACTTGGTCCAAATCAAGGTTGCCATGGCCACTTGCGGAATCGCTTCCGGCGCCAAGCAGACGATGGAAGCAATCATCGAAGCTTGCAAGCAGAACAACATCAAGGCTGTAGTCACCCAAACTGGCTGTATGGGATATTGTTACGCCGAGCCGACCGTTGAGGTCAAGAAACCCGGTCAGGACCCTATCGTCTATGGTCATGTGGACACGAAAAAAGGCCAGGAATTAGTAACCAAATACATCATGCAGGGTGAAATCCTGGAGGGTGTCATCCCGGTCAATTACGAACAAATCGACAACAAATAATCTAAGGAGGTAGCCAATGTCAAACTACAAATACCACATTTTGCTCTGTGGCGGTACAGGATGTACGGCTTCAGAAAGTCCGAAAATAAAAGAGAATTTCATCAACCTGCTGGCAGAAAAGAACCTCAGCGACGACGTGCAAGTCATTGCAACGGGCTGTTTCGGTTTCTGCGAAAAGGGTCCCATCGTCAAGATTCTGCCGGACAACACTTTCTACACACAAGTAAAGCCGGAAGACTGCCGTGAGATCATCGACGAGCACATCATCAAGGGAAGAAAAGTAACCCGTCTGCTTTACGAGAATCCGGAAGACAAGAAGCACATTTCCGACTCCAAGCACATGGGTTTCTACAAGAAACAGATGCGTATCGCGCTCCGCAACTGCGGTTTCATTGATCCCGAGAACATTGACGAATACATTGCCCGTGACGGTTACAACGCTTTGGCATCCGTGTTGGAGCAGAATGACCCTGCCGCCACCATCGACCTCATCAAGAAGTCGGGTTTGCGCGGACGTGGCGGCGCCGGTTTCCCCACCGGTCTGAAATGGGAGCTCTGCCGCAAGAACAGTGCTGACCAGAAATACATCATCTGCAACGCAGACGAAGGAGACCCGGGTGCATTCATGGACCGTTCCATCCTTGAGGGCGACCCGCACTCCATCATTGAGGCTATGGCCATCGGCGGCTTCTGCATCGGAGCCACAATCGGTCTGGTCTATATCCGCGCCGAGTACCCGCTGGCTATCCACCGCCTGCAAGTCGCCATCAACCAGGCTCGCGAATACGGTCTGCTGGGCAAAAACATCTTCGGCACCGGATTCGACTTCGACATCATCCTCCGTTACGGTGCAGGCGCATTCGTCTGCGGTGAGGAGACCGCCCTCATCCACTCTATGGAAGGCAAGCGCGGCGAGCCCACCTTCAAACCGCCGTTCCCTGCCGTGGAAGGCTATATGAAGAAACCCTCTAACGTGAACAACGTTGAAACATACGCCAACATTCCGGTCATCATCAACAAAGGCTGGGAATGGTTCTCCTCTATCGGCACCGAGAAGTCAAAAGGCACGAAAGTGTTCGCTCTGGCAGGCCAGATCAACAACGTCGGCCTTATCGAGGTCCCGATGGGCATCACCCTCCGCGAGGTCATCTACGAGATCGGCGGCGGCATCAAGGGCGGCAAAAAGTTCAAAGCCGTCCAGACCGGCGGACCTTCCGGCGGCTGCCTCACCGAGAAGTTCCTCGACACCCCTATCGACTACGACAACCTCATCGCTGCCGGCTCTATGATGGGCTCCGGCGGTATGATCGTCATGGACGAGACCTCCTGTATGGTGTCTGTCGCCAAGTTCTACCTCGACTTCACCGTTGAGGAGTCTTGCGGCAAGTGCTCCCCGTGCCGTATCGGCAACAAACGGCTCTGCGAGATCCTCGAAAAGATCACCAAAGGCCACGGCACAATGGAAGACCTCGACCAACTGAAGAACCTCAGCAAGGTCATCAAAGACACCGCTTTGTGCGGTCTCGGACAGACCTCCCCGAACCCTGTACTTTCCACCATCGACAATTTCTGGGACGAATACGTGGCTCACGTCGTCGAAAAGAAATGTCCTGCCGGACAATGCCGCGCCCTCAAGAAATATGTCATCGACGCTGACAAGTGCAAAGGCTGTACGGCTTGCGCAAGAAACTGCCCTGCAGGCGCCATCAACGGCACAGTCAAGATGCCGCACGAGATCAACCAAGACCTCTGTATCAAGTGCGGTGCATGTATGGAAAAATGTAAGTTTAACGCAATTTGTATCAAATAGTAAAGGGGTTTAATATGGACATGATAAAATTAACAATAGATAATAGAGAAGTTGAAGTACCCAAAGGTACCACTATTCTTAAAGCCGCAAAAGGCATGGGCATTGACATTCCGACCCTTTGCCATTTTGAGGTGAACAATTTAGGCATTCACAACAAACCGGGCGGATGTCGTCTTTGCGTTGTGGAAGTGGCCGGACGCCGCAATCTGGCCCCGGCATGCGTCACGGAATGTATGCCCGACATGGTTGTCAGGACCAACTCTATGCGCGTCATCAATGCACGCAGAACCGTGCTCGAACTGATTCTTTCCGACCACCCGGCAGACTGTCTGCAGTGTGCCAAGAGCGGCAGTTGCGAACTGCAAGACCTGGCTATCCGTTTCGGCATCAGGAGCAATCCTTTCGCCGGTCCGGAGCACGCTCAGTCGTCTTACCAGATTGAGGTTTCACCCTCGATTATCCGCGACATGAACAAGTGCGTGATGTGCCGTCGCTGCGAAACGATGTGCAACGAGATGCAGACTGTAGGCGCGTTGTCCGCCATCGAGCGCGGCTTCCCCGCAGTGGTCTCCACCGCCTTCAACCAGCACCTCGACCACTCGCCGTGTACGTTCTGCGGACAGTGCGTTGCCGTTTGTCCGGTGGGCGCCCTCACTGAGGTTGACCACACCCCGAAAGTCATCCGCGCCATCACCGACCCGGACAAGAAGACGGTCGTTCAAGTGGCTCCCGCCGTCAGAGTGGCCCTCGGCGAGGAATTCGGCATGGCCCCGGGTTCCATCATCACGGGCAAACTGGTGGCTGCCTTGAAAGCCCTCGGCTTCGACTATGTGTTCGACACCGACTGGAGCGCCGACTTGACCATCATGGAAGAGGGTACCGAATTGATCGGCCGCCTCACCAAATACCTCAACGGCGACAAAGACGTGGCTCTTCCGATCCTCACCTCCTGCTGCCCGGCATGGGTGAACTTCTTTGAGCACCAGTTCCCTGAACTGAAAGACCTCCCCTCAACGGCAAAATCACCGCAACAGATGTTCGGCGCTATCGCCAAGAACTATTTTGCAGACAAGATCGGCATCAGCCGCGAAAAGATGGTCTGCGTTTCCGTGATGCCTTGCTTGGCCAAGAAGTACGAATGTGCCCGCGACGAATTCAAGGTGAACGGAAATCCTGACGTGGACTATTCCATCTCTACCCGCGAACTGGCCCACCTCATCAAACAGGCCAACATCGACTTCAACGCACTTCCTGAGATGCCGTTCGACAGCCCGTTGGGCGAATCTACCGGCGCAGCTGTCATCTTCGGCACAACGGGTGGCGTCATCGAAGCCGCTGTTCGTACCGCATACGAGGTGATCACTAAGAAACCGCTTCCGCGCATCGACTTTGAAGAACTCCGCGGTCTGGAAGGCGTTCGCTCTGCCACCATCGACGTAGATGGCCTCAAACTGAACATCGGCATCGCCCATGGCCTGCACAACGCCCGCAAATTGCTGGAAGACATCAAGGCCGGCAAATGCCAGTACCACGCCATCGAAATCATGGCTTGCCCCGGCGGTTGTATCGACGGTGCCGGCCAGCCGCTGCACCACGGCAACGACGAGGTGATCAAAGCACGCTGGAAAGCCATCTACGACATCGACAAATCTATGCCTATCCGTAAATCTCACGAGAACCCGTCTATTCAGACCATCTACAAGGAATTCCTGGGCGAGCCTTGCGGCCACAAATCCCACGAACTCCTCCATACGCATTATTTCGATAGACAAACTACGGTAGAAGTTGATTTAAGCAAGTAATTCACAAGTAAAGAGAAAAAAATAATGGATAAGATCATAATCAAAATGAAAAAAGAGGTCAGCGACAAGATTATTGAGATCTGCAAGAGTTTCAATAATGATGCTGGCGAACTGATTAACGTGTTGCACCAGACGCAGGACTATCTCGGATACCTTCCCGCTGAGGCGCAGGAACTGATCGCCGAACAACTTCACATCCCTACGGCAAGAGTTTACGGCGTGGTTTCTTTCTACTCATTCTTTACGATGTCTCCGAAAGGAAAATACCCCGTATCCGTCTGTATGGGTACGGCATGCTACGTGCGCGGCGCCGAAAAGGTTCTGGACGCTTTCAAGAAAGAACTGAAAATCGAAGTCGGCGAAACAGATGCTGCCGGCATCTTCTCCCTCACATCTTTACGCTGTGTGGGCGCATGCGGACTTGCTCCGGTAGCGTTGGTTGACGGCAAGGTGTTCGGACGCCTCGCCTCCGCCAACGTCAAGGAAATCGTTAACGAATACAGAAACGCAGAATAGTCTTCTGCAAATTCTCCTTTCTCACAAAAGCGGGATGACCACTGGCCATCCCGCTTTTTTATACCCTATTATCGCTGTCCGACTTTCCCGAATCCCCTTTTTCCGAATCTTTACTTGACAGCCTTAAATTGAAAAAACATCCGGACTTTATCTCCGGGCCGGAATCTTGATTCTCTGACCGATTTGGATGGCGTTGATGTTAGAGATGTGGTTGTAGGATGCCAACGCCGCTGCCGTCGTCCCATATTTGCGGGCTATTGAGGAAAGGGTTTCCCCCTTTTTCACAACGTGAACCTGGTCGGCAACCTGCTGCACAGCCGTTGTGTCTGCTTTGCTGGCCACAATAGACTCGGTTGAAACCGCCAATGCCGAAGAGTCGGCGGCAACTACGGCAGTGCTGTCAACGGGCGCCGCAGCAGGCTTTACTATGATGGTTGTCCCTTTCTTCACCAGGAGCCGCTGCCCTACTTTAAGGTAGTTGCTGCGCAAACGGTTCAGCGATTTGAGTTTACTGACAGAAATTCCATATTTGCGGGCAATGGATGCTACCGACTCGCCCTTGCGTACGGTATGATACTTGTTGGGCGTTTTCTTGACCAAGTCACCGTTTTCGTTCGTGGTCAAAACCTCTTTATTCAAGTCGCGGGTGGTGGTGAAATACTCATCGTGTTTGTACTTCGAGATAGAGTCTTGCAAGTCAATAAACCGGATAATGTCGCTTGAACGCAACCTTAACGGGCAAGCTTTATTGTTGAATGCCGGGATAATCTCCTTTTTATACTGTGGGTTCAGCGACTTGATCTCCTCGCGGCTGATGCCGAGCACTTCCGAGATCTGTCCGAAATGGAGTTCCTTGCTGACCATCACCGTATCCACATCGGTGGGGATGGAGAGATTGGCGGGCGTAATGCCATAAAGGTTATGATACGTCATCATGTACAGGGCGCCGATGAAAGCCGGAAAGTAGTTCTGTGTTTCGCGGGGCAGGTAGTCTGAGACACCCCAGAAGTCCGTTTTGCCGCCTGACCGCTGGATGGCCTTACGCACATTGCCGGCTCCACAGTTATAGGCAGAAATGGCCAATCCCCAGTCGTTGAATATGTTGTACAAGTCGCGCAAATGGCGGGCAGCCGCGTCCGTAGCCTTGTAGGGGTCACGCCGGTCGTCAACAAAGGTGTTAGTCGTTAGCCCATAGATCTTGCCGGTATTGTACATAAACTGCCAGATGCCGGTAGCGCCGGCCGGCGACACCGCCAGCGGGTTCAGTGCCGACTCTATGATTGTGATGTAAATCAACTCTTCGGGCACATCATACTTGTCAAAAATCTCCCGCATCCAGGGGTAATAGTATTGTGCGAGCCCCAAGATCACAGCAGACGAACGCTGCCGCTGCACGGCATAGAGCTCAATGAAGCGTTTCACCCGGTTGTTGTACGCCAAAGGCACCGCCGTGACAATCTGCGACAACCGCTTGAATATCAGCGTGTCGTTATTGTCGTAAGCTGCGGTGTCGTCTTTGAGGGTTGAAAGCACGGACTCCTTTTTGGCCATCTCGCCCTGCACATACCAGATATTGAGCATAGAGTCCATAATCCGAATCTCTCCGCGAGTGAAAATGTCGGTGTCGTTTTCGACACCTGAAGTGTCTGTATTGTCATGAATCGCTGCGGGTTCCGCTATTGGCTGTGCATACAGGATATTCAATGCGCACAACAGAATATTCAAGAGTACAATACAGATTCTATGTCCCATAAGTGTTATTTTCGTTAACAGACAACTCTCCGGAACCATACAGAACCGGAAAAGCGTTCAGAAAGAACTTTTCAAAGATGCTATGACTTTTGAAAAGTTTAATGGTAACAACTGAAAAAAGTTCATTTTATTGTGTAGTTGTTCCATTTGATTTCTTTACCATCTTGAAATAAGGTAGTTAGAAATAATGTTCCCTCTTCGTCATACTGCATCCAGGCTCCGTCTTGCAGTCCGTCAACATATTTTCCGGTCTTTTTCACCCGGCCGTTTTCCCAATAAGCCGTGTATCGTCCGTGCCGCCGTCCGTCACGGTACGCTATTTCCATAATCGTTTTGCCGTTGTCGTGTACTGTTTTCCAGACACCGTCCTGCTTGCCGCCCTCATAGTTGCCCTTTTCGACGGCATTGCCGTTGCGGTATGTCCAAAGTCCCTCTTCCAGTCCTGCCACATAATTGCCCGCTGTGAGCACCGTGCCGTTTTCGTCATATTCAACAAAGCGTCCGTCAAACTCACCATCGTCGTAGTTTGCCACAGACATCGTGTCGCCGCCGGGGTAAAACCAGACCCACTCGCCTTGCTTTCGGCCTTTTTTACCGTACGTCCCGACAATCTCAAGGGTAAAGTCTTGAAAATAGAACTTCCATTCGCCTATGGGATTCGAGTTCTTGTATTTACCCTTGGAGCGAAGTTCACCCGTTTGGTAATACTCTTTCCAGAGTCCTTGCCGCAGTCCGTTAAGGTCAGTAATGCCCTCATAGCGCAGCCAGCCGTCCTCAAAAAGGTAGCCCTTCACGACATTGCCGGCAGTATCGAACTCGCGGCGCACGCCGTCTTGCCTCCCGTTATAGTACGAGGCCACAATCGAGGGCTTTCCGTTGGCATGATAAGCTGTGCGCAATTCCACCTTCTTCGTTTCGGCAGCATCCTTGACAAGCTGGTCGTGGTCGTATTTCTCCACATAAAGGAACGTGCCATTCTCATCATAATATTTGAAAAAACCGTGCCGTTTGCCATTCAAGTAGGCACCTTCGAGCCGGAGATTTCCATTATTCCAGAAGTATTTCCAGCTGCCCTGTTTTGCCCCCGTCGCGTCGGTGCGGTTTATGCGCTCACGTCTGCCAGCAATGCCGTGCCAATAGGGTGTCACGGCCGTCACCAGGCCAGAAGCGTCCATCTCCTTGGCGAGGCCATGCGGTTTGCCCTCGAGGTAAGGAACACTCTTCTTGACCCAACCTGCTGTGTCGTAAGTAGTAACGATGCCCGTAACCGTATCGTTCAGCCAGTTTGAAACCGTATATTCGTCCATGGCATACTGGGTTTGGGGACCGTTTTTCTTGCCATCCTTATAATATATAGTAAGGCTTTTGCGCCCGTCTGTATAGAACGTCCAGAGGCTGTCGAGCAGAAAGTCCTTACGGTTACCCTCGGAGAGCAGGTTTCCTTTCTCATCGTACGACTTCCACCAGCCGTCGGGCTTGCCATCTATTAAAAACCCCTCGCTGGACATAACGCCGGAGGGGTAATAGTAAACTTTGTAATTGCGTGTCAGTGTGTCTTGTGCAGGTCCAAGCACAAAGCATAAAATCAGCCCTGCCATAAGACACCATTTCTTCTTCATTCGGGAGGACTATTTCGTGCCTGTGAACGTGACAATTTCAACGCGGGTGTTCAGCAAGTCGCTCAGCATAGCAATCGTGTAATAAACGGAAAGGGTCACCGTGTTGCCAGAAAAAACGGCTTCAACCGTAATATCCTTAACCGTTTCGGTAGCGGTATCGATGTAGCTGTTATCACCGATAATGTTTTGGAGCACTTGGGAAATGTATTCTGTATTCTCGCTCTTGGTCTGGTATTTCCCGGTGGACACATATTCCAGCGGAAGGCAAGCATAGAGCAGCACTCCATCGTTGGAAAGCGGATTGTTTGTTATGACAACGGTGCCGTCTTTCGTTCTGTTGTCTTGTTTAACAAAAGTAAACGTGCCTTTGTATTTTCCGGCGTACTGTTTTCCGCCACCATCGGTACAAGCCGTCAGGCCTACCAGCAGAATCATGATAATAGGAAGTAATTTTTTCATCTTTTTGTTGATTTTTAATTGATGGCGGCAAAGATACAAAAAAGGCAGAATGGTTTAATTGGCGTATCCGTTTTTACATCACACATTCCACGTTCCCGACCACAGTCCCATGAGTATTCCGTGCGGCAGCCGTGGGTGACTTTCAAACTCCCAAACAGCGAATCCGAATTTTATGCTATTTTTGCACCCCTAAAAAAATATGACAATATGACTTCAGCTGAAATCCGCTCCGCTTTTCTGGAATTTTTCAAAACCAAAAACCACCATATCGTACCCTCTGCTCCCATTGTAGTGAAGAACGACCCAACCTTGATGTTCACCAATGCCGGAATGAACCAATTCAAGGACATATTCTTAGGCAACTCGCATCCCGAGCACGTGAGGGTAGCCGACAGCCAAAAGTGCCTGCGCGTGTCGGGTAAGCACAACGACCTGGAGGAGGTAGGCAGAGACACCTACCACCACACCATGTTCGAGATGCTCGGCAACTGGTCGTTCGGCGACTATTTCAAAAAAGAGGCCATCGCCTACGCCTGGGAGTTTCTCACGGAAGTAATGAAATTAGACAAAGAGCGGCTCTACGCCACTGTCTTTCAGGGAGATGACAAAGACGGCACTGCATTTGACGAGGAGGCTTTCAATCTGTGGCGGCAATATCTGCCAGAGACACGCATCCTGCGAGGGAACAAGAAAGACAACTTCTGGGAAATGGGCGAAACCGGTCCCTGCGGCCCTTGCTCCGAAATACACATCGACCTCCGCGAGGATGCCGAACGTGCGGCTGTGCCCGGCCATGAGCTTGTCAACAAAGACAATCCGCTGGTGATTGAGATTTGGAACCTGGTGTTTATGCAATATAACCGCAATGCCTCGGGCGAACTGGAAGTGTTGGCAAGCCACCACGTTGACACGGGCATGGGCTTTGAGCGGCTGTGTATGGCCGTGCAGAACAAAAAGTCGAACTATGACACGGACGTGTTCCAGCCCATCATCCAGACAATAGCCCGGAAAGCAAGCGTCCACTACGGCGATGCCACAGAAACGGACATAGCCTTGCGTGTGGTGGCAGACCATTTGCGGGCGGTGTCGTTCTCCATTGCCGACGGTCAGTTGCCCTCCAACACAGGTGCCGGCTACGTCATCCGACGCATCTTGCGCAGAGCCATCCGCTATGGATTCACATTCCTCAACTTCAAAGACCCGGTCATCTATAGCCTCGTGCCCGACCTGACCGAGCAGATGGGACAGCAGTTTCCGGAACTGAAAAAGCAGCAGGACCTCATCTCCCGCATCATCCTTGAGGAAGAAACCTCTTTCCTCAAGACCCTCGCCAAAGGCATCGTGCGCTTTGAAGAGTATGTGGCCAAAAACAGCGACAAGACCCAAATAGACGGCGACTTCGCCTTTGAACTGTTCGACACCTACGGTTTCCCCGTGGACTTGACCCAGTTGTTGGCTTCCGAAAAGAATTTCACGGTTGACATGGAAGGTTTCCAACGGGGGCTGCTCCAGCAGAAAGAGCGCTCGCGGGCCGCTGCCGCCGTCTCTGCTGACGACTGGATGGAACTCGAGCATCTGGACACCCCGACAACATTCGTAGGCTACCATCAAACCGAATGCGACTGCAAGATCGTGAAATACCGCAAGGTGACAGCCAAAAACAAGACCTCCTATCAAATCGTGCTCGACAGAACCCCGTTTTACGCCGAGTCGGGCGGGCAGGTTGGCGACACGGGGCGCCTTGAAAGCCAAACCGAGACCGTCGAGATCTTCAACACCACAAAAGAGAACAATCTGACCATACACCACACCGCCAAATTGCCTGACAATCTGACGGCCACATTCACCGCCAAAGTTGATGCCGACAGACGGCAGAAGACTGCCAACAACCATTCGGCCACCCACCTGCTTGACCATGCCCTACGCACCGTTCTGGGCAAACATGTAGAGCAGAAAGGCTCCATGGTGGCGCCTGACCGCCTGCGCTTCGACTTTTCGCACTTCGCTAAAGTCACCGATGAGGAAATCGTGTTAGTGGAGAAGATGGTGAATGACATGATACGCAAGAACATCCCATTGCAGGAACACATTGACGTGCCCATTGAAGAGGCCCGTGCCAAAGGTGCCGTGGCCCTGTTTGGCGAAAAGTACGGAAAATTAGTGCGCGTCATCCAGTTCGGCGACGCCGTTGAACTCTGCGGCGGCACGCACACCTCCGCAACGGGCAACATCGGCTTTTTCAAGATCGTGTCAGAGGGTGCCGTGGCCGCCGGCGTGCGCCGCATCGAGGCCGTGACGGGAACTGCCGCCGAAGAAACCGTTTATCACAACCAAGACTTGATTCAGCGCGTCAAGAACCTGCTCGGCACGGGCAACATCGAGCAAGCCATCCAGAAACTGATGGACGAGAATGTGCAAAACCGCAAGAAAATGGAAGAAATAGAAAAACAGCAAGTGCTGAGTTTGTGCCAAGAGCTGGAAGCCGCCGCACAAACCATCAACGGCATGCAGTTGCTTTCCCGTGTCTGCACATTCAGCCCTGACATGCTGCGCAATGCCGCATTCCAACTGCGCAAAGAACCGAACAGAATAGTCGTACTGGGCAGCGTATATGACAACAAACCCAATCTTGTTGCCGCCCTTTCCGACGACCTGACGGGCAAATTTGACGCCACCAAACTGGTACGGGCAGCCGGCAAACTCATCCAAGGCGGCGGAGGCGGACAACCTACCCTCTCTATGGCAGGCGGGAAAAATGCTGCCGGAGTCCCCGACGCCGTGGCGGAAATCATACGACTGGTTTCCGAATAGAACACGAGCCTTTTCTGCACCGCCACTTTACAGACAATACAGACACCTCAAGTTTCTAATTGCCGAAAGTGGCGGCATTTATGAGGCTATTCATTTTTTTGTACTTTTGCAACCGGTTTAATAATGGGTAAATGAACAATTTGACATCACCGACAAAAAAAATATATCTGAAAATACGGAAATTGCACATCACGCCGCCATGGATTGTCATGACCCTGGATATGCTGGCCGTAGTGATCGCCGTATTCCTCGCGCTCTTTCTGCGGGACAACTTCAAGTTCCCCTCCCACCTGAACCTGTCATACTACCTTTATTCTCCGCTCATCATCCTCGTTTTCAGGTTCGTCTTTTTTGAAATCTTCCAAATCCACCATCTGGTGGTGCGTTACACCAGCACAAAAGACGTAGTAAAGATATTCTGGTCCTGTTTCTTGGGCTCCATCGCCATCGGCTTCACCAACCTTGTCATCTATGCCATCACGGGGCGTTTCATCGTGCCGAACTCCGTGTGGATGATAGAGTTCTTCATAACAACGGTGCTGCTCATGTTCTACCGTTTTGCCTTCAAGATGTACTACCTTGAGACGATGAACCCTTCAAAATCGCGCAAAAACATTGTCATCTTCGGCGCAGGCAATTCAGGCATCACCACAAAACGCACGATTGACCGCGACAATGCCAGCAAATACAACGTCATGGCATTCTTTGACGAGAACCCGTCAAAAATAGGCATGCAACTCGAAAGCCTCCCCGTGTTGGACTATCAGCTGCTGGACGAATACTTGAGCTCCAACAACATCTCATTTCTCATCATTGCGGTGCAGAAAATCACCAACGCCAAGGTGAACGAAATTACCGAAACGGCGTTGCCCCACAACGTGAAGGTGCTCAAAGTCCCGCCTGTGTCACGGTGGCTGAACGGCAACCTCAGCTTCAAACAGATCAAGAAGGTGAAAATTGAAGACCTCTTGAAAAGAAGTCCGATACAACTTGACCTGTCGCTGCTCAACTCCGAATTGAACGGCCAGACCATCATGATCACCGGCGCGGCCGGCTCCATAGGCAGCGAGATTGTGCGGCAACTGCTGCAGTTCAACTACAAACAGCTGGTGCTGGTGGATGAAGCCGAAACCCCTTGCTTTTTCCTGCAAGGCGAGTTGGAGCAACTTAACGGCATGAAAAACATCCGTCTGTATGTGCAGGATGTCTGCGACGCCGAACAGACCGAGAAACTGTTTGCCAAATACAAGCCCAACATCGTCTATCATGCCGCCGCGTACAAGCACGTGCCGATGATGGAGAAAAACGTGCGCTCCGCCATCAAGGTCAATGTGGGCGGCACCAAACTGCTGGCCGACCTTTCCGTGAAGTACGGGGCCAAGAAGTTCGTGATGGTCTCCACCGACAAAGCCGTGAACCCCACCAATGTGATGGGCGCCTCCAAGCGCATAGCCGAAATGTATGTGCAAGCCTTGAACTTCCATCAGAACACCACCAAGTTCGTCACCACCCGTTTCGGGAATGTGCTCGACTCCAACGGCTCGGTAATCCCAATCTTCCGCAAGCAGATTGAAAACGGCGGCCCCGTCACCGTGACGCACCCCGACATCACACGCTACTTTATGACCATCTCGGAGGCGTGCCAACTGGTAATCATGGCCGGAGCCATGGGCAACGGCGGCGAGATTTTCATCTTCGACATGGGAAAATCCATCAAAATCAGCGACTTGGCCAAAAAGATGATCCAGTTGTCCGGACTGACCCTCGACAAGGACATCTCCATACGCTACACAGGACTCCGCCCCGGCGAGAAGCTGTACGAAGAACTGCTGGCCGACGAGGAGAACACCATAAAGACGAACAACAATAAAGTCAAAATCGCGAAAGTGCGCACCTACGAGTATCAGGTGCTGGTTCCGGAGATAGAAAAACTCATCGCCATGCGCGACGAAGACGCCTTTTCTGTCGTGACACAGATGAAGAAAATCGTGCCGGAATACAAGAGCAACAATTCCGTTTTTGAAGCCATTGACAACCAGAAAGAAAATCCGGCATAATGATGAACTTCGCAATCATAGGGGCAGGCGGCTACGTGGCGCCGCGACATCTGAAAGCCATCAAGGAGACCGGGAACCGGTTAGTGGCGGCCTACGACAAGTTTGACAGCGTAGGCATTTTGGACAGTTATTTCCCGGATGCGGCGTTTTTCACAGAACAAGAACTGTTTGACCGCCATTGCACGAAGATCAAGAACTCCGCCGAGCGCATAGAAATGGTGTCAATATGCACACCCAACTATCTCCACGACTCCCACACACGCTATGCCTTGCGGCTCGGTGCTGACGTCATCTGCGAGAAACCGCTGGTGTTGAACCCGTGGAACATCGATGCCCTGCAACGGGTGGAACAGGAAACCGGACACAAAGTCAACAACATCCTACAATTGAGGCTGCACCCCTCCATCATTGCGTTGAAGCGCAAAATAGAGGCCGCACCGCCCGACAAGGTTTATGACGTGGAGCTGACCTACATCACCGCCCGCGGAAAATGGTACTACGCCTCCTGGAAAGGCGAACCGCACAAAAGCGGCGGCATCGCCACCAATATCGGTGTCCATTTCTACGACCTCTTAGGCTACCTGTTCGGTGACGTCAAGGAGAACATCGTCCACCTGATCTCGCACGACCGGGCGGCGGGATTGCTCTGCTTTGACCGGGCGCGGGTGCGCTATTTCCTCAGCATCAATGCCAAAACACTCCCCAAAGAGATTGCAGAAGCCGGCGGCAGGACCTACCGCGCCATGAAAATCGAGAACGAAGAGGTGGACTTCAGCAGCGGCTTCTCGGAATTGCACACGGAAAGCTACCGCCAGATTCTTGACGGCAAAGGCTTCGGACTTGACGAGGTGCGGAAGTGCATCCAAATTGTCTATGACATCCGCAATGCCGTGCCCGTAGGACTGAAAGGCGACTATCATCCCTTGGCCAAGTACCCGCTTGAGCCACATCCTTTTGGATGGTAACCATATAGACATAATATCCACAATTAACCAACCTGTATGCAAAAAGAACATAACATTAAAGGAAAGAGTCTTTTGAGAACCCTCATCCAATTGGTATTGTTTGTCGGGCTGGGGGTCTTTTTCATCTGGCTGTCGCTCCGTTCGCTCAGCCACGATGATTTCCGCTCCATGTTAGAGGCGATGGAGAAAATCAACAATCCCAAAAGCTGGCTGATCATCTCTGCGGCGGCGGTCATGGCTATATTCGCCGACTTTGCGCGTGCCGTGAGGGCTCGCATCCTGCTTGAGCCCTTAGGGTACAAGCCCCGGCTCTCGATGGTATTCTACTCTGTCATGGTTTGTTATCTCGCCAATTTGGCCTTGCCGCGCCTCGGCGAGGTGCTCCGCTGCTCATTTCTGCAACGCTTTGAAAATGTGCCCTTCCAGAAGTCGCTCGGCACTGTGGTGACGGAGAGAGTCGTTGACGTCATCTGCTGGCTGGTGCTCCTGGTCATCTCCATAGCCGTCAACTCCGGCATCCTGTCCGAACTTATCGTGGACCAAGAGGCTCAACTGTCGCTCGGCACTTGGTTGAGCAACAAATGGTCGGCTCTCGTACACGGCAGCGGCCTCTATCTGCTGGTCGCCATCATCGTTGTCTTGGCCGTGACAATCCACCTGACCCGCAAATGGTGGCGGAAATCTCGGTTGTGTATGAAAATCCGGAGTTTCTTCGTGGACATGTGGCACGGAATTGTCTCCATCAAAGACCTGCCCAACCCGTGGCGTTATGTGTTCTGGAACACGCTGATGTGGGTCGCTTACTTTTTGGGCATCTACTTGTGTATGCTTTCCATCCCATACTTGCATGGCATTGGACCTATGGCCGCTTTTACGATTCTGACCTTCAGTACAGTGGCATTCATCATCTCGCAAGGAGGGCTTGGCTCTTTCCCCCTGATTGTGGCTGGCATCCTCTTCCTGTATGAAATACCTTACATCCAAGGTCTTGCCGCCGGATGGATCGGCTGGATTATGCAAACTGTAATCGTGCTGGTGGTTGGATTCTTGTCCCTGCTTTTGGCCTCATTTTATAATAAGAAACACAATCCGACCCTCAAGGCATGACCTCAATAACACCGATAGAACACATCCGGCAAAAGATTGTGGCGCCCGCTTTCTTTGAAGAGCACAGGCAGATGCTGCAACAGAAGAAAACCGTGTTCACCAATGGTTGCTTCGACGTGCTGCATTACGGGCATGTGGCTTGCCTTGCAAAGGCACGCCAACTCGGCGACCTGCTCGTTGTGGGGCTTAACAGCGACAGCTCCGTACGGCGGCTGAAAGGACCGTCACGGCCCGTCAACGGACAAGAGGCCCGCGCCACGGTGCTCGCAGCCCTCGAAATGGTGGACTATGTGGTGGTGTTTGACGAAGATACGCCCTACCGCCTGATTACGGAGGTGAAGCCTAACGTGCTGGTAAAGGGAGGTGACTACACGCCGGAAAACATTGCCGGCGCCGACTTTGTGAAAAACAACGGCGGCGAGGTCGTCATCATCCCGCTCGAAGCCGGGTTCTCTTCCACTAATGTCATAAACAAGCTGAACATATAGCGATTGATTATGAAAAGGCTCTCCACCATACTATTCTTGTTTTTATGCCTTGCAGCTGCAGCCCAAACGGTTGACATTACAGAACATACCGCCAATGTCATGCTTCAGGACACGATGCCTTACACAATGGACTCAACGGAACGCATCCTGTCCTCCTATCCGTCCATTACGGAAACTTTCCAAATCCCGGCTTACGACCTGTATTCGCAGTATTGGGACGTGGCACATATCCGCAGCCGCGTCTTGGACATACCGTTCAGCCAAGACCGCCTTACCATTCTGCTGGTTCAGGAAACCAACAACCCCTTTGAGCCGCCCTGCACCTTCAATGAGGTGTTGCTCCCCTACGGACAGACCAAAAAGGGCGGGTTCCATCCGGGCATCGACCTGAAAGTGGAGTGTCAGACCTTAGTCAGAAGTTGCTTTGACGGGGTAGTTCGTATGGCGCGGAAATATGGCCCATACGGGCTTATGGTGGTCGTCCGGCACTACAACGGACTTGAGACCGTATATGCGCATCTGGGCAGGCTTTGCGTCAAGCAGGGACAGCAGGTCAACGCCGGCGATGTCATCGGACAGACCGGCCGACCCGACGAGGCGACCGAGTGCGTGCTTCATTTCGAGACCCGCTTCTTGAACGAACATTTCAACCCTGAGAACGTCATCGATTTTGCCGACGGCTCGCTCACAGGCAACACACTCTCGTTGAGTGTTGACAACTTCAGAGTGCTGCCCTTAGACGATGTCAAGGATGACAAAGCACCTGCCCTCTCGCCGCATCCGGCTGTCAAAGAGGAAACAGAGACCGCCCCCGCCATTGGAAACTCGACCGAAACAGAATATCATATTGTACAAAAAGGCGAAACTTTATACAGAATCGCCTTGAAGCACAACACCACAACAGACAAAATACAGACCCTCAACAACATTTCAGACCCAAGTAAAATAATTGAAGGACAGAAACTTAGAGTCAAATGACAAAGTTTTGGAAAAAATATTTTTTTCCACATTGAAGATTTGAAAAAAAATGTATTTTTGCAATCCGAATTTTTAGACAACGAAAAACAGCAACAATATGAAAAAAGGTATCCATCCAAAAGAGTATAGAACAGTTGTATTCAAAGACATGTCGAACGACTATGCTTTCCTGACAAAGTCAACTGTCAATACAAAAGACACGATACAATGGGAAGACGGAAATGAGTATCCGTTAGTAAAACTTGAGATTTCAAACACATCCCATCCTTTCTTCACAGGAAAGATGAAATTGGTTGACACGGCAGGTCGCGTTGATAAGTTCCGCAGCAAATATGCCCGTCATTTGGAAAGCAATAAATCTAAATAATCCATAAATTTTGTACTTTTGCTGACCTTTTTTGCTTGTCAAAGAAGGTCAGTTTTTTTATGTATTAACACGAGCAATTCAGCATGAAAGACCTATCATTACTGGATGAATTTATGAATAGCGAAACCAATTTCATTCCTTTGTTTTCCCTTGACGATGAGAAGAGGCTAAAAGAAGAGGCCTTGCCGGAGGAGATTGCCTTGTTGCCGTTGCGCAACACCCTGCTTTTCCCGGGAATGGTCATCCCCATAAACGTCGGAAGAACCAAGTCCATACGGCTGGCGCAAGACTACTCGCGCAACAGCGAGCCTATCGGCGTGGTGGCCCAACGCGTGAACGAGGTGGAAGAGCCGACCATTGACGACCTTTACCGTGTGGGGACACTGGCTCATATCCTCAAATACATCACCATGCCCGACGGCGGCGTGACGATCATTGTGCAAGGGGTGCGCCGCTTTGTGCTACAAGAAATGACACAAACGGACCCTTATTACAAATGCACCGTAAAGCCTTTTGAGTCAAATGATTTTGACCCAAACATCATAAACGACGAGAAATTCAAGGCACTCATCTCGACGACACGCGACACCGCGAGTCGAATGCTGAAACTCTCGAACAACGCGCCAAGAGAGGCGTCATTTGCCCTGAAAAACATCGAAAGCCACGTTTTCTTGCTCAACTTCCTGGCCACCAGTCTTTCTGTCTCCACCAATGAAAAACAGGAGCTTCTTGAGATGCCAGACATTATACAAAGAGCCAAAAAGACACTCCGTCTGCTTCACCGCGACCTTCAGATGGTGGAACTCAAGAACCATATACAGAACAAGTCGCGGCAAGAGATGGACAAACAGCAGCGCGAGTATTTCCTCAACCAGCAAATGAAGACCATTCAGGAAGAGCTGGGCGGAACTCCTGCCGAAAAGGACATCGAAGAACTCAAGAAAAAGTCGGCCAAGAAGAAATGGAACGAAGAGACTGCCAACATCTTCAAGAAAGAGCTCGACAAACTGCAACGCACCAACCCAATGTCACCCGACTATTCGGTGCAACTCAACTATCTGGAACTGTTTGTTGACCTTCCCTGGAACGAATACAGCAAAGACAACTTCAACCTGGACAAAGCCCGCAAGACATTGGACAAAGACCACTATGGACTTGACAAGGTAAAAGAGCGCATTATCGAATACTTGGCCGTCTTGAAGCTGAAAGGCGATATGAAGTCGCCGATTCTCTGCCTTGCCGGGCCTCCGGGCGTAGGCAAAACCTCTCTTGGAAAGTCTGTCGCCGCAGCCTTGGGGCGCAAATATGTGCGTATGTCCTTAGGCGGCCTGCGCGACGAATCTGAAATACGGGGACATCGCAAAACCTATATCGGCGCCATGCCCGGCCGCATCATCCAAAGCATGCGCAAAGCCGGATGCGCCAATCCCGTGTTTGTGCTGGACGAGATAGACAAGATCACGGGCATGAATGTTCAGGGCGACCCCTCTGCCGCGTTGCTTGAGGTGATGGACCCGGAACAGAACAATGCCTTTTACGACAACTACTTGGAAACCTCCTTCGACCTGTCGAGGGTGTTGTTTATCGCTACCGCCAACAACCTCAACAATGTACACCCCGCACTGCTCGACAGAATGGAAATCATTGACATTCCCGGCTATCTGGCAGAAGAGAAAGTGGAAATAGCAAAACGTCATCTTGTTCCTAAACAACTGAATGAAAACGGCTTGACGAAGCAAAACCTCCAAATACAGGAAGACACCATCAAGACAATCATCAACGAATACACGCGCGAGGCCGGCGTCCGCACCCTGGAACGCGTGTTGGCTAAGGTTATACGCAAACGCGCCGCCGAGTTGGTGCAGAACGGCAAAACAGAGAAGAAAGTCAAACCGACCGACTTGAAAGAACTGCTCGGCTCGCCGATTTTCCAACTGGAAAAGGCTTTTGACAACTCCGTGCCCGGCGTGGCCACAGGACTGGCCTGGACTGCCGTAGGCGGCGAAATCCTTTTTGTTGAGGTGCTCGCCTCACACGGCAAGGAGGGCTTCACGATGACCGGAAATCTGGGCGACGTGATGAAAGAGTCTGTCACGATTGCCTACGAATTTCTCCGCGCCCACGCTGCAGACTACGGCATTGACCCGGACGTTTTTGAACAGACAAAGGTACACGTTCATGTGCCCGAAGGCGCCACCCCGAAAGACGGCCCTTCCGCCGGCATCACCATACTGACAGCGCTTGTGTCGGCCTTCACCCAAAAGACCCTACGCGACAAAGTGGCCATGACCGGCGAGATAACACTGCGCGGGAAATTGCTTCCCGTTGGGGGAATCAAGGAGAAAATCCTGGCCGCAAAACGCTGTGGCATCTTCGACATCGTGATGTCTGAAGACAACAAGTCCGACATTGACGACATTAAAGAGAATTTCATCGATGGCATGAATTTTCACTATTTCTCCTCTATGAAAGAGGCGGTGTATTTCAATTTCGGAGGGAAAGATCGATTGATAAACGAAAGCGGCAAGGCATAGAATCACCATCTGCAATCCCTAAAAACAGCACTATGGACCATTTTCAGACAGCATTGTCAGAGCGTCCCGGCATTGAGCAGCCCCATTCCGTAAATCCGCATCTGGTGCGACACAAACGGAAAGAGCTGAGTCTGGAAGATTATGTCGCGGGGATCCTTTCCGGCAACCGAATGGTCCTGAGCCGCGCCATCACAATGGTGGAAAGCGAGAATCCCAACCATTTCAAACTGGCACAAGACATCATAGAACGCTGCCTCCCCCATTCGGGAAACTCGTTGCGCATCGGCATCACAGGCGTGCCGGGGGTCGGGAAAAGCACATTTATTGAAGCTTTCGGCAAACTGCTCACTAAACAGGGACACAAACTGGCAGTTTTGGCCATTGACCCAAGCAGCGAACGTTCCAAAGGAAGCATCCTGGGCGACAAGACCCGCATGGAGTCCCTGTCTATAGACGAGAACGCCTTTATCCGCCCCTCACCCTCCGGAAACACCTTAGGCGGTGTGGCTCGCAAGACCCGCGAGACGATAATCCTTTGCGAAGCCGCCGGGTTCGACATCATTTTGGTGGAAACTGTGGGCGTGGGACAGTCGGAAACAGTTGTCAAGTCGATGGTCGACTTCTTTCTCCTGCTCATGCTTGCCGGCGCGGGCGATGAACTGCAAGGCATCAAAAGGGGCATCATGGAAATGGCCGACTGCCTGCTCATCAACAAGGCCGACGGCAACAACAAACCTATAGCCTTGCAAGCCCAAACGCAATACAGAGCCGCACTGAAACTTTTTCCCCGCAACGAAAGCCAATGGACCGTGCCCGTTGAGATATGCTCCGCCTTGGAGGGCTTTGCCATCGATACCGTCTGGTCGCTGATCCAAGATTATGTGACAATGACCACAGAGAACGGCTATTTTGAACGAAACCGGACAGAACAATTTGTCAACATCTTCTACAACTGGATCAACTATACCCTGCAGAGCGGCTTTTACAACGATGAAAAGATAAAAACAGAGGTGGAACGCCTGCTTCCGGCAGTGCGCAACAAGCAAATCTCCCCCTATAAGGCCGCCACAGACCTGATTGGACTATTCCATCATGGATTGAGCCACGACTAAAGCGGAAGCAAAAGCGAAAAACAGATTATAACCGCCACATATTCCGTCCACGTCAAGCATCTCACCGACTGCATAAAGGCCTGAATGGCGTTTCAAGGAGAAATCTTCAGCAACCTCACACAAGTCGATGCCACCATGACATACCTGCGCCAATGACAAGTCGTAGGTGCCGCTTATGTCAAGTCTGAACCGACGGGGGTCAAAAGGTCGCTTTTCGTACAAGGCGCAAAGTTTGGGGTGCAACACGCCTTTAAAAGAATGGAAGCGGTGCAAATGTGCTTTGGCATCAAAATGTTCGTCTTGATGAACAAAATCCAAGAGGATATAACAATTATTGTGACTTTGAAGCCTGTTATAATAGGCGGAAAGGTTCAAGATCACAATTCCGGAAATGCCGTCATCTTTAAACATCACCTCGCCAGATTCCCTGTGGACAAGCCTGTCGTTCTGAAACAGCGAAGCCATAGCACGCGCGCGGCATCCGGAAAGCATCTTCGGGTATCCGTTGATGACAAAACCTGTCAATGACGGACGTGACGGCACGGTTTTCAACCGCAACGGCTGCAGATAACGGCTGCAGCAGCCTTGTTGCGCCGGCAAAATGTTGGCGGCCGAGCCGGAAGCCAGCACGACGTTGTCAAAAGCAACAGGATAATCGTTCACATGCCATTTTCCACCTTTGTTGCAGAGGGCATTGACCTCATAGCCCAACTCGACATGAATGTTGTCGTGAACCTCTTGCAGAACGTCCACTATCGTCTTAGACGACAACGACATCGGATAGACGCGCCCCTCGTCGTCTGTTATCATCGAAAGTCCCATTTCCGAAAACTCGAGGCGGAGCGTTTCCGGGGTCACTTTTTCCAAAAGACGCGCCACAAACCCCGGACTGTTATAGCAATCGGGCGAAACTGCCGTGTTGAAAATGTTGGCTTTGCCGCCGCCAGAGGCCCGCAGTTTAGTGCCGGGCTGCTGACATCGCTCAAAAACATAGACTTGCAGGTCCTTTTTCCCCGACAACTGCCGGCAAAGGAACAGACCTGCTGCCCCCGCTCCGATAATGGCTATGTTTTTCATCTGTATTATTGTTTCATAAAACGGAACACCGACTGCTGAAACTCTTGGAAAAGCGCGGGGCCGGAGGCAACAATCTCGCCACCGAAAAGCCAATTGCCGTTGCCAGAAAAGTCCGTAACCTTTCCACCGGCCTGTTGCACAATGAAAGCGCCTGCCGCGACATCGTAAGGCTTCATGCCGTACTCAAAATAGCCGTCGCATCTGCCACAAGCCACATAGACAAGGTCTGTGGCCGCAGACCCCAACCGGCGCAGGCCGTGTGTGTGCTGCATCGACCATTCCAGATATGCCATAAAGGGCTTCAAAATAGAAAAGTCGGTATAAGGGAACCCTGTGGCCAAAAGCGACGAATTCAAGTCAGGACAAGCCGAAACATGGATCTTTTTCCCGTTCATGTAAGCATCGCCGCCCTTGTAAGCATAGAAACACTCATCGCGTCCTATTTCAAACACAACACCTATCACAATGCTGTCGTCCTCCTTTAAGGCAATACTGATAGCCGTAGGCGGAAGTCCGTGTATGAAATTCGTTGTGCCGTCAAGCGGATCGACAATCCAGTTGTAATGGTCGGCAAGAACCGTCTCCGTCTTCTCTTCCGCTATGAAGCCGGCCTCGGGCAAGAGCTCTTTCAGCCGTTTCACAATAGTGGCTTCCGACTGTTTGTCGAACTTCGTGACATAATCATGAACGCCTTTCACGTCAACCTCGACTGTAGATATGTTTTGGCGTTCGTTGCGCAGCCAGCGTCCTGTTTCGGTGGCAAGGGACACCACATCGCTGCAAAGACTTTGGTAGTTTATCTGTTTGTCCATCACTCCATTATTGTTCAAGAAAACGTTTTACGATAGAGACCATCTCGTTCTGAGCGCGCGTCAGGTCATCATTCAGCACGGAAACGTCAAACTGCTCCGCAAACGACAATTCGTATTCGGCTTTGTCTAAACGCTTTGCCAACGTTTCAGGCGTTTCCGTCCCGCGGTTGTTCAGCCGCCGCTCAAGTTCCGTTATTGTCGGGGGTTTGATGAAAATGGAGAGAGCCTTGTCGCCGTAGAACTTCTTGATATTCAGTCCACCCAAAACATCAACGTCGAAAATCACCGTTTGGCCGTTTTCCCAGATGCGCTCAACCTCACATTTCAGGGAACCATAAAACTGGTCGTGATAGACCTCCTGCCACTCGAGAAACTCGCCGTTTTGGAGCCGTTGCTTAAACTGCTCCGTCGTTATAAAATAGTAATCTTTCCCGTCGGTTTCGTAATCACGTCTGGCACGGGTGGTTGCAGACACGGAAAACTGAAGTTGGGGCACTTCTGTCAGCAGATGCCTGACAATTGAGGTCTTGCCGGCACCCGACGGAGCAGATACAATAATGACTTTTCCTTTCATAGAACCTTGTTTAGAGGCGCAAAAATACAAAAAGCTTTTTTTGTATTTTTGTCAACTTTTTAAAAAATTGAAATGGAAAAAAGTGCAGAGACCCCTTTGATGAAACAGTATAACAAATTCAAGGCGCAACATCCCGACGCCATATTGCTGTTTCGAGTGGGAGACTTCTATGAAACTTACGGCAAAGACGCAGTCGTCTCCGCCAAAATACTGGGGATAACCTTGACAAAACACGGCAAGAACCAAACGCAGACAGAGCTTGCGGGGTTTCCCTATCACTCGCTTGACGTTTATTTGCCCAAGTTAGTGCGGGCGGGACTGCGGGTGGCCATTTGCGAACAGTTGGAAGACCCTAAAGTCTCCAAGACCCTGGTAAAACGGGGCATCACGGAAATGGTGACGCCGGGCGTATCTATCAATGACAAAGTGTTAGAGCAAAGGGAGAACAACTTTCTTGCGGCCATACAGTTTTCCGACAAAGTTTGCGGCATCGCATTTGTTGACATCTCCACGGGCGAGTTTTATGTGTCGGAGGGCGACTACGAATACATTGACAAACTTTTCCAGAATTTCAAACCTGCGGAGCTGGTCATCCAGAAAGGGAAAACAGGGCAATTCAAACAGCATTTCGGCGAAAAGATACTGCTCACCACCTTAGACGACTGGGTTTTCGTGCCCGACTTCGCCTATGACTTGCTGACCAAACATTTCAAGACCGCCTCTCTGAAAGGCTTCGGGGTTGAAAACCTCACCCTCGGCATCATAGCCGCCGGCGCAGCCTTGCAGTACCTCTACGAGACCCAAAACCACAGGATACAGCATATCAGCAAAATAAACCGAATCGAGGAGGAACACTATGTATGGCTCGACAAATTCACCATACGAAACCTCGAACTGGTGCAAACACCTAACGAGAATGCCGTCACCTTGATGCAAGTGCTTGACCACACGCAGACCCCGATGGGCTCGAGGATGCTTCGGAAATGGATCCTTATGCCGCTGAAGGAAAAGGTGTTCATAGACGAAAGGCTTTCCGTTGTGGACTATTTCATGCAAGAGGAAGAACTGCTGACAGAGCTCCGGGGCATCTTGCGGCGAATGGGCGATTTGGAACGTATGGTTTCAAAAATAGCCGCCAGCAAAATCAACCCGCGTGAAGCCTTGCAGCTGGCCCGGGCCTTGCGCGCCGTCGAGAGCGTGCAAGCCGCATGCCGACGCACTAAACACCCGGCACTGAACAAGATTGCTGAACAGCTGAACCCATGCCTGCTCATCTGCCAACGCATCGAAAACGAGATACAAGAAGACCCCCCAGTCGTGGTCAGCAAAGGCGGCGTGTTCAAACGCGGCGTCAACAGCGAGCTGGACGAACTTTCAGACCTGGCCGGAAATAGCAGAGAAGTTTTGGCACAAATACAACGTAGAGAAGCCGAAAAAACAGGCATCTCCACCCTGAAAATCGGCTTCAACAACGTGTTCGGATACTATCTTGAAGTGACGAACATGCACAAAAACAAGGTGCCGGCCGACTGGACCCGGAAACAGACACTCACAAACGGAGAACGCTACATCACAGAAGAACTCAAAGGGATAGAGACAAAGATTCTCGGGGCACAAGACCGGATGCTCGAAATCGAGACGAAGTTGTACAACGATTTTGTAGTCAACCTGTTAGACTACATCTCGCTGATACAGATAGACGCCCGGCTCATCGCCCGTCTGGACGTTCTGCTGTGCTTTGCTGATGTTTCCAAAGAGAACCACTATGTGAAACCTGACGTCAATGAGGGCACGGTTCTAAAAATCAGCAGCGGCCGGCATCCCGTCATTGAAAAGCAACTGCCTCCAGGAGAGCAATATGTGGCCAACGATGTTTATCTAGACAATGACAAGCAGCAGATCATCATCATAACAGGCCCCAACATGTCCGGAAAGTCGGCATTGCTCCGCCAAACCGCCCTGATTGTACTGATGGCGCAAATGGGCTGCTTTGTACCTGCCCATTCCGCTGAAATCGGGATTATCGACAAAATCTTCACCCGCGTGGGGGCTTCTGACAACATCTCCACAGGCGAATCAACCTTTATGGTCGAGATGAACGAAACCGCCAGTATCTTGAACAACCTCTCGGCACGGAGCCTGATCCTTCTCGATGAGATAGGACGCGGCACCAGCACGTATGACGGTGTTTCAATCGCCTGGTCGATTGCTGAGTTCTTGCACGAGAACCCCTGTCATGCTAAAGTGTTGTTTGCCACCCATTATCACGAACTCAACGACATGACCACACAGTTCAGCCGGATAAAAAATTACCACGTGTCCGTCAAAGAGGTTGACAACAAGATATACTTCATGCGCAAACTCGAGCCCGGCGGCAGCGAACACAGCTTCGGCATACATGTGGCTCGTATGGCCGGCATGCCTGAAAAGGTACTTGCCCGGGCCAATGAGATACTGAAACAATTGGAGCAGTCGAGGAGCGGCCAAGAGGAGCACAAAAGCATCGAAAAACACACCGACGGGTACCAACTCAGTTTCATCAACCTCGACGACCCGTTGCTGCTGGAGGTTAAAGACTTGATTGTCGGTCTGAACATCAACGCTTTAACCCCAGTTGACGCCTTGAACAAACTGAATGAAATCCAGCAACTGCTTACCGGGAAGAACAAAACGAAATGACAAGGGACGGGCCACAGCCGTCCAAATCCACAATCTAATGACACGACAAATATTGGCACATTATTTGCAAACATTTGACCACTAATCTTTATTCTATGAAGCCCAAAATTGAATTCAAGGCAGACAAACAACGTGTGACAGAAGGCGATGTCGTGGAGTTGACTTGGTCGTGTACAAACGCCGAGTTGGTGCAGTTGACGATAGACAACGGATATAAGACGATAACGCAGACTGTAGAGCCGAGCGGAGTCAAGAAGTTCCGCCTCAACCGGTCAAGCGGCAAAACGAAACTGGCCATCAGCGCCACAAATGACGGAAAAACCTATAGCAAGTCCGTTGGGGTGCGTGTCAAGTGCGCAAAGACAACGAAGACCCAAAACGACTATGAGGACTATACGGGGCGCAACGGTGTTAAGCGCAACGGGCCCAAGAACAATTGGGCAAACTTCAAGACAAAGGTGAAATATGTCTGGGAGAGTATGACAGAGAAGAAGAAGCTGGCATACAAAGTATTGTTATCCATTTGTTTAGTATTAATCGTATCGGTTTTTTCGCCGGAGGTCTCAAACATCTGCCTCCTTGTTTTAGTGAGTTATCTGTTGTTGACAATCCTGAAAAGATAGGAAGGTGCTATGCCAAGACAAGACATAAATCAGAGACTGCCGTCATGAAAATTAAAAAAGACATATCATAGAATATGTCTTTTTTATTTAAACCTTATCACATCAATTATGAAAAAACACAATGATTTTCAGCAGGGGATGAGAGAATCGAACTCCCATCTGCGGTTTTGGAGACCGTCATTCTACCATTAAACTAATCCCCTGAATAAAAAGGGGCAATTGTTTGCCCCTTTTTTATATTCGATGACGATTAGTCAAGGATTTCAGTTACCTGACCTGCGCCGACCGTACGACCGCCCTCGCGGATAGCGAAACGGAGGTTCTGGTTCAAAGCGATTTCAGAGAGCAGTTCAACGGTGATCTCAACATTATCACCAGGCATACACATCTCAACGCCAGCAGGCAGTGTGATTGCGCCCGTAACGTCCGTTGTACGGAAGTAGAACTGAGGACGATAGTTGTTGCCAAACGGGGTGTGACGACCGCCTTCTTCTTTCTTCAAAACATACACAGAAGCTTTGAAATTCTTGTGCGGATGGATAGAACCCGGTTTTGCGATAACCATACCACGACGGATTTCGTCTTTGTCGATACCGCGGAGCAGCAGACCAACATTATCACCAGCTTCACCTTCGTCAAGAATCTTGCGGAACATCTCGACACCAGTAACGACTGATTTCAGTTTTTCAGCACCCATACCGATAATGTCAACAGGGTCAGAAGTGTGGATAACACCCGTCTCGATTCTACCTGTAGCAACGGTACCACGTCCCGTGATAGAGAAGACGTCTTCAACCGGCATCAGGAAGTCTTTATCGACATCGCGCGGAGGCAGCGGAATCCAAGTGTCAACCTGATCCATCAGTTCAACGATCTTTTCAACCCATTTCGGTTCAAGGTTCAAGCCACCGAGGGCAGAACCGCGGATAACCGGGGTGTTGTCGCCGTCGAAACCGTAGAATGTCAGCAGGTCGCGGATTTCCATTTCAACGAGGTCGAGAAGCTCAGGGTCGTCAACAAGGTCAACCTTGTTCATGAAAACAACCATTCTGGGAACGCCAACCTGTTTTGCCAAAAGGATGTGCTCACGGGTCTGAGGCATCGGACCATCCGTAGCAGCCACAACCAGAATAGCACCGTCCATCTGAGCAGCACCCGTCACCATGTTCTTCACATAGTCGGCGTGACCCGGACAGTCAACGTGTGCATAATGACGATTTGCTGTTTCATATTCGATATGAGCCGTGTTGATGGTAATACCACGCTCTTTTTCCTCAGGTGCATTATCAATAGAATCGAATGATCTGACCTCGGAAAGACCTTTGTCTGCCAAAACAGTCGTGATAGCAGCCGTCAAAGTTGTCTTGCCATGGTCAATGTGACCGATGGTTCCCACATTTACGTGGGGTTTGGTACGTTCAAATTTTTCTTTTGCCATTTTCTTATAAATTAATGATTAATATTTTTAATAGTTATCAGTTGTCAAAAAAAAAGAGAGCCGTTGACGAGAGTTGAACTCGTGACCCCCTCCTTACCAAGGAGGTACTCTACCACTGAGCTACAACGGCTGATCTTCATACTTTAAAAAAAGAACGTTTCACACGTACATTTTCAAAAGGTTGGCAAAAATACATTTTTTTTGAAAGCTTCAACCTTTAGATGAAAAAAATATTCATATTTTTTCTAATTTATTGATAGTCAACTTTAAACTATCTCTCCAATAGGGTATTTCCACGCCTATTTCACCTTCAATCTTGCTCAAATCGAACACTGAGCAGGCCGGCCTTGGCGCTTTTGCGGGATAATTTTCCGACAGAATGGCATCAACACCACATTTGCGGTTGCCGATTTCCATGATGGCCTGCGCAAAGTCGAACCAGCTGATGCAGCCTTTGTTCGCGAAGTGGTAGGTTTTCACTCCGGCGGTCTTCCCGTTCTTCTCAATCACTCCCCATATTGCGGCGGCCAGGTCTCCCGCATACGTCGGGCCGCCCACCTGGTCGTAAACTACCGATACTCGCTCGCGTTCCTCCCCTAATCTGAGCATCGTCTTCACGAAGTTATGGCCGTATTCAGAGTAGAGCCACGATGTGCGGATTACCGTTGCATTGCACCCGCTGTCCCGGATGGCTTTTTCGCCCTCCGCTTTCGACTTTCCATAAACGGAACGCGGGGCTATAGGGTCTTCCTCGCGGTGCGGCCGGCACTCGTCACCGGCAAATACATAGTCGGTGGAGATGTGTACCAGATATACCCCGTGACGCTTTGCACACTTGGCCAGATTGCCGACGGCATCGCAGTTGATGCGGTACGCTGCCGCAATGTCGTCTTCAGCCTTGTCAACGGCCGTATAAGCGGCAGCGTTGACGATGACGTCTATTTCATCCTGAACTATCTGCCGCTCTGTCTGTCCGGCATCGCAGATGTCAAGCGTGTCAATGTCTGTGAAGAAAAAACGGCATTTTTCTTCCGGTAGTCTATGCGAGAAGTCTTGAATGCACTTTCCGAGTTGCCCGTTCGCTCCCGTCACCAGTATGTTGAGTCTGCTCATTGGTTGTTTTGCTCTTGTGTCAGTCCAATTCAACGGTTTCACGGAAAACCGGCACGTATGTATGTTTGAAACCGGCCGAGCCCAGGTGCTGGACGTACGTTTTGCGTGCATCGTCTTCGCCATGTACGACAAAGATGTTTTTGAGTTTCTTGTTTTCTTTCTGACAAGAAAGATAGGTAATGAGTTCTTTGTAGTCGGCGTGCCCCGAATAGGCATCGATGCGGGCAAGATGGGCATTGACATTATAAAGTTGTCCGAAAATGGACACTTTCTTGTCGCCGCGCATGATCTTTGCGCCTAAGGTGTTAGGCGAGCAGTATCCCACACACAATATGGTTGTCTTCGGATTCTCGATGTTGTTGGCCAGGTGATGTTTGATACGGCCGGCCTCCATCATGCCTGATGCGGAGATGATGATGCAGGGACGGTTTGAGGTGTTCAGCCTTTTGGAGTCTTCAACGGTGCGGACGTAGGTCAAGTCGTCAAAACCGAACGGGTCTCTGTTCTGCTCCATGAATTTACGGATGTCGCTGTTGAAGTTCTCGTCATGCAGCCGGTAAATATTGGTGGCGGAGCAGGCCAGCGGACTGTCCACAAAGCACTCGATGTCTGGCAGGTTGCCGCTCTTTTTCAGCCTATGCAGCGAATAGACGATTTCTTGTGTCCTTCCTATGGCAAAAGAGGGGATGAGCAGTTTGCCTTTCCGTTTGGCGCAGGCATCTTTCACAACCATAGCCAATTCCATATCAGCCTCGGCCAGCGTTGAGTGCAGTCTGTCGCCGTAAGTCGACTCCGTGATGATGTAGTCGGCTGGCGGGAACGCCTCAGGGTCGGGCAGTATCTGCTTGCTGTAACGTCCTATGTCGCCCGTGTAGCAGAGTGTGCGCGTCTTGCGTCCCTCTTTGAAGGTGATATAGACCGCGCTGCTTCCCAACATGTGCCCGGTTTCAAAAAACTCGATGGACAAGTCGGGCGTGATGTCGAATTTCAGGTTCCGCGGAATGCTCACGAACTGGGTCATACATTCGGCGGCGTCTTTCTCGGTATAGATTGGTTCGATGGGCTCTTTGCCGATGCGGGAGGTTTTCTTGTTGAACTGCTTGGCATCAGCCTCCTGAATCCGTCCGGAGTCGGCCAGCATAATCGCGCAAAGGTCACGGGTGGCCGGCGTGCAGAACACCTTGCCCCGGAATCCCAATTTGTAAATGTAGGGGATAAGTCCGGAATGGTCAATGTGGGCATGCGACAACAGCAGGATGTCGATCTCGGCCGGGTCGAAGCCCAAGTCTCTGTTCATCCGGTCCGTTTCAAGTCCTTTGCCTTGATACATTCCGCAGTCCAGCAATATTTTAGTGCCTTTTTTAGTGGTAAGCAAAAATTTGCTTCCGGTAACCTCTCCGGTTGCGCCTAAAAAGTCTAATCTCATAATGCAAAAGTTTTATAGGGTTTAATCTTCTTTCTTGGGCCATACGTTCCGCCATCCATAGAAGAAGCCCAGGTGATAGCGTGCCGCGAAATAAAACACGACGTGTCTCAATTTCCCAAAAGGCATATACAGGAACAGCAACGTACAGGCGATATAATACAGGACAACAACAGCCGGGACGCACGAAAGGCAGAGGTACAGCACCGTACACAGTTGGAAAGAGGTGGTCAAGGCATTGGAAATGTAGTCGTCCGGTGTGGTGAGCGGTTTCAAGTCTTTCGAAAATGCCCGTTTCAGCAGCATGGCGCATCCGCAGATGCAGGCCACGGACACGGCCGCCGCAAGGAGAGCCCGCAAGACGGGCAAGTTGTCCATCCAGCGTCCGAAGAACGGGAAGAACGACAGCACGAAGAGGAGCAGGCAGCAGAAAGTGCCGAGGTGGAAAAGTATGCCGGAAGCATACGTGGGGATGTGCAGATATGCCGACTCCTTGTTTTTCGGAGCCATAGCAACCGTGTTGGCATACATGATGCCCTTGGCCGTGTCGCCACTCTTCTCCGACAGGTCTTTCGGCTTACCTAACCGGACAATTCTGACAAAGAATGTGACCATTCCGCAGAAGCAGCACAACACCGCTGCCAAGGCGATATATTGGATTGGCAACATAAGCGCGATTGGTTTTTGTGCTTATACGCAACCCTCCGGTTTCGGCAGTCCGGCAATGCGGCAGGCGCCTCTGGCGGGCCCTAACGGGAACAGTTCGTATATCTCTTTCAGTTTCAGTCCCGACGTCTTGCAGATGACGCGCACCATCGGGGCAATGCCCTTTTCTTCGTAATTCTCGCGGATGCAACGGATGATTTTCCAATGGTTTTCGTTTAACTCTTCGATGCCATCCACCTTGGCGATTGCAGCAGCCAGACCTTCGGTCCACTCCTCCGGCTTGAGCATGAAGCCGTCGCCGTCAAGTTCGTACGTTTTTCCTTCGTATTCAATATTTGCCATAATTACAAGTGTTTTACAGGCGGCAAAAATACAAAAAAAACAACACTTCATTTTTTGTATTTTTGCCGCCGTTTCCTGCTCAAATTAGTATGGATGTTATTGAGATTATCGGCGCAGTCATCGGACTGATATACCTGTTTCTTGAGTACAAAGCCCACGTAAGTCTTTGGCCCGTCGGCATTCTGATGTCACTCTTTTATGTGGTCATTTTCTTTCACGGAAAGTTCTATGCCGACGCCGCCCTTAACCTTTATTACATCGGCGCCAATGTTTACGGCTGGGTGTTCTGGGTGAAAAGCCGGAAGAAGAACTTTGCGGGAAATGAGGAGGAAATTCCGATAACCCGGATTCCTGCCCGCAGTCTGCTTAAGTCTATGGCTGTAACTGCCGCTCTCTGGCTGGCAATCTCGTCGGCCCTGAAATTCTTGACCGACAGCGTGGTCCCTGTAGGTGACGGCTTCACTACCGCTTTAAGTATTGTGGCCATGTGGATGCTGTCGCGCAAATATGCCGAGCAATGGCTGATGTGGGTAATTGTTGACTTTGTCTCTGTCATCCTATACACTTGGAAAGGCCTCTACCCTACGGCCGTGCTTTACGCGATTTATACGTTGATTGCCGTCATGGGCTATCTGAAATGGCGGAAGCTGGCCGTCACCCCCTCATCTTCAGGTAGTGGTCAATGATGCTGTCAGGGTCACGGACACTTTTCTGAAGCCAACTGAGATAGAGCGAGCGGGTCTCTTCCGGACTCAGTCGCCAGTCAACCGCCGAACGGCGCAGTCTTTCGGTGAACCCGGAAAGGATTATGGCGACAGAGTTGGAGATGTTGAAACTTTCGGTGAACCCGTACATCGGAATCAGGGCATTGCAGTCGGCATATTTTACGGCCTCGTCAGAGAGTCCAGTCAACTCCGTGCCGAACAGGAACGCGGTTTTCTGCTCCACGGGCAAATCCCAGACGGACGTTTTCCGCTCGTCGGGGAGGGTGGCCACCACTTTATAGCCCCGAGCGTGAAGGTCGTCGATGCACTTTTTGACATTGCCCTCCCCGTGCGGATAGCGGTGCAGGGTCAACCACTTGTCGGCACCCATGCTGATGTCGCGATGTATCTCAAACTCGTTCCGGTTTTCCACGATGTAGGCATCCTGGATGCCGTAACATTCGCAAGTGCGCATCACGGCGCTGATGTTCTGCGTCTGGTATAGGTCTTCCAACACAACGGTGACATGGCGGGTGCGGCTGGCCAGCACTTCAGCCATTCTGTCGCGGCGTACTTCTGTGACAAATTCTGACAAGTATGCTATGATTTCTTCCCGCAGCGTCGGGTTTTCGATGTCTCTCATAATTCTTTGGGCAAACAAAAAAAGCCCCGACATGAGGGCTTTTTCACGTCTTTCGTTTTGAAAATTAGAATTTCAGTTCGGAACCAGCCTTGAAACGGACAATTGACTTGGCCGGTATTTCAATTTCGGTGTTGGTTTGGGGATTGCGGCCTTTTCTTGCAGCGCGCTCTTTCACTTCAAATGCGCCGAAACCTGTGATGGAAATCTTGTCCCCTTTCTTCAAGGCTTCACTCGTGGTGGCTGTGAAAGCATCGAGTGCGCTTTTTGCCTGAGCCTTTGTAAGGCCGGCCTTTTCAGCCATTGCAGCGATTAAATCATTCTTGTTCATTGTTCTTTTAATTTAAAAGTTGAAATATTATTTGACGAGTGCAAATGTAACAAAAAACAAATAGGCTACGTTGTTTCCACCCGATTTTTGTTTTTTTTCTGTTTTAAAATGGATTCTCGTCGAACGTATATATATAATATTATTGTATCAGAAAAGTTCAAGGATGAAGTTTTCTTTTCTGAAACCGGCCAAGAATTGCGCTGTTTCAAGCCGTTTTTTTCCCTCCATTTGCAATTCCAGGATGGCAATTTCGGCATCTTTTGTCGAAATGAGCATCATTTCATTGTCAAGAATTGTAATGGTTCCCGGCTTCTTCTGACTGTTCTTTTCCGTTATCTGGCATGACAGAATCTTGAGATTCAAGTCGTGTTCAACACCATTTTCGACGCACTTTATGTAGGAAAATGCAGCGGGGTAAGGGGACAGTCCTCTGACTTTGTTGTAAATATGCTCGGCGGTGTCGTTCCAATCGATGCGCATGTCCTTCTTGAAAATCTTAGGCGCGGGCTTCAGTGTGCCGGCGTTGCATTGTGGGAAAGTCTGCACCTTGTCGGAGGCGAGCAGTTGCAGTGTCTCCACGGCGAGCGACGCCCCGGCCAGCATAAGTTTGTCGTGCAAGGTTCCGGCGGTATCATCCCGTAAGACCGGCACGGTTTTGCGAGCCAGCACGGCGCCGGTGTCGGTATGCTCGTCGAGCAGGAAAGTAGTGACGCCGCTTTCGGTTTCCCCGTTCATAATTGCCCATTGGATAGGGGCCGCGCCCCGGTACTGAGGCAACAAGGAGGCGTGTACGTTAAAAGTACCTTTCGGGGGGATGGCATAGACTTGTTTCGGCAGCATCCGGAAAGCCACAACCACAAAAACATCGGCGTGCAACTGCTGAAGTTGCTGCACGAAAGCCTCGTCTTTGAGTTTGTCGGGCTGCATCAAGGGCAGTCCGTGTTCCAGAGCATACGTTTTCACGGCCGAATAATGGAGGCGTTGGCCGCGTCCCGCGGGCTTGTCCGGTGTAGTGACCACCCCGACCACCTCGTGGCCATGTGTGCGTATGCTGTCGAGCACGGCCACGGCAAATTCCGGCGTGCCCATGAAAACGACTTTCATATCTTGCTATTTTTCAGTCTCTTTTCTTATTCTACGTTCCAGATCTATCATCTTGAGGCAGCTGACGGCGCCCTCTACGCCTTTGTTGCCATGTTTGCCGCCAGAACGGTCTTCGGCCTGCTGCATATCGTTGCAAGTAAGCACGCTGAAGATGGTTGGTCTGCCATGCTTCAGCCCCACATCCATAATGCCCTGTGCCACAGCGTTTGCAATAAACTCAAAGTGACGGGTTTCGCCTTGGATAATGCAGCCGATGCAGATGACACCGTCTAACTTCATGTTGCGGAACATAATCTCAGCCGCGGAGGGGAGTTCAAAACTTCCCGGCACATGCTGTACAATGATGTTTTCTGCCGGCACACCCTGACTGGTCAAGGTTTCGTAAGCCCCATTAAACAAAGATTCGGTAATGTGGTCGTTCCATTCGCTGACCACAATACCGATTCTTATGTCTTGAGCAGAGTTAAATGTAAATGGGGTAAATTCAGAGAGATTTTGTTTCTTTTCTGTCATTCAAATCCTATTTTGAAACTTTCTGCTGAGCTCTTTCCACGTATTGGGAAATGTTCATCTTGTTATATTCGGTGTAGAATCTGTCCTCAATCTGGCGGTATGCAGACAAGGCATCGTTCCATTTCTCCTGTCTTTCATAAAGTTGACCCATCTTAAAGAGGGCGATGGGCGTAAAGAACGGGTCTTCGCTTTTGGCTGCTTTTTTGTAATATTTCAACGCGGAAGCCTCGTCGCCTTGCTCATCGTAAAGGTCGCCGATAGTGGCCTGGCAAGCGTACCAGAGCACATCCTCTTTCTTCTTGAATTTCTTGAGATAAGAGAGCGCCTCGTCTTTCTGTCCGAGTTTAAGATAGCAAAGACCTGCATAATAGCGAGCCGTGTTTGCGGTCTTGGTGAGTTTGTAGCTGCTGGCGATTGAGAGGAAACCGTCGTTCTCGTCGTTGCCCTCCAAAGCCTGATTCAGCGAAGTGGAATCGCCCGCCATGAAAAGGTTGATCGGCGTGGTCATCTGTGCTGAAGCCTCGCCATTTCTTTTCTGGATGTAGAAGCGGTTCAAGGCGATGAGCGCGCAGGCTATCACCAAAATGCCGATGAGGACACCGTAAATGATATTCTGATATTTATTGAAGAAAGCGAGAATCTTTGTTACAATGTTCTCTTTATTCTCTTGCTGGTCAACTTTCTTTGTACCTACTTTTTCGTTACTTGCCATAGCTGTTGATGATAATGATTTTTGAGGCGCAAAAATACATTTTTTTTTGATGTGCCTGACCATTTCGCCATTTTATATTATAGTCGCTTACCGAAAGGTTATCGGCCGTGCCGTTATCCGTAACAACAATTCATTTTTTTCGCAGGGCTACCACACGAACGAGCCAACGGATTGCGGCTGGGGCGTTTCGCTTTGACGACCTTGCCACGCGCGCTGTCATGCACGATTGAGGATGCCCATTCCG
>CAVIJD010000019.1:0-40027 GCA_963643165.1 bacterium | reverse complement strand
CCAGCACGCCCGCTCCGGCAGCACCCGGCTCGCCCTGCTCACCTTGAATACCTTGTGGACCTTGTTCACCCTGTGGACCGGGAACACCCTGTGGGCCTTGCTCACCCGGCGGGCCTTGAGGACCCGTTTCACCCTGGACACCTTGCGGACCTTGCTCGCCCTGTGGTCCGGGAACACCCTGTGGACCGGGAACACCCTGTGGGCCTTGCTCACCCGGCGGGCCTTGAGGACCCGTTTCACCCTGGACACCTTGCGGGCCTTGCTCGCCCTGTGGTCCCGGCTGAGAATTGCCGGCGTTGGCGGCATAGAGTGCGTAAGGTACGGACATCATCTGCTGCACGCCCTCAATCGTATAGTTCGTGCCGCCGTCGGGGTCGATTTCTGTCTTCAGGAAATAGAGAGGCCCGTACCCCAATCGATAGTCGCGAAAGTGCCGCTCAACACCGAGCCTTCGCCGATGACGAGCGTCATAAGGCCGTTGACATTCGTGGTTGTTTGGTGTACTTCCTGATAGACGAGGGTGCCGTCAGGGTTGCCCTCCTCCATACTTTGAAGGATGCTCACCCTGACCCCTATCGGGGCATTGGGCAGCAATTGGTTCACGCTGTTGCGCACGACCGCCTGGTAACTGATTTTCTGTGGCGGTGCATTTTGGGCTGAAAGTGCAGCCATGGCGATGATGAACATCGCAAAAAGTAGTAATTTCTTCATAATGACATATTTTAAAATTCTTCTATGATTACATCAAAGTGGTTTTCACGATCTTGAAAGTCTTGAGCATCTCTTTCCTGTCATACACCTTGAGGTAGTAGTTGCCCGGCGCGTACGGCGAGAGGTCCATCACCGTAGCGCTCGTATGGACCGCAAAGTGCTTCACATACTGTCCATACGCATTGAAGAGGAGAGCCCGCAGTCCATCCGGTGGCAACGGGTACTCGCCCACATCGAGGGTTACAATCTGGCGTGTAGGGTTAGGGTAAACTTGCCACTGCAGCACGATGCCCGGATAGTCGGGCACGCCGACGCCCATGATCTCATAAGGCTGCTGCACGCCTTCGGCTATGGAGAGCGAGTTGCCGCTCAACGTCTGATCGGCGGGCTGGCCTATGGTATAAGTTGCAGTGCCGCCGTTTCCGGAGGCCGTGCCGCCTGTGGGCACGAACGCACTCTGCCCGTATGAAAACAGTGCCGCGAGTGCGAGGATTGTTATGGTTGCTATTCTCTTCATATCGTTACGATTATTCTTGATTGTCGTTCAACCTGTTTGAATATGCAAAGAAACAACCAACAAAACAGTTTGTCAATACGTAAATTTACGCGTTTTTCAATCAAAAAATCAAAAAAAATGAGAAAACAGAAAGAGCGGCAAATTTGCCGCTCTTTACAATATTATTATACATGACAGCCGCAGTAGAGGATTTCGGGCTGTCTGTTTAGTTACCGTATCACGATGCGGTCTTGTATAGCCTTGCGGTAAAGCGAGTCAACATAGCCGTCGATCCGTTCGCGTTTCTTCTGGCCGGCGATCATCATACGGGCAGACTCGCGCTCCTCTTCGGTTTCGTTCACGGAGCGTTGTTGTTTATGGTCGAGCACCACCAGGATGTAATGGAAGTCTTTTTCGTCCTTTTCCACATACTGGGGCTGTTGAGCCACATCCTTCGCCACCTCAAAGGGAAGTTCAGCCTGCACATCTTCGAGATAGAGCCACGTGCTGTCGTCTATCATATACTCTACCGAATCGCCCAGCATAGCCGCGAGTTGCTGTTTTTCGGCCTTGCGGCGACTCTCGTTGAAAAGGATGTCCTTTACCGGGGCTATCAGTTTTGAATTACGGGAAAGTTTGACATAGTTAATCTTTACAATCTCGCGGTCCACGCGGTAGCGACTGTCAAACATACGGTTAAAGGACCTCATCTCCTCCGTGGAGACATCCTCTGTCGTCATTTCGGAAGCCAGCTTTTGGAAGTAGGCATCTATCAAGAGACTTTTTCGGCACTCTTCGAGTTGCTTGCCGAAACTTTTCTCCTTGAAAGAGAGTCTTTTCTCCGCCTCATGCAGCACCAATTGTTCCTTAATCCAACTGTCCACGTAGGCATTGAAGAGCGACAGGCTGTCCTCGGGCGAGAGGCCTTCGGGGATGTTGTCACAAACTTCTGAGAGATAGAGCTTATGATAATAGACCCGGGCCACAACCCGGTCTTTTTTCTGGCAACCGGAAGCGGTCAGCAGCAGTGCGGCGAAAAGAAAGAAAAGCCACCTTTTCACTTTCATGGCTTGCTGAAAATTGAACGGAACACCTTTTCGTCCATCACAACGGGATACTTGGCGTGAAGTTCTTCCAGCCATTTTTTCTCTAAGATTTCCTGATAGCGGTTGATGACCACGGCCTTGACATCCTCCATCGGCTTATAGATCACATTGCCGGCGGAGTCTGTTGTCTTGAACTCCTCTTTCATGTTTTGGTATAAGTTCTCAAGCCCTAAGCTGTCCTGGATGGCGGCGTTCCACACCTTTTGGCTGTTGATCTCATAGAGCATCATGCCGTCGTGGAACTCATTCACCAGGTCGCGGTATTCGGGGTATTTGTTTGCCAGTTGTGTCTTTTCGTACCGCAGGATGCGTTCAGTAGTGAATTTCGTGTAGAGTTGTTCCAGAAATTCGGCCATTGTGCCTTTGAGCGTAATGCCTTGGTAGCGAGAGATGAACTTGGCGAATTCGGCGGCGGAGAGCGAGACGTCAGCAAACGTACACATCGGTTTCAGCTTTTCAATGCCTTTGAGTTCCGTGATTTCCGTCTTGTCCGAGGAGAAATAATTGTCGGGGATATTCTTGTTAAAGAACTTCATCGCTGCTTTTTTCCCCGACTCATTGAAATTGTACTCCTTTTTGAGTTTAGCGATCATAGACTCTTGGCCTTTGCGGGCTCTTTCGTCGCGGGCGAGGCGAGATTTCAGCAGGTACTTCGTCTCATCGTTCACGGTGACATACTTTATGGAATCGAGTTTGAGGAAATGCCAGCCGAGCACAGAGGGAACGGGGTCGGACACATCGCCGGGTTGGAGGTGGATAGCGGCGGCGGTATAGTTGCCCGGACGGCGTCCCGGGGCGAACGGGAGCATCTTGCCGCCCTTGTCTTTCGTGGCCTCGTCTTCGGAGAGTTCAGCGGCGAGAGTCTCAAACGAGCCTTGTCCGCTGCGCAGGCGGCGGGCTATTTCCCGGACCTTGGCGAGGGCCTCGGGCGAGCCTTGTGCGAGGGCGAGCGTGTCGGCCACGAATATTTGCGACACAAAAACTTGCGCCATTGCCGGCACCTTTTCAACGACCTTGATGAGATGATAACCGAAACGGGTGCGCACAGGCATCGAAAGCTGGCCTGCGGGCGTATTGTAAGCTGCCGTCTCAAAGGGGTAAATCATCTCAAGCACAGAAAAATAGCCGAGGTCGCCGTGATTGCCGCGCTGCATACGGCCCGTCTGGGGGTTCACGAAATCGCGTGCGGAGGGGTCTTCAGAATACTCAGCCGCGGCGTCGCCGAAGTCCATCCCTTTCACGATGCGGTTGCGGATCTGCATAATCTTGTTCCAGGCCTCCAGGGAGTCCTTGGGAGAGGCCGTCGGGCTGCATTGCACGAGGATGTGCGAAGCCCTGACCTGGTATTTGAAACGGTCGTAAGCCTCGTTGAGCAGGCGGTCGCTCACCTCGCTGTCCACCAGGTACTGCTGTGCCGACTGGTTGCGGTAGGAGGCCAACTCGCGGACAAAAGCGGCTGACGTGTCCATCTTGAGGGCCTGGGCCTCCTGCACCTTCATCCGGTAGTTGACATAGAGGTCAAGGTACTCGCGGAGGTCCTTCTCTGAGGCTTCGCTCAACAGGTTGTTTTTCTGATAGGCCTTGAGAAACTCGGATTTCGTGACAGACTCATTGCCCACCTTGACCAGTACGGGGTCTGACACTTGCGCAAGAGCGCAGAATGTGGCGGGAATAAAGAGCAGTGCGGCTAAAAGACGTTTCATTTCTTGTGCAATCATAATTTTTATCCGTTCAATTTAAAAGGTTGCAAAAATACAAAAACAATCATTGCCTGCTGCCGAAAAACGGCGAAACGGGCAAATCGGGCAAATAAAAAAACGTGGCGGCGGCTTTTTTCACTATTGCGCCGCCGAGAGTCGGAGCAAGTACGTTTTTTTGTATCTTTGACGGCTTTTTTAAACGATTCTCAACCAATTTATAATCAGCATGAAAGAGACAGACAAAGAGAACAATGAGGTTCCCGGCGACATCAGGTTGCCCGACAATGCGCACCGCGAGCTGAAGCCAGACGAGCGTTACAGTCCCATACTGCGGGGCGACAAGAAGTATCCGGAGTTGAATGCCTGGACCATCACTTGGGGCATCATCATGGCCATACTGTTCTCGGCCGCCACGGCCTATTCGGGGTTGCGGTTCGGGCAGGTGTTCGAGGCCGCCATACCCATCGCCATCATTGCCGTAGGCGCGTCCACGTTGGCGAAGCGCAAGAATCCCCTGTCGGAGAACGTGCTCATACAGTCCATCGGCGCCAGTTCCGGCGTCATCGTGGCCGGCGCCATCTTCACATTGCCCGCCATTTACATCATCAAAGAGACCAACCCCGCGGTAGGGGCTGAGATACAGGTCAACTTTTTCCAGATATTCCTCTCCTCGCTGTTAGGCGGCTTTTTGGGCATTCTGTTTTTGATACCGTTCCGCAAGTATTTCGTTTCTGACATGCACGGAAAATACCCGTTCCCTGAAGCCACGGCCACCACTGAGATCATCGTGTCGGGGGCAAAGGGCGGCAACCAGGCCCGGCTGCTGTTGGTGAGCGGGCTCATCGGCGGGCTGTACGACTTTCTGATGACCACGTTCCATTTCTGGTCCGACACCATCTCCACGCGCATGTGCGGCTGGGGCGAGCGGCTGGCCATGAACCACAAGTTCGTCTTCAAGATGAGCGCGGAGTCCATCCTGCTGGGCACGGGCTACCTCATCGGGCTCAAATACGCGGCCGTCATCTGTGCCGGCTCCGCCCTCTCGTGGTGGGTCATCGTTCCCCTGTTAGGACAATACGGTGCCATGGACGTCAACGGTACGCTCACCGCTCTGTCCACCGCCGACCCTGAGTTCCTCTTCGCCAACTACGCGCGCTACATCGGCATCGGCGGCATCGCCATGGCCGGACTGCTGGGCGTGTGCAAGTCGGCAGGCGTCATCAAGAAGTCGCTCGGCGTGGCATTCAAGGCCGGCAAGCAGAAAGGCGCCGCCGCGGACACCATGCGCACACAACGCGACATCTCCATGAAGATCATCCTCTTCGGCTTCCTGGCCGTCTTGGTCATGATGTTCCTGTTCTTCATCTTCGGAGGCATGGAGATGAACTTCAAGCAAATCATCGTAGGACTGCTCATCGTGTTCCTGTTCGCCTTCCTGTTCACCACCGTTGCGGCCACCGCCATTGCCACGGTAGGCACCAATCCCGTGTCGGGCATGACCATGATGACGCTGATACTCTCGTCCATCATCTTGGCCGCCGTAGGTCTGAAAGGCGGCGCCGGCATCCTCGCGGCACTGGTCATCGGCGGCATCGTGTGTTCCGCGCTGGCCATGGCCGGCGGCTTCATCACCGACCTCAAGATCGGCTACTGGATCGGCACCTCCCCCTACAAGCAAGAGGGCTTCAAATTTGTGGGCACGCTGGTGTCGGCCCTCACGGTCGGCGCCGTCATCATGCTGCTATCCAAAACTTACGGCTATACGGGCGAAGACGCCTTGGTGGCCCCGCAGGCCAACGCCATGGCAGCCATCATCCAGCCGCTCATGTTTGACGGCTCCACCCCTTGGGTGCTTTACATCATCGGCGCAGTGCTGGCCATCCTGCTCGACGTCATCGGAGTGCCCGCACTGGCATTCTCCTTGGGCATGTTCATACCGCTGCAGCTCAACCTCCCACTGCTGGTGGGCGGACTGCTGGCCTGGTTTGTGAAATCAAGGAGCAAAGACGAGGACGTGAACCGCAAGCGCGGCGAAAAAGGCACCCTGCTCGCCTCCGGACTGCTGGCCGGCGGCGCCATCATGGGCGTGCTCAGCGCCATCCTCAAATACTGCGGCGTGGAACCCACCTTCATGAACAACTACATCAACAGCCCTCTGTTCAACATATTGTCCATTGTCATGTTTGTCGGACTGTGCGTCTATCTCGTGCTGCACGCACTCACGGCCGGAAAAGAGAAACCAACCATTCAATAACCGTAAAAAAACTATAACATTATGCATATCGCAGTTGCCGGAAATATCGGTTCCGGAAAAACCACACTCACAGGCATGCTTGCCAAACACTACGGATGGGAACCGCTCTACGAAAGCGTGGACAACAACCCCTATCTGGCCAGTTTCTACCAAGACATGCAGCGCTGGTCGTTCAACATCCAGATCTTCTTCCTCAACAGCCGCTTCCGCCAGATCCTCGACCTGAGGAAACGGAAAAAAGATGTCATCCAAGACCGCACCATCTACGAAGACGCGTTCATCTTTGCCCCTAACCTGCACGACATGAACCTGATGGCCACCCGTGACTTTGAGAACTACTCCTCCCTGTTTGAGCTGATGTCACAGTTTCTGCAAGCGCCTGACCTGCTGATTTACCTCAAGGCCGACGTCTCGACGTTAGTGACCCAGATTCTCAAGCGCGGCAGAGCCTACGAAGACTCCATCCGCCCCTCATACCTCGAGAACCTGAACCACAAATACGACGAGTGGATTTCGAACTACAAAGACGGGAAACTGCTCGTCATTGACGTCAACACCCTCAAGTTTGCCGAGAAGCCGGAAGACTTCGGGGAAATCATCAACAAGATAGACGCCGAATTGTTCGGCCTTTTCAAATAAAAGAGAATGAGACACATAGGAATAATACCGGCACGTTATGCCTCGACCCGTTTCCCGGGCAAGCCGCTCGCCCTCATCGGCGGGAAGGCCATGATACAGGTCGTTTATGAGCACGCGTCGGAAGCCGGGCTCGACCTGGTTGCCGTAGCCACCGACGACGAGCGCATCGCCGGGTGCGTCCGCAACATCGGGGGCACGGTGGTGATGACCCGTCCCGACCACCCCTCGGGCACCGACCGCTGCGGCGAGGCCGCCGACAAACTGCAACTGCTTGACGAGGACGTCGTCATCAACATACAGGGCGACGAGCCTTTCATCAGCCGCAACGAAATCGAACTCCTCGCCCGGATGTTTGAACGGCCGGAGGTGAACATCGCCACCCTTGTGAAACCGCTTGACCCGCAAGAGGCACAAAACCCCAACAAGGTGAAAGTGGTCACCTCGTTCCAGCAGAAAGCCCTCTACTTCAGCCGCTACCCTATCCCTTTCGTGCGCGACGCACAAGACCCCACACCGGCATACCGCCAGCACCTCGGCATCTACGCCTACCGCTGCGGCACCCTGCGCAAACTGGTCCGGCTGCAACCATCGCCACTCGAAAAAAGCGAGAAACTGGAACAGTTGCGCTGGATAGAAAACGGTTTCGACATATTCACGGCACTATGCAACTATCAAGGCACCGGCATCGACACCCCGGAAGACCTTGAGCGACTGAACCAGCTGAAACCCTAACTCCCTTTCCCCTTTCACGACATGATTACATATATAATAAAAGCCCTGCAAAATGACGGTTCCGTATTCATCAATGACTTAGGAACCTTCACCACCCGTTACGAGTCCGCCAAAATCGAAGGCGACATGCTGATTCCGCCTTGCTGCAGCGTGACATTAACCTTGCAGCAAGACGAGCCCGACGAAACCGGCTTCATCAACTTCCTCTGCGAAGAAAAACAATGTATGCTCACGCAAGCCGCGAACGAGATTTCACAATGGGTGGAAAACTTGAAAAACGCACTGCAACACAACAAAAGCATCAGCTTTGACAACTTCGGCACCTTTTCCATCAACGAAAAAGGCACTATCCGATTTGTATGCGACCATATTGCAGAACTCAACCACGAGTTTGAGGGCATGGAAATCGTGTCCCTTGCCAAAACAGGCAAAAAAGGGAAAGTTGCCACCATCGTGCCACCAGAGCCCGAGCCAGAACCTCAACCAGAACCTCAACCAGAACCAGAACCAGAACCAGAACCAGAGCCAGAGCCAGAGCCAGAACCAGAACCTGAGCCAGAACCAGAACCCGAGCCTCAACTTGAACCCGAGCCAGAACCTCAACCCGAGCCAGAACCTGAACCTGAACCTGAGCCTGAACCTGAACCTGAACCTGAGCCAGAACTAGAGCCAGAGCCTGAACCTATGGAAGAGGATACTGAAGACGAAGAGGACACCGTTGTGCCGCAAAAGCGCCGTTCCTTGCATTGGCTCTTCATCTTGATTATCATCATCGCCATAGCCGTATTGGGATTCCTGTTCCGCAAACAGATTATGGATACTGTGCATCGCATACAGCACAAGACAGAAACGACCGCAGAACCTGCCACCGACGAGAGCGTTACGGACGAAAGTGCGGCTGACGACCTTGAGGCCGACGTCCCGTCTGAAGAGGAACTGACCGATGAAACGGCAGACGTCGCAAGTGAGCCTTGGAGCCCTGAGGTCGTGAAAAGCACCGCCGACGGGAAATACAATTACATCCGTTTCGAGTCGGGCCATTTCTACGTCATTGCCGGCAGTCTGACCAACGAGAAAGACGCGGAACTGCACATCCGCCAAAAGGGGCTTGACGCACGCTCGCCCTATCTGCTGTTGCAAGACAACGTAAGCAACATCCGGGTGTGCATCGGCATATACGACACCGAAGAAGAGGCAGAATCCTTTGCCAAAAGCATAAACCAGCACTATTGGGTACTCAAATGACAACAACCAAGCATTTCTCACTAAAAAAGCACATTCCTAACACGCTGACATGCCTCAACTTGGCATGCGGTTGTCTTTCAACGACAGCCGCCCTGAAAGGGCATTTGGAAACGGCCGCCATGCTGATTATCGTTTCGGCGCTCTTCGACTTCTGCGACGGTCTTGCGGCGCGTATGCTGCACGTCACCTCGCCCATCGGCAAAGAGCTCGACTCGCTGGCAGACGTCATCTCGTTCGGCATGGCTCCGGCCATGATATCCTACACTTGGCTCAACCGCTGCCTTTATGAGATGTCGCCGCTCCTGGACTCCCCGCTGTTGCAGCTGCTTCCGTTGATAGTGCTCCTGGTGCCGGCCCTTTCGGCCGTGCGACTGGCCCGCTTCAACATCGACGAGAACCAAAAAGAGTCGTTCCTCGGGCTTCCCACGCCTGCAAACGCCCTCTTTCTGGGATTCCTGCCCTTGACAGCCGAGCACATTGCCTTTCTCAACAACTTCTGGGCCGTTTGGGCATTCTGCATCGCCTTCTCGCTGCTGCTGGTGTCGCGCATCTGGATGTTGTCGCTCAAATTCAAAGACTTCAAATGGCAGGGGCTGAACATTGCCCGGTACATCCTGCTCCTCATCAGCATCGTGCTCATCGTCATCTTCCATTGGGGTGCATTCCCGCTCATCATCATGGTATATATCATCATTTCGCTTTTCTATCACGCATTGGTAAAACTACAGATAATATGAAATACAACTCCATAGCCCTATTCTGCGGCTCATCCGCGGGCGAGAACCCCATTTATGCAGAGCAGGCCGCCCTCTTCGGCTCTATGGTCGCGCAACAAAAGTTGACCCTCTACTACGGCGGCGGCAGCATCGGACTGATGGGCTGCGCCGCTGATGCCGCCATGTCGCACGGCGGCACCGTCATAGGCATCGCCCCCGATTTCTTCTCCAAAGGCAACGTGCTGTCCGACAGAATCTCGGAACTCATTTTCGTGAAAACGATGAGCGAGCGCAAGCAGATGATGGAAGAGAAGGCCGACGCCTTCGTCATCTTCCCCGGCGGCTACGGCACGATGGACGAACTCTTTGAGGTGTTGACAGACGCGCAACTCGGTTTCCACAACAAACCCGTGCTGGTCTATAATTTCAACCACTTCTTCGACCCCTTGCTGGCGCAAATGGACCATTTCTGCAATGAAGGTTTCGTCCGTCCGTTCCACAAAGGGCTGCTGCTTTCCGCCACCACCCTTGAGGGCATCTTTGAGGCACTCAACGGCTACGAAAACACCAACGACCGCAACTGGCTGAGCAAAATCAAGCAATAACCCCATCCATTATAGAAAAATGCAATTCAAAGATGTCCTTGTCGCCCCGGCCTTGAAAACGCAACTGCTGACGCAGGTACACGAACACCATGTAGGCCATGCCCAGCTTTTTCTGGCACAGCCCGGCAGCCACGCTTTCGCACTGGCCGTCGCACTGGCTCAATACCTCTGCTGCGAACACCCCACCGAAACCGACTCGTGCGGAGTCTGTCCGTCGTGCATCCAATTCTCCAAACTTTCGCACCCTGACCTGCACCTCTATTTCCCGAACTGCACCACCAAAGAGGTGAAAAAAGACCCCGACTCCCAATTATTGGCACAAGCCTTCAAGAACTTCGTGTTCAAGCACAACTACCACATCGAGTTGCAAGACTGGCTTGCGGAGCTGGACGGGGAAAACAAACAGGCCACCATCAACATCCGCGACTGCTCGCACATCATCGCACAAAACAGCACCCGCTCCTTTATGGGCGGCTACAAAATATACATCCTCTGGAACGCTGACCGGCTGTACCATGCCGCCGCCCCCAAACTGCTGAAAACGCTCGAAGAGCCTGAAAGCAGTTCCTTGTTCATCCTCATCACCGAAAAGCCGGAACAAATCCTCAGCACCATCCTTTCGAGAACGCAACTCGTGAAAATTCCGAGGCTCACCGACGAGGAGTTGTCCGGCGCGCTCCGCCAAGACCTCGAAGGGATAGACGAAGAGACCTCGCGCAACATCGCCCTCATTGCCGAAGGCGACTACAACAAGGCCTTGCAGATCTTTGAAAACAGCAGTGAGCGTGTTGCACTGTTGAACGCATTTCAGGCACTGATGCAGAGCGTGCTGGCCTTTGTGCAGCAACGTCCGCTCAACGAAATATGCTATCCCGACGTGCAGAAGCACTTTGCGGCAATCGTGGCACAAGGGCGCGAAAAGCAGAAAGCGTTCCTGACCCTAACCCTCAGGATGTTGCGGAACCTGCTGATGCAGAACACGGGCAATGCGGCCGTCACTAAACTCACCGCCCAAGAGCGTGAAGCGCTCGCCCCCCTCGCCGCCCTGAACCTCAAACACATCACCAAGATGACCGACGAGTGCAACAAGGCACTCTACCATATCGGACGCAACGGAAACACCGCCCTGATCTTCACGGACCTCTACTTCAAACTGGCGGAATGTATGAAATGACCCTTCCGCCCGTGCCACGTAATCCAAGGTGCCGACAAGACGAAACTGACCGACAAAAACATTGCCCGAACATACACAATATATAATATAGTATAGTTGAAAAGAGAAGCGTCCCCTTTTCAGCAACAGCGCAAAGAGAAACCCTAAAAAACCGAACAATGAGATACAAACCGCTACCGTCATCATTCTATACCCGCAACCGCAAAAATGTAGTCGGAGAAATGGAGAAGAACTCGCTTGCCGTATTAGTCTCGCACGACGAATACCCGCGCAGCGGCGACACCACGCACCCGTTCCGGCAAAACGCGGCGCTGCTCTACCTTTGCGGCATCGACCAGGAAGAGACCTTCCTCACGCTGGCCCCGTGGCATCCGAACCCTGCCTACCGCGAGATCCTGTTCATCAAAAACCCGTCGCCCGAGAAAATCATCTGGTTCGGGCACCGGCTAAGCAAAGAGCAAGCCTCCGAACTCTCGGGCATCCAAACCGTCATGTTCTCAGAGTCGTTTCCGGACGTGCTCAACGACCTGATGGTTCACTCCTCCTCCGTATATCTCCACTTGCCGGAAGACGCGCGCCTGAGGCCGGGCTTCCCCACCCACGAGACCCGTTTCGCCAAGCAGTTGCAGGCTGACTACCCCCTGCACCGCTACCGCCGTCTCGCGCCCATCCTGAACGCGCTGCGTTGCGTGAAGTCGCAAGAGGAACTGGCCGCCATGAAATACGCCTGCTCCATCACAAGCAAGATGTTCGAGAGCGCCCTCAACGTCATCGGCCCCGGGAAATACGAATATGAAGTCGAAGCCGCCATGACCTGCGAACTGCTCCGCAACGGTGGCACCACCCATTCATTCGCGCCCATCGTGGCCGCCGGCGCCGACACCTGCATACTGCACTACATCAAAAACGACAAGATTATGAAAAACGGCGACCTGCTGCTGATGGACTTCGGGGCGGAGTATGCCAACTATGCCGGCGACTGCTCCAGAACCGTGCCCGTGAACGGCAAATTCACGCCCAGACAACGGGAAGTGTATGAGGCCGTACTCTCCATCTACAAGGCAACCATCCCGAAATTCAAGCCGGGCATGACCATCCACAAAATCAACGATTTTGTTTTCAAAAAGATGGACGAGGCACTCATCGGACTCGGGCTATACACGTGGGACGACGTCAAGAACCAAGACCCCGACGCACCCTGCTTCAAGAAATACTACATGCACAACACCAGCCACTTCATCGGCATTGACGTCCATGACGTCGGCGAGCGCGACTGGGTGTTCCAGACCGGCAATGTGTTGAGCTGCGAACCGGGCATCTACATCGCCGAAGAGGGCATCGGTGTCCGTATCGAAACCGACGTGGTTGTGGGAGACACGCCGGTTGACCTCTTTGCCGGCACCCCCGTAGAGGCCGATGAGATAGAAAAAATCATGTCTGAACGAAACTGACCTCCTCGGCAAGCAATGTCACTGATAGACAACATCCTGCGCTACCGCAGCCTCTCCATCGTCGGCATGGCCAAGAACACGGGCAAGACGGTATGCCTGAACCATATCTTGGAACACCTTCAAGGCTCAGGCAAAAGCGTGGCCGTCACCTCCATCGGACTGGACGGCGAAAAGACCGACCAAGTCACACAGACGGAAAAGCCGGAAGTGACCTTGCATGCCGGAACGTTCTTCGTGACGTCCGAGTTCCACTACCGGCAACGCGAACTGCTTTCAGAAATCTACAACGTCTCTGACGAGACCACCTCATTGGGGCGGCTGGTCACAGCCAAGGCCATTCAAGACGGCAAAGTCATCATCTCCGGTCCCTCCTACTCGGAACAGATCCGCCGGATAATACAACAGCTGCAAGCCATCGGCATTGACCTGACCATTGTGGACGGGGCACTCTCGCGCAAAAGTTCCGCGGCCCCAACCATCACAGAAAGCCTGATACTGACCACCGGCGCCGCCGTGGCCCCAGACCTGAACTCCATCGTCAACAAAACTCGTTTCGTGTTCAGGCTCACACAGTTGCCGCAATATAAAACCGCCATGCACGAGCAGTTGGCCGAAGCTGACACCGGCATCTACGCACTCGAGGGCGACAAAGCCGTCAGGCTGCCCATAGCCTCGCCGCTGCTGTTCTCCAAAAGCAAAGACATCCTGTTCAGCCACGGCAACACCCTGTTCATAAGCGGCATCATCGTTGACAATATGGTCGATTACCTGCGGATGCAACCGCAAATAAAAGAGATACATCTTGTGGCAAAGGATTTTACGAGGATATTCGTTTCTCCGTATGTTTTGCAAGGCTATCTTCAGAAAGGCGGGAAACTCTCGGTGTTGAAAAGTCCTAACCTGATTGCCGTATGTGCCAACCCCACCTCGCCGACGGGATTCAAAATAGACTCCGAACTGCTTTGCAACGCTTTGCAGGAGGTCATCAATGTGCCCGTCTATGACATCAAAAAGAGCGGGGCCGACTGACGGCAGCGCCTTCAAGAACACCATTTTTTTCACATCTTAAAAAAAACAAAAGTCCAATTCCAATAAAAGATGAACAACGACACTGCTGAAGAACGATACCTGCAATCGACCCCCATGCTGGACTTCGGGCACCGTGCCATCCAAAAATTATTATACGAGCGGGCTTGGCAATCGCTGGACAAAACCGGGTGTGTGCAAGCCATCTACCTGTTCGTGCGCGACGAGATCCTGTTCGGGTACAATGTGGACGACAGCATTGCCGCCTCGCGGGTGCTTGCCGACGGATACGGGCAGTGCAACACCAAAGGCACGCTGCTGATGGCGTTGCTGCGCGCTTGCCACATCCCCTGCCGCGTACACGGCTTCACCATCGACAAGCGGCTGCAACAAGGGGCGATGAGCGGTTTTGTCTATCGGCAAGCCCCCCGGAACGTGTTCCACAGTTGGGTAGAAATAGAACTCAACGGGCAATGGTTTGACTTGGAGGGATTTATCCTTGACTCCGCCTATCTGCAAGCCTTGCAGCGCAAGTTCCGCCCCGCCGCTGACGGCTCGTTCATAGGCTATGGGGTGGCCACCCACGACTTCATGAACCCTCCCGTGGACTTCAACTGCTGCAACACCTACATCCAGAAAGAGGGCATAAACCAGGATTTCGGGGTCTATGACACCCCCGACGCCCTGCTGAAAGAGCACCACCAAGAGATGGGCGGTCTGAAACGGCTTGCCTACCGGCTGGTCGGCCGCCGTCTGATGAACCGCAACGTAAACCGCATAAGGCGGGGTCTTTAGCCTATCCACAATCATCATCAACCCCTAACAATCATCAACGACTATGGAAACAGCAATTTCACTGACACTCGGCATAATCATCGGCCTCCTAATAGGTTTTCTCATCGGCAAGCTATTGTCTGTCAAGGCAAGCGGCACGGCCAAGAGTTTGGCCGCACAGTTGGAGCAGACAAAGCAGCACCATCAGGCGGAAACACAAGCGTTGAAAGAGCGTCACGAAAGAGAGCAAACCTTGTTTCAGGAGCAGTTGGCGAACGAGCGGCGGCATGCCGAGCGGTTGCGTCAAGAAAGTGACAAGCAATGGAACGAGCGGTTAGAGGGCATGAAACAGGAGTTGCAGCGCATCATCGCCGAGCAGCAGAGGACCGCCGCCGACCAGTTGGCCGCGGGACAGAGTGCGTTGCAGGAGAACAACCGGGCGCAGATGAACGAATTGCTGCAGCCCATGAAAGAGCAATTTGCAGCCTTCCAAAAGTCGGTGGAAGAGAACAAGACCGCCAGTGAGGTAAACAAAAACGAGATTAAGGGAGCGTTCACCAACGCACTGAGCCTATTCAGGCAAGAGCAGCAGCAGACCGTCGCCGCCCTGCGCGAAGAGACCACCAAAATCGGCACAGACGCCGCCAACCTGACAAAAGCGTTGAAAGGCGACACCAAGCTGCAAGGCAACTGGGGAGAGATGGTGCTGGAGCGGCTGCTGGAGAGCAGCGGCCTGCGCAAAGGCGAAGAATACCTTGTGCAGAGCAGCGCCAAAGGCGAAACAGGCAACACGCTCCGACCGGATGTCATCGTCCGGCTGCCGGGAAACCGCAACATCATAGTGGACTCCAAAGTCTCGCTCACCGCCTATGCCGCAGCCGTGGCTGCCGAAAAGGAAGAGGACAAAAAACAGTATCTCAAGAAAAACACAGAAAGCCTGAAGAAGCACATAGATGAGCTGGCCGCGAAAGACTACAGCAAAGCCGTAGCCGGGGCCGTCGGCTTCGTGTTGATGTTCGTGCCTGTCGAGTCGTGCCTCATCGCCGCCATAGAAAGCGACCCGGCGCTTTACAACTATGCCTACGACAAGAAAATCATCATCATATCGCCCACCAGCCTGCTCATGGCGTTGCAGCTTGCCTACCATCTTTGGCAAAGCGACCGGCAGAGCAAAAACGTGGAGAACGTCATGAAGGCAGCCGCCGACCTTTACGACAAGGCGGCGGTCTTTCAGAGGACATTCACGGAAATCGGCGACAAAATCCAAGCGTTGGCAAAAGTGTACGATACAGCGCAAGGGCAGTTCAGCCATGGCAACGGCAACCTCATACGGCGGGTCGAGAACCTCAAATCGTTAGGGGTAACCCCTCAGCGGCAGCTCAAAACCGCTGACGGGACCGAATAGCGAGCGGCCGTGCGGTTCCGTGCAAAACAAAGGCTTCACGAGTACATTTTTTGTATCTTTGCCAACTTCTTGGAATTGACGTTTTCAGGAGGGGCGCATAAGCTGAACACAAAACGCAACTTATACTAAATCAATATATTAAAATAAAAAAACATATTATGTCTAAAACGCTTTTCTTAGGAGATGAGGCTGTTGCACAGGCCGCATTGGATGCTGGTTTATCTGGCGTGTATGCCTATCCTGGAACCCCATCTACCGAAATCACAGAATTCATTCAAAACTCAAAGCAGGGCCGTGCAGGCGAAGTACACAGCATTTGGGCAGGAAACGAGAAGACCGCAATGGAGTCCGCCATCGGCATGTCATACGCCGGCAAGCGTTCCATGGTCTGCATGAAGCACGTAGGTTTGAACGTGGCAGCCGACCCGTTCATGAACTCCTCCATCACGGGTGCCAACGGCGGCATGGTTGTCGTTGTTGCCGACGACCCGTCGATGCATTCCTCACAGGACGAGCAGGACTCGCGTTACTATGCCAAGTTCGCGCTGATCCCCTCCTTCGAGCCCTCCAACCAGCAAGAGGCCTACGACATCACGTATGCCGCGTTTGACTACTCGGAGAAATACCACACGCCGGTGCTGATCCGTCTCACCACGCGTCTGTCGCACTCCCGTGCCGGTGTCGAGCGCAAGGCCGAGCGTGCCCAGAACGCCCTTCACATCGAAGAGAACCCGAAACAGTACATCCTCTTGCCGGCAAACGCCCGCGTACATTACCGCAACCTGTTGGCAAAGCAGGCCTCTTTTGAGGAAGACTCCTGCAATTCGCCGTTCAATGCCTACATTGACGGGGCCGACAAATCGGTAGGCATCATCGCATCGGGCATCGGCTACAACTATGTGATGGAGAACTTCAACGGACAACCTTGCCCCTATCCGGTGCTCAAGATCTCCCAATACCCGCTGCCCTCCAAGCTCATCGCCCGCATGGTTGACGAGTGCGAGAAAGTGCTGGTGGTAGAAGAGGGGTATCCTTTCATTGAAGAGCAAGTGCGCGGCGTGCTGAACCGCACGGGCCGCATCCAAGGGCGCATGAGCGGCGAGCTTCCGCGCGACGGCGAGCTCAACCCCAACCTTGTGGCCAAGGCCTTAGGACTTCCTGACAGCTATGGCATGCCCGTGCCGGAGCTTGTCGTTCCCCGTCCGCCGGCACTCTGCAACGGCTGTCCTCACATCGACTCCTACCTGGCCATCAACGCCGCCATGGAGAAATACGGCAAAGGCAAAGTGTTCGCCGACATCGGCTGCTACACGCTCGGAGCGCTTCCTCCCTACAGCGCCATCTACACGACCGTTGACATGGGCGCGTCCATCACCATGGCCAAAGGCGCCGCTGACGCCGGCCTCCGCCCGGTACTGGCCGTCATCGGAGACTCCACATTCACGCACAGCGGCATGACCTCCCTGCTGGACTGCATCTACGAGAACACGCCCGTCACCGTCATGATTCTCGACAACAGCACCACAGGCATGACCGGCGGACAAGACTCGCACGCATTAGGCGTATTGGGCGAGATCTGCAAAGGCCTCGGAGTCAAGGAAGAACACATACACCGCATCAAGCCGATGAAACAATACCACGAAGAGAACGTGAAACTCATCGAGCAGGAGTTGGAATATGAAGGCGTGTCCGTCATCATCCCGACCCGCGAGTGTATCCAGACCTTGAACCGCCGCATGAAAAAACAGCAGGCCGCAAAGGCAGCGGAATCGAAACAATAATCCCGAGAACGCGAACACAAATACTAAAATCAATACAGCTTAAAAAAAATGAAAATAGACATCATATTAGCAGGAGTTGGCGGACAGGGCATCCTGTCAATAGCCACCATTGTAGGTCAAGCCGCCGTCAAGAGAGGCATGTTCATGAAACAGGCCGAAGTTCACGGCATGAGCCAGCGCGGGGGTGACGTGCAGTCGCATTTCCGTCTTTCCGACCACGAGATCGCTTCCGACCTCATCCCTATGGGCAAAGCAGACATCATCATCTCAGTAGAGCCGATGGAGTCGCTCCGTTATCTGCCCTGGCTCAACAAAGAGACCGGCTGGCTCATCACCAACGACCAGCCTTTCATCAACATCCCCAACTATCCCGACCTTGACAAACTTTCGGCAGAACTTGGGAAACTGAAAAACAAGGTGGTCATCAACGCCGACCAGATCGCCAAGGACCTCGGCTCGGCCCGTTCCGCCAACATGGTCATCCTGGGCGCGACCTCTCCGTACCTGCAGATCCCGTTCGAGGAGATTGAGGCCGCCGTGCGCGAGAATTTCGCCCGCAAAGGCGAAGACATCGTCAACGTCAACATCGCCTGCCTGCGTGCCGGCAAAGAATTCGCCGAAAAACTGTAAAGCCTCCCTGTTCGCACAATGAACAACCTGACAGAGTTCTTCAAACAGAATTTTCACTATTTCCTGTTCGTGTTGCTGCTGGTCATCAGTTTCGTGTCCATACGCAAGTCGATGGCTTACAGCCAATACAAGTTGGACATGGCTTGCCAGAGCGTCATAGGGCCGGTGCAGAAGAGATGGACCGAAACGCTCCATCGTTTCAGCCTCGGCAAGGAAAACGAAGAACTCGCACGGCAGAACATCGCCCTTCTCCGCGAGCATGACAACATGTTCATGGAGAAGAGCGACACTGTTCTGACGATGAGAAGCAAAACCGACTCACTGCATCCGGTCAGCGTGCGGCTATACGACTACACTTTCGCACACGTCATCTACAACTCCACCGACCAAGTCGCCAACTGCATCATCCTTGACAAAGGGGTCCGGGACGGCATCGAGAAGGAGATGGCCGTGACCTCCCCGCAGGGCGTCGTCGGCGTGGTGCAGGAGGTGTCAAACAATTTCGCTTACGTCCTCCCCGTCTTGAACCGCAACTCGCGCATCAACGCTATCGTGTCGCCCCTCAACCAGGTGGGCACCATCGTGTGGGAGGGCACAGACCCCGAAACCGCCCTGCTGGAAAACATCCCCCAGCACCTCGAGATCAACATCGGCGACTCCGTGCTCACCAGCGGGTATTCCCGCATTTTCCCCAGAGGACTGTACATCGGCTCCGTCAAGGAGGTCTCGTCCGGGAAAAACGCCAGCTTCCTGACCATAAAGGTAAAACTGGGCGCCGACTTCTCACGGCTCAACACCGTCTATCTGATCCGGAACCTCTACAAGTCGGAAATCGACTCGCTCAAGGCAAAACAAGATTCCGTAAACGCTAAACTGCTCAATTAAAGGATGAATAACGTAACGGCAAACATACTGCGCTTTCTTGTAATGCTCCTCCTGCAGGTGTTTTTGTGCAACTATATCCACCTGTTCGGCTTCATCACACCCGCGTTCTATCTGCTGGCACTTTTCCTGCTGCCCCTCGACATCCCCAGGTCGGCGCAGTACCTTATCGGATTCGCGACAGGCTTTGTCATCGACATGTTCAGCCACACCTTAGGGGTGAATTCCGCAGCGTGTACGGTCATCATGTTCATTCGTCCCTCCTTGGTCCGTCTTCTGAACGGGCGAAAAACGAGCGACACCGTTGACAAGCCCATACCGGGAGCCAAGAACTTCAAATGGCTCGTCTTCTATGCCGCCGCGCTCACCTTGTTGCACCAAACCCTGGTCATCATGACCGAAACCGCCACGTTCAACCATTTCGGGCACACCCTGCTATGTATCTTGGGGAACAGCCTGTTGACCGCATTCTTCATCCTCTGCGCCGAATACATCTTCTATCCAGTAAAAGGCAAAGCCAAATAGTGAAATGAAAACACGGGGAAAACTACTGCTGCTTTTCATCTTCGCCCTGCTGTGCTCGTCGTGCAGCCCCACACGGACGCTCACCGACCGACAAAAGATGCTGATGCGCAACAACGTAACCGTGACAGACGCCCCGGGCACGGACTTCAGCAACCTGAAATCCTACTGCCGCCCGATTCCGAACACCCGTTTTCTCAGCATCTTCCTGGTCAAGCCACGCTGGTACGCTCTGGGACAGCCGCGTTACAGCAAAAAAGACAGCACGTTACACGACGGGAAAATCCGGCAATGGATGCGCAACAAACTCGGCGAAGAGCCCGTGCTGCTCGACTCTGCCGAAATCGAAAAATCCATCGGGCAGCTGCAGATCGTGATGAAGCAGTCAGGCTATTTCGACGCTGACGTGTCATGTGAGGTTCAAACGCGCCGCCGAGACCCCAAGAAGGCCACCGCCAACTACCTCATCAAGGCCGGCAAAGCCTACCATATCAGCCACATAGCCTACGACATAGCCATTCCTGAATACAAGAAAATCATCGTATTGAACAAAAACGAGAGTCTGCTGCGCGAAGGCATGCAATACAACGAAAAAGCCATCGCGGAAGAGATGACTCGCCTCATCAACCTCATACGCGACGAGGGTTACTACTATGTGGAAAAGTCGATCCTCAGTTGCGAAGCCTCCTTTGACTTGCCGGAAGAGGCCGCCGGGAGCGACACAAACAGCGTGTCCCTGACATTCATCATGCGGATGCCGGAGACAACCGGGAACGCGAACCGGTACCTTTACAAATACACCTACAACAACGTCTTCGTCTATCCCTTCTTCAACGCCTCCGCCGTCGTGCCCGCCTGCTATGACACCGTGCTCACCCGCTCGCGCAACAAAGGCGACCTCACCAACTACTACTTCGTCACCCCGCGTTACGACTGGATGAACAAGCCCATCAAAGACTTCCACTACTCCACCATCACCGACGGCATCTACACCCGCCGCGGCATACCCTACTCCCAGAACGCCCGTAAGATGAGCAGCCGCGCCATCAGCCGTCTTGACAACTTCAGCGCTTGCAGCATCGAGTTCGTCGAGGACGAGAACCTGTTCGACACCCTCAAGCACACAGGGGTGTTGGACGTACACTACCGGCTCACACCGATGAAAACACACAGCGTCGGCGGTCAGGTGGACTTGCGCAACGACAAGTCCGCCATCTCATTCTCCTATTCAAACCGCAATCTGTTCCGCGGGGCAGAGCACCTTACCATCAACCTCTCAGGCGGCTATTTCTACTACTCGCTCAACAACCTGTTCCGCAACGACCGCACCTACGCCTATCCCGAGTTCGTGATTTCAGCCTCGCTCACCTTCCCCAACCTTTTCCTTTTCCGCAAAACGCAGCGTGAAGACGGCGTCAGCTACAGCACCGCCATCAATGCCGGCGTGGGCTACTCCGGACTGTACCACCGGCTGATCTTCAACACCGGACTAACCTACCAACTGAAACCCAACAATTACATCACCCACAACATCAGCCCTATAGACATCAGCACCGTCAACAACAACGACAAGCGGACAGCGCACATCCTCAACTACGACAGTTATCCGGCATCGTATCAGCATAAGTTCGGCAAATTCTTCCTTCTCTCGTTCAAATACAATCTCAACTACATCGTGCCATTCAAGACAGAGAAGAAAAAACACAACATGTTGTTCTCGCTAAACCTCGAATCGTCGGGCATGACCATCGGCGGACTCAACGCGCTCATCAGCCCCAACGAACGCTGGACCCTCAGCCGCAACCATCTTGACAGCACCGGCTACGACTACACCAGTTTCGAGAAAGTGGAGTTCGTTTACAACTACACCTACCGTATCAACCCCAAAAACTCCATTGCCACAAGACTCTCAGCCGGCGGCATCATCCCCATAGGCAAAGGGTCATACATTCCATACGAACGGGGATTCTATATGGGCACCAGCAACAGCATGCGCGGCTGGGGATACCGCGGACTCGGTCCCGGCTCCTACGAGCGACAGAAAGACAGCCTTTTCACGGGTGACATCATGTTGGAACTGAACCTCGAGTACCGCGGCACCATCTACAACTCCTTCAAGTTCGGAATTTTTGCGGACCTCGGCAACATCTGGCTCGCCCAAAAGAACGCCGACATGCCCAATGCAGACTTTGACATCCGACGCTTTTACCGCGAACTGGCCCTTGACGTGGGGGCCGGCCTGCGGCTCGACTTCGACTTCCTGATCATCCGCGTTGACTATGCGTTGCCCATCTATGACCCTACGCGCACCTCTTGGGGACGCTGGATCAACAGCCAATGGTTTCACGGCAACCGTAAACTCAGGTGGATGGACGGCTTCAAACTCGCTTTCGGATACGCTTTCTGAAAGGTGTTCAGCACGTCATCACCGCCGAAGACCTTTTTTCTGCGCACATAAAAGGACAGCCATAACGGGTTATTCTATCTCCTCAATCACCTTGTTTAGTCCAAGGAACTCGGCGCATGTGAGTGCCGCGCCCACCGTGACGCCGAGGATGCCATGCGAGTTGATATTCTGACCGGTCATAAACAGGTTTGGTATCTTAGTGCGCTGAGACACAAGCGTCTGGGTGGGGAAATTCTTGTCGCGCAACACGCCGTACATGGAGCCGTGGCAGGTGGCCGTATAGTCGCGGTATGTGAGCGGCGACGAGGTCGTGTAATCCTCAATGTCATTGCGTATGCCGGGGAAAGACTCTTCCAGAACTTCCAGGTAATGCTCGGCCGTCTGCTGCTTGAACGCTTCATAGTCGAGGCCGCGGCGGCCGGTTCGCGTATCCGCCCAACGTTCAGTCTCCTCGTATTTCATATAGCCGATCATCTCCGCGCTTTGCGCCCATTTTTGACCTTGTTCTATGCACTGGTGCATAAACAGGTAATTGTAGATCGGGTCTCCCGGCTTGCGGTTGCTCGCCGCCCACACATCATTGCCACGGTACCAGAAAAAATTGCGGTTCAGATACGGCACACGGTTCTCTTTGAATTTCATATAAACCGTAAAGTTGGCGATGCTGTTTTGCAAGCCACAGATGCGTTCGCGATACACCTTGCGGATAAGCTTAGAGTCAACCATCCTGACGGTAGCCTGCGGGTGGACATTGGAGATGACGGACTTGGCCCGCACGAACTCGCCGGAAGCCAGTTCGACACCCACCGCCTTGCTGTCGTCGCACACAATACGCTGCACCTCGCCGCAGGTGCGCAACTCGCCGCCAAAGCCGCGTATGGAACGGGCCAGCGACTGCGCTATGGTGTCACCGCCACCCACGATGCGCCACGCACTCTGCATATAAAAGTTGTTGACGAGGGCGTGAATGTAGGTCGGGGTACTGTTCTTGACACCTGCATAAAGGGGCAGATTGGCGGCCAGCACCTGCTGCAATTCGGGGTTAGAGGTCACTGAAGCGATAAAGTCATTGACACTGCTCTTGACATAGCTTGCCTCGAGGAAGACCTGCTCCTCCACCTTGCGGAGATTATACAGCGGCGAGGCGTCTGCAATGGCGCGCACACGGCGCACATATTCCTGGATTTCGGAGCGGAAAGACGGGAAACTGTCACTGAGGGTTTCAACAAAGTTCTCGTAGCCGGAGGCATAACGGTATTGTTTGCCGCCAATGCTGTAAACGTCATAGCCGTCCTCGTCGAGCCTGTTAAGTTTCACATCTCCGGAGAGTCGCAAATACTTGAAAAGCCTATTCATGATTTGTCCCTCCAGCATACTGCCGATATAGTGCATGCCCGTGTCAAACGAAACGCCGAAGCGCCGGAAAGTCTGCAGGCAGCCGCCGATCTGGGCGTTCTTTTCGAGAAGCAGCACCTTATAGCCGTTCTTGCTCAAGATATAGCCGCACACCAATCCGCCGAGGCCCGTGCCTAAAATCACAATATCGTAAGAGTCGTCCATCTATTTCAATAAAACATGTTCGTCCAACACCAGGTTGAATCCTTGAGTATCCGGCGGCGTCGCCGTATAGGTCAAATTATCGGGCACGGCCGTGCAGTTTCTGGCAATGTCAAAGTTTTCGGGGTCGGGGTCGCAAGCGGTCACCGCCACATCGCGGCGCAGCAGGGCTGCCAGCAGCGGAAGTTCCCCGTATCCGCAGTTTAGGCAGAGGAGCGTCCCGTTTTCGGGCACGGTCCGAAGCGCATCCGCAAGCTGCTGTCTGGCGCGCATTTTCCTGCGGCAAGACGTGGCTACCTCTTTACCCTTGTAAAGGTAACTGTGCCACACCCGGTCCTGCAGATAGTCGGGGGTCTCACATTCTATTCTTAACCGGCCATACATCTCGCGGCTCCGTCGGCACACCATCCGGGCAATGTCGCGGCACGTTTTGTCTTTTCTCAAGTCGGCATTGTCTGGGGCTATGCGCTCGCCCACCAGCAGTGTGACACTGCCCTTGTGGACCATCATCTCGTGTTTGGGCAACATGTCGCGGGTGCCGTGCAGCACCACCGGCAGGATGTCCATGCCCAGTGCCTCCGCCATAAAGAAAGCCCCCTGATGGAAACGGCCGACCGTGTCGTTTTCAGTTCGGGTGCCCTCCGGAAACACCAGCAGAGAGTAGCCTTTGGCTGCCATCTCCCGCAGTTTTTCCACATTCTGTTCCATGCCATTCGTCACCGGCATGGAGTCGCTGTAGCGAAGCACACTCCGGTAGAAGGGCATATTCCAGGCCCATTCGTTGGTGAGCACGACCAACTTCGGGGTCATCGCCAACGTATAGAGCAAGTCGAGGTGCGACTGGTGGTTGCAGACGATGACCGCCGGCTTGCTGAAATCCTCACCGCTCGGATTGACGACCCGGAACGAAGCTCCCGGCAGTATCCGTGCCAGCCCTTTCATCATCAGCTGCAGCAGTCTGTGGAACAGCATCCGCCGCCTGTCTGTACGGCGGCCGGTGCCCAGCAACACAAAGCCGCAGAGCGTGATAACGACAAAGCCCAAAATGAAATAGAGCCCCCCGACCGTCATCATCAAGATGCTCATGAGCGTCACGGGGCGGCGGCGCGGCTTGCCATTGGACGTGGTGAGCCATTTGAACAAAACCGGCGGCACGATGTAGGCCATCAAGACAACCGAAAACATGCCGATGATGGTCACTTCGGCCAGCGACCGCATAGCCGGATGCTTGGCAAATATCAGCATCCCGATGCCGATGAACATTATCGCCGCCGACAGGACAATGGAATTCTTGAACTGCGACACCATCTTTCTGCCGCTGGCATACTCGTATATCAGCCCCTCGGTCACAAATATGGAATAGTCGTCACCCATGCCGAAGATGAAGGTCGCCAGAATGATATTGACAATATTGAAGCGGATGCCCGTCATGCCCATAATGCCCAGTATCCAGACCCAGGCGATGACCAGCGGCAGAAACGCGGTAAGGCAGAGTTCGATTCTGCCGAACGAGAACAACAGAAACGCAAACACGATGAACCCGCAGATGTAAAGCACATAGTCAAAGTCGTCAGAAAGTGCCGACACCAGCCGCGAGGCTATCGACGAATCGGTAAAGGAGAAAACGTCAGGGTGTTCGTGGTTGAGCCGTTCTTCCACTCGGGGAGCCTGTTTTTTTTCAACCTTCAGGATATTATAAACGAGGGCCTTGTCCTCTTCAACCGACACATACTCAGCCGCTGGCCCCTGGCGCACGGGGGCAAAAAAGTCCTCATTCTGCACTTGGTACTGCTTAGAGACGATCTCCTTACACTTGTCGAAAGCCGCGGGTGCGAAGCCGTTGCGGGTGGCGGCCCGGTCAAGACGTGCGATGAAAACCTCGCGCCGTCCTTGCCAGAAGTTCTCCCAACGGCGGAGGCGCTCCTCCTGCATGCTGCGCGACGGCAGAAATGTGGCAATGCCGCTGACACTTGCCACGGCGGGGTCGCCACGCAGCGAGTCGAGCAAGGCGGCGGCGTTCTCATAGCCGGCCAAAGCCTCGTCGAGGCTGGCCCCCTCCGCGATACAATAGACCGTTGCCAGAGATGTATCCGCCGCGGACCGCAACTTGTCGAAAGTTTCCCGCTGCTCCTCCGTCATATAATTGATATGGTGCATGTCCGTATCGAACGAGGTACGGAACGAGAACACGTAAAACAGAACCGTAAGGCCCAGCACGGCGGCAAAGAGGCCTTTCACATTCTCGGGGCGGCTTTCGGCGATGTGCTTGAACGTGAGCTCGCGCGACTTTCCGGAGAAATGCCGTCCCATCAGGTGCGGCAGGAACAGCAGCACAAACAATATGGTGCCCACCAACAGCAGGGCGGCAAAAAGGCCAAGGTCGCGCATGGCGTCAGAGCTGATGAAGAGCAAACTGAGAAAAGCCCCGACTGTCGTGATGTTGCCGATGAGCAGCGGGCTGACCACCTCGCGGATAATCTGCTCCTTGTCGTCGGTGCGCTTGAAGTGTGAGAGAAAATGGATGGGATAATTGATGGCGATGCCGATAATGACGGAGGCCACGCCGACGGCGATGACCGAAACGGGATTCTTGAACAGGGCAATTGCGCCGAGGGCAAACAGGCCGCCAAAAGCGGTGCAAACCACAATCAGCAGAATGCTCCTGACATTGCGGTAATAATAGTAGAGCAATGCCACGATGAGGAGCAGCGACAAGGCAACGGCCATCAAACTGTCGCGTTTTATCTGTTGTGCATTCGTCAACGAAATCTGCGTCGCACCGAAGCAATGCAGCTGTACCTGGCCGTCCGCATCGCGGGCGGCCGCCGACATGGCCCTTTCGATGTTGCGGACCAACACGGCGTTGTTCTTGGTTTCGCTGAGCGGATAGGCTGAAGTAACTATCAACACTGCCTCTTTGCCGTCTTTAGAGAAAATATATCCGTTGTCGGTGTTATAACTGTCATTCAGCCGGAAAGACTCCAAAGACTGGAGCAGCCGGGAGGAGAAAAACAGGGGATCGCGTTCAATGACGGCCCGCATCATCGGCACAGGCGCGGTCACCAACGCCCGCGTGTTGGTCAAACGGCTGTCCATCGCCTCTTCCGTCATCATCGAATCCATACGCCTGTAATCCTCTTCCGAAAGGAAATAGGGCATATTCTCGACCACAAATGCGACCAAGTCATTCACCGCCTGGTCATCCACTTGACACAAAAGCGACTTCACGAGATGAAGGGAGTCGCCGTCAGACAATTCGCGGGCCACATATTCTACGGCCGACGTCAGCAACTGCGGGTCGGCAGGGCTTGCCGTGTCAGCCATTGAGACGCTGACAACCAGTTTGTTGTCGCCGCCAAGATGCTCGTAAGCATAATTGATGCGGTTGTTGTCCTTGTTGCCGGGCAGGAAACGGCTGATATCCTCCACAAAATCGAGGCGCAAGGCACTCAGGGCGCAGAGTACCGTAATGACGGACAAGAGCACCCACATCACGGCGGGACGCTTCTCGAAATGCCGGTAAACCGATACAAACAGCCTTTTCATCCTCAAAAAAATTCAAGCGGCAAAGATAGCACAAAACATGCAAACATCGTAATTATCTGTGCTCTAAAAAACCGACCAAACATTGGCTGTCCACTGTTTTTTTTATATCTTTGCGCCTGCCTTAAAGCAGCACAGTCATCAAGTAACACAGCATCATGCAAACAACCCTCATCAACCCGAACATCGAAACAGAACTGCATCACAACTGCCTATACTACTTTCCAAGCAGAAACGACCGTAACCTCAACAAGGCAATGGCTGCAGCCTCAAAAACTTGGCAATGCAAAGCGGAGGTGGACGAGATTCAGCAGTTCAGTTTCCAATTTCTTTGTGTGGATAATGCTATCACAGAGCGGCTTTACAATTTCAATCCAACGGAAGAAGAGAACCCGGAGCACTCCTACGGGAGGTTGCTGCTCCGCAAACTGCTGACTGACGAAGAGGGCGGCGTTTTGCTTGTGCGGACAGTGCCCTGCGAGACCACCGCTGACGAGGACGGCAACACGGCCGAAAAACTGCTCCTTGGCTGTGACTTGAACCTCAACGGGACCTCCGCCGGCAGGGTCCTCGACGACTTCGCCCTCGAGGCCGCGCAAGTCAACTTCCAACACCTCACAGGGCTGAACTATGCCCGATACCGGAGCCACCTCAACCGCTTGGAGGCTCCGCAGTTCCAAAGCAACGACCGGCAGATTAGGATTGCCTTCTTGACCGTAGGCAGCAAGGATTTTAGCAAGAAACCACATTACCAGAAAAAAACTGAAGACGCCATCAGAAACAGACTTGCTGACCTGGACATCAATTGGAAAACGGCAACCATGGAAGAAATAGAAACGTGGGTCAACAAAATACATACGGACATCAATGACGGGAAAAAAATCTGCAAAAGGCCCACCGTTCTCGTTGACTACAGCGAAACAACAAGAAACTACGAACTCATGCTGGAGAGCGGCAACTCCCGCATACACCTCGAATTCGGGCACACCAAGCAAGCCCAGGCTCTGTACATATTCCTGTTACGCCATCCCGAAGGTGTGTCGGAAAAAGACCTACCGTCTCACAGAGATGAACTGCTCAACATCTACGACAAGTTGACCTACCGCGAAAGCAACAAGGGAACCAAGGTTGACAACATGTTAAATTCAAAGTCAACTTCCATCAAAGGGCTACGGAGCGAAGTCAGAAAGATGATGGAATCCATTCTGGCCTCAGGCATCAGTTCCGACTATTGCATACAATTGGACGGCAAAAGGGGCAGGATGATCATAACGTTAGACGAGGCCTACATCAACCTTGGCGAGTTCAACGAGGCCACAGTTCGTTAGCCTGTTGTCGTTCCACCTTTTCGGACAACCAACAACACATTTTTCAACATACTCATTTAAAACAAGATACGATAGGTTGTAATGTAACGTTACAAAAAAACATCGTGACTTGGCATATTCCGTTTTTTTGCGGCGTGATTCTGAGAGCGGAAGACTTTCACAATCAGCAAGTGGAAATTAACTTTAGTAAAACCCAATAAAAAGCAAAAAAATGGGAACGAAAAAAACAAGCCTCAATGCGATCAACGCACTAGTGCAAATCTCCCGAGAAATTGAGGACACCTCCTACACGATTCTCGGGCACTACGACCCCAGCATCCTTCAAGTCATTCAGGAAACTGAAACCAGAACGGAAGCGGCAACCAAGGAAGAGTTTGCGGCAAGTGATCTCTTTCAGAGCAACCTGAAGAAACTCGGGAAACTGCTCTCCACCACCCCCATCGAGACACTGCTCTTTGTAGCAGCCTACACCTGTCAAGAAAACCGCTGCCATGATATTAGCACATACGACCTCTGTAAGTTTTTCGGTCTAAACGGACTTGACTTTCTGCCACTTTCAAATCATCTTGGCAATCTGCTCAAAAAACGACTTCTTTGCCTTCCGGAACGACACAATAGGACATCCAGCTTCCGCATCAGCAAAAGAGCAACAAACTGCATCCTCAAAAACGTGCCTTACAAGAAAGCCGCCAAGGAAATCAATGACCGATACAAATTCTGCCGAGCCATTTCCTATTTCATTGCAAATCGGGATAACGGGAACATTGACACTGACGATCTGTTCGAAATGACTGAAGAAGAGGAGGAATGCAACATAGACATTGAATTCGTCTCGAAAACGCGCAAACTGATCCCTGCCATCAAAGACCGTGTGTTGTTCTACGGAATCTGCGACAACTTCATATCATCCTCCAACCATAACACCTACGTTTCCAGAGCATTGGAAGAAATCTACGACTCTTTCAGAAGTAGATGCCACGAGACCAAAGCCATCCTTGACAAGACAAACCCCTTGATAGCTTCGGGGTTAGCCGAGTTGCTTCCGACCAATTTTGTGGAAAATTCGACAATCACATTGGGACCCGGCGGCAAGAAACTCTTGCTGGAAGACGACTGCGACCTGTTTGACATGAAAAGCGTTCAGAGCGACAAACGCCTCGTCAGTGCCGACCAACTCCCTGACCGTCAGCTCTTCTTCAACAACGAATTGTCCAAAGACCTCGACTTCCTGAAAGAGTGTCTGACCGACGAAAAATTCAACGGGCTGCAAGCGCGACTCAAAGAAAGCAACATGCCGACGGGCATCAACGTTCTGATGTTCGGGCTTCCGGGCACGGGCAAGACCGCCTCGGCGGAGATGATAGCCAAGGCCACGGGGCGCAGTGTCTTTCGCGTGGACATCGCCTCCTCCAAAAGCTGCTGGTTCGGGGAGAGTGAAAAACTGTTCAAGAAAATCTTCGATGACTACCAGAACATGTGCAAGACCGAGGAGCGCAAGCCCATTCTGCTCTTCAACGAGGCCGATGCCCTGTTCAGCAAGCGCAAAGACGTGACCACAAGCAACTGCGCGACAACAGAGAACGCCTTGCAGAACATCTTGCTGGAAGAGTTGGAGAAGATGGACGGAATCCTCATCGCCACCACGAACCTTGTCGATAACCTGGACCAGGCCTTCAACCGCCGTTTCCTGTTCAAAATCAAATTTGGACAGCCGGACAAAGCGACCAAAAAGTCGATCTGGAAAAGCAAGCTGGCGTGGCTCTCCGACGACGACTGCGGCAAGTTGGCGGCAAACCACGACCTCTCGGGCGGCGAAATCGACAACATCGTACGCAAAGGCGAAATGGAATACCTACTTCACGGCACACGTCCAGGCCTGACCAATCTGGAAGAGTGGTGCCGTCAAGAAAAAATAAGCACCGGAAAAGGAAACGCCATCGGATTCTCCTGCTGACCCCTTCTTTCAACCAAAAAGAAGAACAAAACAAACCGAAAAAGCCCAGACGAACAGTTTGGGCTTTTTTTCGTTTGCAGGCAAATCAGACGGGTGGCAGGCAAAAAATTATCGGGGCACAAATCAAAAAAAATCGTATTTTCGTGCCTTAATTATGCAAAGAACAACTATTTAAATTACAACACTTTAGAATAAAACAAAGAAACTATAAGATGACAGAAGAACTGAACACAGGGGAAAACATCGTGCAGGTAAACATTGAGAACCAGATGAAAACGGCATACATTGACTATTCCATGTCCGTTATTGTCTCTCGTGCCCTGCCCGACGTGCGCGATGGTCTCAAGCCCGTACAGCGCCGCATCATATATGCCATGTGGGACATGAACATCGTCTCCTCACAGCCTTACAAGAAGTCGGCGAGAATTGTCGGCGAGGTGTTAGGTAAGTACCATCCTCACGGCGACACGGCCGTATATGACGCGATGGTCAGAATGGCCCAGCCGTGGTCGTTGCGCTATCCGTTTGTAGATGGGCAGGGCAACTTCGGCTCCGTTGACGGCGACAGTCCGGCCGCCATGCGTTACACGGAGGCGCGCCTTCGCAAGTCGGCGGAAGACATGGTAGCCGACATCGAGAAAGACACCGTTGACATGTCGCTGAACTTTGACGACACCATACCGGAGCCCACCGTATTGCCCTCCAAGATCCCCAACCTGCTGGTGAACGGCGCTTCGGGCATCGCCGTAGGCATGGCCACCAACATGGCGCCGCACAACCTGGGCGAAGTTTGCGACGGCATCTGCGCCTACATCGACAACAACGACATCACCATACCGGAACTGATGCAATACATCAAGGCGCCGGACTTCCCCACGGGCTGTATGATTTACGGCACGCAAGGCGTATTGGAAGCCTTCAGCACCGGCCGCGGGCGCATCATCATGCGCGGACATGCCGAAATTGAGACCAACAAGAACCACAACCGCATCATTGTCACCTCCTTGCCTTATATGGTGAACCCTTCGGAGATGATCAAGCACACCGTCGAGTTAGTCAAGGAAGACAAAATCACGGGCATCTCCAACATTGAAAACCTCACCAACAAGCGCAACGGCACACGTCTCGTCTATGAACTCAAGAAAGACGTCGTCCCTGAGGTGGTGCTCAACAAGCTGTACCAGATGACGGCATTGCAGTCGTCGTTCAGCGTCAACAACGTGGCGCTCGTAAACGGGCGTCCTATGACGCTCAACCTCAAAGACATGATTGTGGAGTACGTCAAGCACCGCCACGAAGTGGTAATCCGCCGCGCCCGGTTCGACCTCAACAAGGCGCAGGCGCGCGCCCACATTCTGGAGGGATTTCTCAAGGCGCTCGACATCATTGACGAAGTGATTGCCCTGATCAGGGCGTCGCGCACCGTGCAAGAGGCCCAGAAAGGGCTGATGGACACGTGGGGGTTCTCCGAGTTGCAGGCCAAGGCCATCGTAGAGATGAGGCTCCGCCAGTTGACCGGACTGGAGCGCGAGAAGTTGCAGAACGAATACGACGAAATAGAGAAACTGATAAAATACCTGCAAGACGTGCTGGCAGACGAGCACCTGCGCATGGAGATCATCAAGACAGAATTGCAGGAAATCAAGGGCAAATACGGCGACCCGCGCCGTTCGCCCATCGAGTTTGACGCTTCCGAGTTCCGCATCGAGGACACCATCGCTGACGAAGAGGTCGTCATCACCATCTCGCACTTGGGCTACATCAAGCGCACGCCGCTGTCGGAATACAGAGTGCAGAACCGGGGCGGCAAGGGCTCGCGAGGCGGCAAGTCGCGCGAGGAGGACTTCATCGAGCATCTGTACATGGCCACCAACCACAACTATTTGCTCTTCTTCACAGAGCAAGGCAAGTGCTTCTGGCTGCGCGTGTTCGAGATCCCCGAGGGCGTAAAGGCCTCCAAAGGCCGTGCCGTGCAGAACCTGTTAGAGATTGACCCCGACGACAAGATCGCCTCCATCATCAACCTCAGATCCATCTCCGACCCCGACTACATCACCAACCATTACGTAGTGTTGTGTACCGAAAAGGGCATCATCAAGAAGACCACGATTGAGGCGTACTCGCACCCGCGCCGCAAGGGCATCATCGCCATCAACGTGCGCGAGGGCGACCGGCTGATGGCCGCGCGCCTCACCGACGGCAACTCCGACATCATGATCGCCCTCCATTCCGGCCGTGCCATCCGCTTCAAGGAGAACGAAGAGATGCGCGCCATGGGACGCACCGCCAGCGGCGTGAAAGGCGTGACCCTCGACGGCCCTGACGACAGGATCGTCGGCGTGCTCTGCATCGACAACCCCGACAGCAACATCCTCATCGTGTCAGAAAACGGCTTCGGCAAACGCTCCCTGCTCGAGGACTACCGCATCACCCACCGCGGCGGCAAGGGCGTGAGCACCATCAAGATTACCGAAAAAACCGGCATGCTGATCGCCCTCAAGGACGTGACCGACGCTGACGACCTGATGATCATCAACCGCTCCGGCATCGCCATCCGCCTCCATGTGGACCAACTGCGCATCCTCGGACGCAACACGCAGGGCGTCAAGCTGATTGACCTTCGCAACGACATCATCGCCGCCGTGTGCGTAGTGCCGCGCCAAGACGATGAAGAAGAAGAGGAGGGAACACTTGAACCCGGCAGCGAAGAAAACGTCGGAACACAAGCCGAGCCTTTAAACGAAGAACCCGCCGACACGTCTGACGAGAACTGATTTTAGCGTTAATCATCATGAAAAAGACATTAACCCTCATCTTTGCCCTCCTGCTGACGCTCTGCGCCGGGGCTCAAAAACCCTCGCTCAACAAGGCATACAATCTATATTATGACAAGGATTTCGTAAAGGCAAAAGAGGCCATCGACCTTTGTACCGCCGACGAGAAACTGTCGAAGAAAGCGCAGACCTGGCTTTACAAGGGCAACATCTGCTATTTTCTCGCCAACGACGAATACGGCGCCAAGCAGAAAGACAGCCAGTACCTGATACGCTACCCCGACGCCCCCGCCGAGGCTTACGATGCCTTCAGCAAGGCCCTGGAACTGAACCCCAACGTGGAGGCCATGGACATGTTCGCGCCGCGCGAGGCCATGGCACAGCTCTACCCCCTGCTGCTCGTGCGCGGCGTGGACCAACTGATAGCCAAAGACTACAACGGCGCCAAGAGCACGCTGGCCAAAGGCATTGCCTCCTACGAGGCCGGCACTCCCCAATACCCGATGAAAGGCGACCTTTACTATTATTATGCCTACACGCTTGAAATGCTCAACGAGCAGGATTCGGTGCGCCATTACTACGAAAAGGCCATTCAAGACGGCTCCGCCAACCCTTACGTCTTCGTTCGCCTTGCCGAAAGCTACAAGAACGAGAACAACAAGGCCAAGGCCCGCGAAACACTCGACAAAGCCAAGGCAGCCCTCCCGACAGACATGAGCATCCGCCTTGCCGAGATCGACTACCTCTATTGGACCGGCGACAGCACCTCGGCAGCCACAATGCTGCACCAAATCCCCACAGGACAGGTGAAAAACGCCGACGAACTGGTGAACCTCGCCAACTTCTACATCAAAGAAAAAGACTATGAGAAGGCGGTAACCCTGCTGGAAAAAGCCAATGTGCTGTCACCCGACAACTTCGTCATCCTCTACAACCTCGGCGTGTGCGAGTACAACCTGTCGGAGCAGTTCTTCAACCAGTACAACAAAATTGCCGTCACCGACCCGGGCAACACCCAAGCGGTGCCATACAAGGAACAATCGGCACAATACCTCACACAGGCGGCAGGGCATTTTGAGCAAGCCCGCGCGCACGACCCCAAAGACCTCAACCTGCTGAACACCCTGCGCGCCATCTATGCCCGGCAACAGTCGCCGAAATACGATGAAATAGACCGCATAATCAAAGAACTTGAATAATCCATTTTTAAACATCTAATTTAAAATCAAAGAAAAATGAAAAAGCTAACATTCTTACTGATCGGCTTTATGATGGTAACCACCGCATTTGCCCAGTCATGTCTGGACGATGTTTGGATGTGCCTCCGTCAAAACCAGGCCCCGAAAGCCAAGAAACTGCTTGAAAACTGCATGGCCAACAACCCTGACAACGCACAGGTGTGGCTTATGAAAGCTAACGTTTATGTGAACCTCTACAACATTGACCAGAAGAAAATCTCGGCAGACCCCACTTACACGCCGCGCTACCCCGACGCTCTGCTCACCGCAAACGAGGCTTTCATCAAAGCGCTCGAACTTGACCCCAAAGTGGAGCCCAAGACCGGCATGTTGGGCGCACTCGGCGGACAGAAACTCTGCGCCGAACCCTTTTACAACATGGGCATCCAGGCTGAAGAGAAAGGCGACTACCCGACAGCCATAAAATATCTCACCCTCTCGGCCAAGAACTATGAACTGGCCAAGGTCAACAACAATGCCGCCGCCGCCTACCTTCAGTTGGCTCTTGTCTATAACAAAATGAAAGACACGGAGAACTACCGCAACATGCTGAAAAAATCCATCGCCTGCGCCCCCGCAGCCTACCCCGCATGCTACGTTGAACTTTACTACATCTATCAAGCCGAAAACGACACCGTCAACTGCGGCAAAATCCTCGACAAGGCCATGGCCGCCCTCCCCGCCGAAAAACATGGCGACCTGACCGAAGCACGGATGGACTACCTCTCCATGACCAACCAGAAAGACAAACTGCTGGAACTCTGCGACGATATGCTGAAAGCCAACCCCGGCGATTTAACCACAATCGTCAACTGCGCCAACTACCTCAGCAACTTCAAGGCTTACGACAAGGCTGAAGAACTCCTCACCGAAGCATTGGCCAAAAATCCAAACGACTTCAAACTGAACAACCAGATGGCTTACCGCTACTTTTTGGAAGCGCTGGATTACGAAGACCGCATCGAAGCTGCCAAGAACGCCAAGCAGTGGAACGAGATGAATACCATCAGAACGGAAGAAAAGCCCATTCTCCAAAAGGCACACGACTGGAGCGACAAAGCCTACCAGATTAACCCCGATGACAGACAGAACAACATCATGCTCAGACAGCTGAAAGTACAACTCCAGATTGCCGTGCCAGAGGAACTGAATACGAAAGTTAACTCCTACATGCGCAAAGAGTAATCCGAAAGAGCTGCGGTTAATGTTTTTCCGCACCTCTGACAACCTAACCATACAGAAGAGCGTGCTGACTTCTAAAAATGAAGTCAGCACGCTCTTTTTGGGGGATAATGGCAATAAGGAAACTGTGGGAGAATGCCCTAACCTACGATTGCCTCCTTGACACAATCCACGATATAGCGGACATCGTCATCGGAGACCATCGGTCCGGAGGGGAGGCAGACGCCGACCTTAAAAAGTTCTTCCTCAACGCCGTTGGTATATACGGGCGCGCCGGCATAGACGGGCTGTTTGTGCATAGGTTTCCAGGTGGGGCGGGCCTCCACTTTCCGCGAAAGCATAAACGCGCGGAGTGCCTCCACATTGGCATTTGGTTGGCAATCCGTCACGGCCGAGTCAACCGTGCGTATCACCCCTGCCGCACCGCCCACAGCCGTCTTTACCACATCCTTGTAGGCATATTCCTGTCCTTGGATCCGCAAAGCGGGGTCCAAAACTGCCGTGCAAAGCCAGAAATTAGCATCAAAGCGATCGTCATCGGGTTGTTTATGCATAGTGATGCCCGGAACATCTGCAAACAATTCCTCATAAAGAGCCTGTATGCGCTTATGATGGGCGATGTGGGCATTAAGGACCGTCATCTGGCCGCGCCCGATACCGGCGCAGACATTCGACATACGGTAATTGTAGCCGATGGCCGTGTGCTGGTAGTAAGGATAGGCGTCGCGCGCCTGCGTTGCGTACCACAAAATCTTGTTGGCATCCTCGTCGTTTCGGCAAACAAGCGCGCCGCCGCCCGATGTAGTAATCATCTTGTTGCCGTTAAAGGACAAGACGCCATACTTGCCAAAAGTGCCGAGCACCTGCCCATTGTAGCGTGAGCCCAGCCCCTCGGCCGCATCCTCAATGATCGGAATGCCGTATTTCTCGGCAATCGCCAATATTTTGTCAATCTGATACGGCATGCCGTACAAGGCAACAGGTATAATCGCCTTGGGTAATTTTCCCGTCTTCAATTTCCGGTCTATAATGGCTTCCTCGAGCAGTGCAGGGTCCATGTTCCACGTCTCCCGTTCGGAGCCTACAAACACAGGGTGTGCGCCGATGTAGGTAATAGGGTGTGAGGAGGCGCAGAAAGTATAGCTTTGCACCAGTACCTCATCGCCGGCGGTCACCCCGGCGGCAATCAGAGCCAGATGCACGGCTGCCGTACCCGCCGAGAGGCAAACCACCTTACGGTCAAGCGGCTCGAAAACACCTTCCCCGCTGTTCACAAAACGGGCCAAGTCTTGCTCAAACGCATTCACATTGGGACCCATCGGAACAACCCAATTGGTGTCAAAAGCCTCCTTTACATATTTCTTTTCCCAACCGTCCTCGCTCATGTGCGCAAGACACAGGTAAATCATTTTCCGTTCTTCCATATATTCAATTCATCTTTATCTAAAAAAAAGGTTCACACCTCCTCGCCTGCAAAATGGACTTTAAAACCGAACACGGTAGCAAAAATCATTTGAAAGTCTTTCAAAAAACTATAATGGCGATAATAATAGCAGTTCAGGCGAACCTTGTCGGGATAAATCACCGTATCATTGTATTCCACAGCAATTTCCTGCATCGGACGGGGGTCGCCCTCGGCCTGCTTTTGTGCCACGTAGGCGGCAATCATCTCATCTTCACGCCGGTACTTCAACGTTGCGGGGCCGGTGATGCCGGGGCGCAGTTTCAGCACGTCGCGGTCATCGCCCACCAACTTGTCGGCATATCCAGGCACGTCCGGGCGCGGTCCGACAAAAGACATATTGCCGATGAAGACATCCCACAGTTCCGGGAGCTCGTCAATCTTGTAATGGCGCAATTTGGCCCCGAAAGGGGTAATGCGAGAGTCGCCCGCCACCGAAACGGAAGAGCCGTTGTGGTTGACAGTCATGGTTCTGAATTTATGGCAGGTGAACAGTTTCCCGTCTTTGCCCACCCTTTGTTGGCAGAAAAAAGCCGGACCGCCGGGCATCTTGAGGCGAATCATAATCACGACTAAGGGATACACCCACCAAATAAGGCAGAGTCCCAGAAAGGAAGCGACAATATCAAAGAGTCTTTTCAGTGCCATTTCTCTATTCAAAACCTCGGCTTTCGTGCCGAATATGATACCATTTCCATTTCTGATCCAGTCTGTGCATCATTACCATTACTTTCAGCGCGGTTGCGTCCCGTGCAGAAACCGCAACACAAGTACTGCGCTGGAGAAGTGGCAAAAATAGATTTTTCATTTATCCGAGTGCAGACAATCTATGATTTTTTTGATTTTTTTAGATTTTTGGCCGTTGGCAAACGTCACAGGGCTTGTTTGAATTCGAGGACCACGATATAGTCGGTGCCTTGTGGGGGTTCTGGGAATGAGAGCGTCACGGTGCCGTCTTTGGTTTGTTTGAAAGAGACCTTCTCGCCAGTGGCGAAGTGCGTAGCCTTGCGGAGTTTGTGTTGTCCGCAGTCAAGGGTCAGTGTATTATCTTGAAGGTCAAGAACATGCACATAGAGCAGATTGTCTTTTTGGGTTGTCACGCCCCAACCTTGCGGTTCAATGAAGCCGCCGCGGGTGCCATAGATGCTTTCGCCGTTAGCGGAGAGCCATTCGCCGATGCTGCGGAGGCGGTCAACGGCCTGTTCTGGCAGTGTGCCGTCGGGGCGGGGACCCACATTGAGCAGCAGGTTGGCGTTCATGCCGGCCGTGCGCACAAGGTAGCGGATCAGCTCTTCCGTGGTTTTATAATTCAGGTCCGACATCCTGTAGCCCCAGGAGCCGTTCATCGTCTGGCATGTTTCGAGGGGCAGCGGACTGATTCCCTGTCCTGAATAGCCGGCCTCGTTCTGTCCGGGGATGTCGCGTTCGAAGATCTGTATGTCCTCGCCGCCGAAAGGCAGCAGGTGGTGATTGTTGCCCACAAGGCAGCCGGGCTGCAGGCGGTGGATAAGCTCGTATTGGCGGTAGAGACCCCACAGTTCTGGCTGTTTCTCGGGCGGGAACGAATCCTTGTCCCACACCCCGTCGAACCAGATGCAGCCCACTTTGCCGTAGTTAGTCAGTAATTCCGTCAGTTGCTGTTCCATAAACGCCGCGTATGTGCTCCATTCGCCATGTCCGGTGCGACCGGTGCCATGTCCGGTGCGACCCAACGGCCAATAGTCGGTGCGTCCCCAGTCCAAATGAGAATAATAGAAATGGATGTCTATGCCTTGCTTGTGGCATTCCGCGGCCAGTTCGGCGAGCACGTCGCGCTTGAAAGGGGTGGCATCTACGACATTATACTCGGAGGCGTCGCTGTGGAACATCGAAAAGCCGTCGTGGTGGCGCGACGTGACTGTCAGGTACTTGGCGCCTGATGCCTTGACAGCCGAGACCCACTCTTCGGCGGAGAAGCGCGACGGATAGAATCCGGCCGCCAGATGTTCGTACTCATGGTGGTCGCGGTTGTTGACTTGCATATTCCATTCGCCGTCGGCCATCATAGCATATACGCCCCAATGGATGAAAATGCCGAACTTGTTGTCCTGAAAACGGGCGCGCGAGGCCAGCACCTCCTGGCTCGGCACATAGTCTTCCTGGGCCAGGGCACTGTTTTGGGCCAGGGCCAGCAGTGCGAAGAGAGCCATCACGGCATGGCGGAATCTTTTCATATCGCTTGTATTAGTATTGTACGTGTTCATTTCAAAATCAGGAATTAAATTGTTCAAAGGGGAGGCTTTTTCTCTGTAGCGAACAGGAAATCTGACAGGCGTGTTTTGCCACCTTAATCCATTGATTCTCAGATGTTTTATTGTTGAAAATTATCAACTTTCGGCTATTTTTGTTTCGTTTCTGTTCCGGTGCGGGTTCGAGTGAAAAAATTTCACCTACTTGCCGCAAAAATACAAAAAACATGAAACTCAACGTAACCGCAACTAAATCACAAATGCTCGGGCTGATGCTCAACCCCAAAATACCATAAACAATCGGAACAATATGGGCGGTAGAGGGGAAAGCCATACCTGAATCCACGGCTACCGCACGGAAGAGCCAACTGATTGCGGCTGGGGCGTTTCACTATGACGATTTTGCCATGCGCGCTGTCATGCACGATGATGTTGGCCCTCTTCGAGGGCCGAGGGTGGCGTGGGCGCGTCGCAGCCGACGGTTCCGCTCCCTTGCGGTCGCTCC
>CAVIJD010000018.1:0-40162 GCA_963643165.1 bacterium | reverse complement strand
CCGGTTATGGAGCAGACTGCCTGCGGCAGCCCGCTTTCGCCCTCTCCGAGGGCGTACCGAATCGGAACAACCGCCCACACACACCCTATCGGACTTGAGACTTGTAACTTACAACTTTAGGGCGTCGCGCGAGTCAGCCCCTCCTCTATTCTACATTCTACATTCTACATTCTAAAAATCTTTCCTATCTTTGCGCCCGTTTCAAAAAAAATGGCAGCGTGCCGGAATTGGGCACCGGTGCCGAAGAGAACCTGATTGATGACAGACAAAGCAACAGACACAAGCAAAGAGCGGGCGGTATTGCTGGCCGTGTCGATGCCGGACACCGATGCCGAGCGCACGGCGGCCTACCTCGACGAGTTGGCCTTCTTGGTAGATACTGCCGGCGGCGAGGCGGCGTGCCGCTTCATCCAAAACCTCCCCCACCCCGACTCGCGCACCTATATGGGCTCGGGCAAAATCAAGGAAGTGGCGGAGTATGTACACAACGAGGGCATCAGCTTCGCGGTGGTGGACGACGAGCTTACGCCGTCGCAGCAGCGCAACATCGAGAACGCGCTGGGCTGCCGCGTCATGGACCGCACACGCCTCATCCTCGACATCTTTGCCAGCCGCGCCCGCACCGCCCACGCCAAGGTGCAGGTTGAGCTGGCGCAATACAAGTACCTGTTGCCGCGGCTTACGGGCATGTGGACGCACCTCGAGAAACAACGCGGCGGCATCGGCATGCGCGGCCCCGGTGAGAAAGAGATCGAAACCGACCGCCGCATCATCCGCAACCGCATCGCCCTGCTCGAACAACGGCTCAAGGAAATAGACCGCCAGATGCAGACCCAACGCGGACGGCGCGACAAGTTTGTGCGCGTGGCCCTGGTGGGCTACACCAACGTGGGCAAGTCCACCATCATGAACATGCTCGGCAATGCCGACGTGTTTGCCGAGAACAAACTCTTCGCCACCCTCGACACCACCGTGCGCAAAGTGGTGTTCGACAACCTGCCCTTCCTGCTCTCCGACACCGTAGGCTTCATCCGCAAACTGCCCCACGGCCTGGTGGAGTCGTTCAAGTCAACCCTCGACGAGGTGCGCGAGGCCGACCTGCTGCTGCACGTCGTCGATATCAGCCACCCCGACTTTGAAGAGCAGATCGCCGTCGTGAACCGCACCCTGGCCGAAATCAAGGCGGGCGACAAACCCATGATCATCCTCTTCAACAAAATCGACAACTACAAGTGGGTGGAGAAAGCCCCCGACGACCTCACGCCGCCCACTCGCGAGAACCTCACCCTGGAGGAACTCAAAAGCTCATGGATGGCCAAAAATACGCACAAAAGCATCTTCATCTCCGCCAAAACCAAAGAAAACGTGGCCGAAATGAAGGAAATACTCTACGAAGAGATCAAAAAACTGCACATCCAGATTTACCCGTACAACAATTTCCTCTATTAGAATGCCGGCAGACATGCCGCTACTGCCCTCCAAACTTGGGGAAAACCGCAACTACGGGCTCTTTGTCTATGGCCGACAGCAACGCCAAGACATTCATTCCATTCTGACAAAAGAACTGGGCGTTGAACGAAACCTTCGTCATCGGAGAATCGGCATCACAGGCACCAACTACCGTCCGCTTGACAACGAATTTCAGATTCGGAAAGCCCTTGAGGACACTTGCAACCTGATTAACGGGAAAGAGAATGTTTTTGAAAAAGCACTTCTTGCCTTGGTGCTTTTGTCTTACATACAAGCATTCTCCGACGGAAACAAACGAACAGCACGGATCACGAGCAATGCCATTCTCATAGCCAATGGTTATTGTCCCTTGTCTTTCCGCTCCGTTGACTCCATCGACTATAAAAAAGCCATGCTCATGTTCTACGAACAAAACAACATCTCCGCCATCAAGACAATTTTTATAGAACAATTTTTGTTTGCCGTTAAAACCTATTTCTGATTATTGCTGACCTTTCGTTTGGCAATGTTGGTGCGAAGCACTTCTCAACGTTCGCTCCACCAATTTCCAAACTCCAAACACACGGCCCGCATCACACGACTCCATCCTGTTGCAGAAACATTTATCACAAAACCATCGTCCGACACGGCGGACTGTAACGTTTTAGTGTTATCTTTGCAGCGTGTCCGACGGAACGGACAAAAAAGACCGTTTCGTGTCCGTTGCAACGGACACGGTGGCGAATGATAAAAAGAGAAAACTATGGAAAAACTATATGAAAAGCATCTGCGGATGTTGTCGGTGACGCCCACAAAAATAGTGCGGCAATGTGCCCTGAACATAAACTGGGAGGGACAAATGCTCTCCATCAGAGGACCTAAAGGCGTTGGCAAAACCACCATGATGCTGCAATACATCAAGCGGCACTACAAGCCCAAAGACCTGTCCGTTCTTTACTGTTCGTTAGACGGCGCCTATTTCACCGACCACAACATTTTAGACTTTGCGGACACCTTTTACAAGAACGGCGGAAAGCATCTTTTTTTGGATGAAGTTCACAAATACCCCAATTGGGGCAGAGAGATGAAAGAGATATACGACCTGTATCCCGACCTTCAGGTTGTGTTGAGCGGCTCCTCCCTGCTGGACATCATGACCGGCGACGCCGACTTGTCGCGCAGGTGCATCAACCACAACATACAAGGGCTCTCATTCCGCGAATTCCTGCAATTCTACAAAGACATCAACTTGCCGCCCGTCTCGCTGGAAGAACTGCTCGAAGACCCCATGCAACTATGTGAAGAGGTCAACGCATTATGCCGCCCGTTGGCTTTCTTCCACGAATATCTCCAATACGGTTATTATCCTTATTTCATCAAAAACAAGATAGACTACTATACCGCAATCGAACAGGTGACATTCAGGATTATCGATGACGAAATGCCGCGTATTTGTGGTGTGTCGGCCGCCAACACCCGCAAAATCAAAGCGTTGATGAACGTACTGGCCTCATCGGAGCCTTTCGAGCTGGACATCACGAAACTGTCGCAACTAACCTCGTTGAAAAGAGAAACCATTTTAGGATACCTCAACTATATGCAGCAAGCCAAGCTGGTCAATCTGCTCTATTGCGACCTTAACAACGTCAAGAGACTGCAAAAACCGGACAAAATATACATCGAAAACAGCAATTTGCTCTGCACCTTGGCAAACAATCCTGTCAAGAAAGGCACTGTTCGCGAAACTTTTGCGGTAAACCAATTATCTTATCAACACAGAATAGAATACAAAAAAAGCCATGGCGACTTTCTGGTTGACGGCAAATACACCCTCGAAGTAGGCGGCAAAGGGAAAGACTTTTCGCAAATTGCGGACATTCCAGACTCTTATATTCTCTCTGACGACCTTGAAATGCCAATTGGGAACAAGTTGCCGCTGTGGACCATCGGCTTCCTATACTGACAACCCTTGCTTTTCTGCCGTGAAAAGCATTTACAACACAGCCCCTTAGTTCCGCGAGGATTGGTGCGAAGCACTTCTCAACGTTCGCTCCACCAATTTCCAAATTCCAAACACACGGCCCACATCACACCGCTCCCACTTATCAACACCCCGCAGGCGCAATCCTTTGCAGACAAAAGGTTTCCGACGAGTTTCCAAAATGTGGATAAAATGTTGCCCTCGCCAACGGGTACAACTGCGCTAATAATCCTATTTTTGCCATACCTTTCTTGTGATTGACAACAATGGGTAATCACTTGTAAATCAGGGACAAAACAGCACATAGTGAAGCACAGTCTTCTCGCATTATTAAAGTCAGAGCAAAAATAAAACGTCATGATAGAAACGACATACATCATAAAGCGGAACGGCAAGCGGGAGCCCTTTTCCATGGACAAAATCCGCAATGCCATTGCGCGGGCCTTTGAGTCCGTCGGTGCGTCCGTCACCCACGACGAGATGGCCAACATCACCGGCCGGCTGAGCGTGCGCGACGGCATCTCCGTAGAGGAAATCCAGAACCAAGTGGAGCGTTCGCTCATGGCGGAGCGTTTCTACGACGTGGCCAAGTCGTACATCCTCTACCGCCAGCGGCACTATGAAGACCGCGAGGTGAAAGAGAAGCTCGACTTTCTCATCAACTACTGCAACGCCCGCAACGCCGCGAGCGGCAGCAAGTACGACGCCAACGCCAACGTGGAGAAGAAGAACATAGCCACGCTCATCGGCGAGTTGCCCAAGTCAGGGTTCATCCGCCTGAACCGTCGCATGTTGTGCGACCGCATCAAGGACCTGTACGGCAAGGAGACTGCCGACCGCTACCTGTACTTGCTCAACCGCCATTTCATCTATAAGAACGACGAGACCAGCATTGCCAACTATTGCGCCAGCATCACCATGTACCCGTGGCTGCTCAACGGCACCCGCAGCATCGGCGGAAACGCCTCCAGGCCCACGAACCTCAAGTCGTTCTGCGGCGGCTTCATCAACATGGTATTCATGGTGTCGAGCATGCTGAGCGGCGCCTGCGCCACGCCCGAGTTTTTGATGTACCTCGACCACTTTCTGCGGCTGGAGTACGGGGACGACTACTATCTGAATGCCGACAAAGTAGTGGACCTGTCGCTGCGGCAACGCACCATCGACAAGATGATCACCGACTGCTTTGAGCAGGTGGTCTATTCCATCAACCAGCCCACGGGCGCACGCAACTTCCAGTCGGTATTCTGGAACATCTCCTACTACGACCGTTACTACTTTGAGAGTCTGTTCGGCGAGTTCCGTTTCCCTGACGGCAGCCGTCCCACGTGGGACTCCGTCAGTTGGCTGCAGAAGCGTTTCATGCGCTGGTTCAACCGCGAGCGCACGCGCACCGTGCTCACCTTCCCCGTAGAGACCATGGCGCTGCTCTCCAAGGACGGCGACTTCCGCGACCGGGAGTATGCCGACTTCACCGCCGAGATGTACGCGGAGGGGCACTCCTTCTTCACCTACGTCAGCGACAATGCCGACTCCTTGAGCAGTTGCTGCCGTCTGCGCAACGAGATACAAGACAACGGGTTCAGTTACACCCTCGGTGCGGGCGGCGTGTCAACGGGCTCCAAGAGTGTGCTCACCATCAACCTCAACCGCTGCATACAGCAGGCCGCCAGAGAAAATCGGCCGTGGCTGGAGTTTCTCGAAGAAATCGTGGACCTGACCCACAAAGTGCAGGTTGCCTACAACGAAAATCTCAAATACCTGTTATCCAAGCAGATGTTGCCGCTCTTTGATGCCGGATTCATCGCCATCAACCGGCAGTACCTCACCATCGGCATCAACGGGCTGGTCGAAGCCGCCGAGTTTGCGGGCATCCCCATCAACGACAACCCCCAATACCGCCACTTTGTAGAGGATGTGTTAGGACTCATCGAGCGTTACAACCGGCAATACCGCACCGCCGAACTGCTCTTCAACTGCGAGATGATACCGGCCGAGAACGTAGGCGTCAAGCATGCCAAATGGGACGCCGAAGACGGCTATCAGGTGCCGCGCGAGTGTTACAACAGCTATTTCTACATTGTTGAAGACGAGTCGCTGAACGTGCTCGACAAGTTCCGGCTGCACGGCCACCACTACATCAACCACCTCACGGGCGGCTCGGCGCTGCATCTCAACCTGGAGGAGCACCTCAGCCAAGCACAATACCGCCAGTTGCTGCGCACCGCTGCCATTGAGGGCTGCAACTACTTCACCTTCAACATCCCCAACACCATCTGCAACGACTGCGGGCACATCGACAAGCGGTACCTCAAAGTCTGCCCGCACTGTGGCAGCGCCAATGTGGACTACCTCACCCGTGTCATCGGCTACATGAAACGCATCAGCAACTTCTCGGAGGCGCGGCAGAAAGAGGCCGCCCGCCGCCACTACATCAACGCCGCCGATGAAATTCCACAACTTTGACATCGTATTCCGCGAGATTCCCGACGAGGTGACGCTGGCCGTGAACATCACGGGCTGTCCGTTCCGCTGCGTAGGCTGCCACAGTCCGCACCTGCGCGAGGACATCGGCGAAGAGCTGGACGAAAGTGCCGTTGACCGGCTGCTCGACCGGTATGCTGCCGCCATCACCTGCTTCTGCTTCATGGGCGGCGACGCCTGTCGCGGCGAGGTTGAGAAGATGGCCCGCCACATCAGGACACGGGCGCGCATCAAGATCGGCTGGTACTCCGGCGGTAACGACATGCCACCGCACCCCGACCTCTTCGACTATGTGAAAACCGGCGCCTATATGCCCGACAAAGGCGGCCTTGACACGCCCGGCACCAACCAGCGCATGTACCGGCGAAATGGCCAACGATGGGAGGACATCACCGCGCACTTCCGCAAAAAAACTTTTTTGGCAGAGGACTAAAAAAACAATATCTTTGCCGCACCGTTTGCCGTGGACCTCGGTCAAAGGACTTCACGGGGTTCAGGGCATCGGCGCAGATAGGTCAATAAAATTAAGAGAACACTGAACACTAATTGAAAACAAAAAATGGAAACAGAAGAAATGAAATCTCCTTTTGAGGAGATAAAACATACAGACTCGCAAGGAATCGAATGGTGGAACTCCCGAATACTCGCCAAAATCTTGGGGTATTCCAAATATTGGAACTTTGAAAGGATTGTTGACAAAGCCATTCAATCCCTGCAATCAGAAAAAGGAATGTCCCCAGAACAACTTTTCATCGAAACAGAGGAAATGGCAACCTTAGGCAACGGCACAAGCCGCAGGGTGAAAAGTTTTATGCTGACACGTGCCGCCTGTTTGGGCATTGTCTGTTGTGCCGACAAGCGAAAACCAATGGTAAAAGCAGCGGCTGAATATTTTCATGGAACATTGGACGGCAAAGACTTGTCTAAGGCAACAGAAGCCAACATGCTGATTTACCGTTCAGCTAAAGGTCAAGTCAATGTCACTGTATTGTACAACAACGACACATTTTGGCTTTCACAGAAAAGGATGGCCGAGTTGTTCGGAACGGCAGTCTCTACCATCAACTATCACATCAAGCAGATTGAAGAGAGCGGCGAAATACAATTGTCCAAGGCTATTCGAAAATTTCGAATTCTCCCGGACAAATGGAATGAGCAAAGCATTCTGCTTTACAATCTTGATGTTGTCATAGCGGTCGGATACCGCGTAAACAGTTACGAAGCAACACAATTTCGAATTTGGGCGACCCGTGTTCTGAAAGAATTTATCGTGAAAGGTTTTGCACTTGACGATGAACGATTAAAAGGCAACACCATATTCGGGCAAGACTATTTTGATGAACTTCTCGACCGCATACGAGAAATTCGTACATCCGAACGACGCTATTACCAGAAAATCACTGACATTTACGCTGAATGTAGTTATGATTACGACAAAGACAGCGAGACTACCCGTCTTTTTTATCAAATGGTGCAGAATATGATGCACTTTGCAGCAGCGCACCAAACTGCAGCGGAGATTGTATTTGACAGAGCCGATGCTGCCAAGCCCTATATGGGACTGACAACCTGGAGAAATGCGCCCGATGGACGAATACGCAAGAGCGATGTGACCATTGCAAAAAACTATCTTTCAGAAAATGAAATGCGTACTTTAGAACGACTTTCAACATCCTTTGTGGATTTGGCCGAAACCAAAGCCCTCAATCAGCAACTTATGTCCACGTCAGACTGGAAAGAGTATCTTGAGAAATTTCTGCAAGTCAGTGACCACGACATTCTTCCTGACGCCGGGAAAGTATCACGCAAACAAGCCGATGAAAAAGCTTTGTCGGAATACGCAAAATACAACAAAACACAAGACAAAACGTTATTGTCTGACTTTGACAAGATGCTTGACAAGTTAAAGTAAATAATGCCGCACCGTTTGCCGTGGACCTCGGTCAAAGGACTTCACGGGGTTCAGGACACCGGCGCAGATAGGTCAATAAAATTAAATTAAGAAGTCCACAAAACAACAAAAAAACACTGCTTTATGAACACAAACCTCACCAACCGCTTACTGTGTGCAGCCGTATTGGCAATTGGCATTGTAGCCCTCGGGCTCTGCGTCAGGTCAGGCTTCAGCAAGATGGCCAACAAAGACCGCAAAGTCACCGTCAAAGGCCTCGCCGAGATGGAAGTGGCCGCCGACAAAGTGACGTGGCCCATCGTCTCCAAAGAGATCGGCAACAACCTGCCCGAACTGTACGACAAAATTGCAGACAAACAAGCAAAGATCAAGAAATTCCTCCTCGACAACGGCATCAAGGAGGATGAAATATGGACTAATGCGCCCGAAGTGAAAGACCTCGTGGCCACCGATTACTACAGCAGCGACAACCGCAAGTACCGCTACAACATCACCTCCATCCTCACCGTCACGTCAAGAAACGTGGACCTGGTGCGAAATATCATCGCACAGCAGGGCGAACTGCTCAAAGATGGCATCGCCATTGTAGAAGGCGGCTGGTCCTATCCCGTTTCGTACGAATTTGTCTCATTCAACGACAAAAAACAGGGTATGATGAAAGAGGCCATCGAGAATGCCGAAAAGACGGCTGAACAGTTTGCCGTCAACAGCAAGAGCAAACTCGGCAAAATCGTCTATGCCGACCAAGGTCAGTTCTCCATCGACAACCGCGACGAGAACACCCCTTACATCAAGAAGATTAGAGTCGTCACCACCGTCACTTACGCGCTCAAAGACTAAGTTAAAGGACAACACGCGTAACGCCTCTGCATTCGTACGGCAGCCGTGCCGTATTCCGGCCCGAAGATGTTCTCAACAGACAACGACGGAGCCGTCATCAGTCGGAAATTCAACAATGAATTCTCCGATGCTCTGTCAGAGCATCGGAGAATTCATTGTTCTCGCTTTCACATTCGTAGAGTCTGCCCTCGAAGAGGGCAAAAACTATAAACTCTCTCCCTCAATTCTATATCACAACTCCCTCATGTTTAATTCTCTGTTCTATGTCTGACCATGGTCTTTCAAAGTGCGAAATTGTATCCTTGAACATTTTTAGGACCACTTCCGGGTCAATTTGAGCCCAATCAGATTTTCTTGTTGTTTTCCTTAATATATAAATCTGATCAATTCTTGAATAGGCGGGATCTACTGCAAAACTCACATCATACCATTCTGCTACAGCAATAAACCTCGTATGCGGATTTCCACTCTTTATCTTTTCGGCCGTAGCAATAATAGAATCTAACATTGTTTTGTCAATATATGTTTTTGCTTCAATGGCTATTGCTGGTATTTGGATTTGAATTTTATCTTTTTCATTTATCAGCATCTCAAATGTTCGATAAATCGCATAATCCTGATCTTTATTATTTACCCCAATTTCGGGAGATTTTATAAATTCTTCAAAATTTCTTGCCTTAAAATATAAATTTGAATAAGCTTTCACGGCTCCACTTCTCACAACATCTGTTGAATCATACGCTTTCTTAATGTTCTCCACGAAATCCTTGAATAACAAAAAGAGGAATTCTTCAGACAACTTCCTCATTTTCGAATTCATACAATAAAGCATATTGAGGATTGGATATGCGAGGATTATCCTTGTTCACCCAACCGTTTCTACCTTTTCCAATCCTGACATTGTATTTCCCTACACTATCTTGTGTCAAATTTTCAAGAATCCAATCAATCTGTTTTTTTTGATCATTTCTAAAACAGCCTATAAGAAATACATCTTTCTTACATTGTAATATATCTGCAATACTGCTCTCATTCGATTCGGTTTGGTTGAAATCAAACTCTCTTGCTGTTCTCCTATACAAGCCATAAAATAATGTGTCCTTTATGTTTAATGCTATTTATAACCAGCGGTCGAGGGTTTGCGCAGTTCAAAGTTAGTGCCCAGATAGACTTTCTTGACAATCGGGTCGGCGGCCAGCTCTTCGGCAGTGCCCGACTTGAGCACGCTGCCCTCATAGAGCAGGTAGGCACGGTCGGTGATGGAGAGCGTCTCGTGTACGTTATGGTCAGTGATGACGATGCCGATGTTTTTGTTCTTCAGTTTGGCAATGATGCTCTGGATGTCCTCCACGGCAATAGGGTCAACGCCGGCGAATGGCTCATCGAGCAGGATGAACTTAGGGTTCGAGGCCAGACAGCGCGCTATCTCGCACCGCCGCCGCTCACCACCCGAAAGGTTGTTGCCTTTGTTGTGGCGCACTTTCTGTATGTTGAACTCCGAAATCAACGTCTCCAGCATATCACGCTGCTCCTCCTTGCTCTTTTTGCTGAACTGCAAGATGGCCTTAATATTCTCTTCTACCGTAAGTTGTCGAAACACAGATGCCTCCTGCGGCAGGTAGGCCAGTCCGAGCCGCGCCCGCATATACATGGGCAAGTCGGTAATGTCGCGGTCGTTCAGGAATATCTTGCCCGAGAATGGCTTGATGAGTCCCACTATCATATAAAAGGAGGTGGTCTTGCCCGCGCCGTTCGGACCCAGCAGCCCGACAATCTCGCCCTGGGTGAAGTTTATCGAAACGTCGTTGACAACCGTCCGGCTCTTGTATTTTTTGGTCAGCCCCTCGGTCCGTATCTTGTATTCCGTTTCCATACTTACATCCTTTCTGCCAATTCTTTAATCTTTTCCATACTCTTGTCAAGGCTGTTTTGCATCATGCCCTTAAGCACGCCTTGCAAGAAGAAAGGCACCTCGGCATCCATCTCCAGCTGCAAATTGCAGCCGTCACCTTCGCTTTCGATGTGTGCGGAAGCCATGGCCGAGATCCCCTTGTCGGACTCTAACCGGTACGAAACCAGCGAGTAAGGAGTCTGCTGCAAAAGTGTCAACGTGCAGGTGGCCATGCCGCCGACGGTGAAACGGCAGCCGTTCTCCACCTTCTCCACATTAGTAACCTGCGGCAAAGAGGGGAAAGACTCGGCCTGCATAAAACGGACAAACAGATTGTAAACCTTTTCGGACGATGCGTTGAGATGTTCTCGGTTGCTGCTGATCTTCATAGCGGTTATTATGAAATGAGGCGCAAAGATAGCCTTTTTTTACTATTTTTGCGCCTCATATTTTTGAACTAACATAACAAGACTTCATTATGAAAAAATTTCTTCAGGAATTCAAGACATTTGCCATGAGAGGCAATGTGATGGACATGGCTGTCGGTGTCATCATCGGCGGCGCGTTCGGCAAAATCATCACCTCATTAGTCAACGACATCCTTATGCCGCCCATCGGATGGCTCATCGGCGGCATGGACTTCACCAAACTGAGCCTCCAATTCCCGGTCCGCGAAGGCATGGACCCCGTGACGTGGAATTACGGCAACTTCATTCAAGTACTCATCGACTTCCTCATCGTGGCGTTCTGCATCTTCTTGATGATCAAAGGCATCAACCGCCTCTCCCAACTCGGCAAGAAGAAAGAGGAAGAGCCCGCAGCCCCCGCCGAGCCGCAATTGACCAAAGAGGAAGAGTTGCTGACAGAGATCCGCGACTTGCTGAAAAAGAACAACTAAAGGAAACCTCGTAGAGACACCATGACCTTAGAACACGTTCATATTGTGGACGATGCGCTGGACGCCATTGCGGACATCTCCGTCGAGAACGGTGTCATCAGCCGCATAGACCTCCGTGAGGGCGCGGCCGCCCCGGAAATGCCCGTGTTGCTTCCGGCATTCACCGACCTGCACGCCCACTTCCGCGACCCCGGCTTCACCTACAAAGAAGACATCGTCTCGGGCAGCCGCGCGGCAGTGCGCGGCGGCTACACGGCCGTCAACCTGATGCCTAACACCAACCCCGTAGTCAGCAGCCTGGAGCAGGCCCGCGATGTGGAACGCCGCATTGCGCAACTTAACCTTGTCAGAGCCAACCAATGCATCAGCATGACTATTGACGAGAAGGGCGACGACTGCTCGCACCTGCGCCGCCTCGAAGCCGGCAGTGTGCCTTTTGTGTCTGACGACGGCAAGGGCGTGAACCGCTCCGACGTGATGGAAGAGATTTTCAAGATCTGCAAAGAGAAAAACTTCCTCATCATGGCTCACGAAGAAGATGCCCGCTACAGTCCGCAAGACCTGCGTATGGCAGAGAACGCTATGACATTCAGAGACATAGAACTGTGCGCCAAGACGGGCGGCGCCATCCACTTCTGTCATGTGAGCACACGCGAGTCGATAGAGGCCATAGCCGCCGCCAAGCGCAAAGGCCTGCGGGTGTCGTGCGAGATTACCCCGCACCACATCTATTGGAACGCCGAGCAGGCCAACCGCTACCGCGTGGCGCCGCCGTTCCGCACCGACGACGACATCAAGGCGCTCGTCAAGGCTTTACAGGACGGCACCGCCGACACCATCAGCACCGACCATGCCCCGCACACCCCCGAAGACAAGGCCGCCGGCGCCAACGGCATCTCCGGCATCGAAACCGCCTTCCCGCTCTGCTATACCAAGTTGGTAAAAGGAGGCTTCCTGAACCTCCAACAACTGGCGAAACTGATGGCCACAACCCCCTCCGCCATGATGCACCTCAACAAAGGCCGCTTCCGCACGGGCATGGCCGCCGACTTTGTGTTGGTTGACCTCAACGAGCCCTACCGCATCAAGGCTGCCGACTTTGCCTCGCGGGGCAAGAACACCCCGTTTGACGGCGAAACTGTCTATGGACGCATCCTCAAAACCTACATGGACGGAGTGCCTGTTTTTGAGGCCTGACAGAGCCCACAACGCACATCATTTCAGACGATGGAAAAAGAAAGGGAAACATTCAACGGCCACAAAGTCTATCTGCTCTCCGAGATAGCCTACAGTCTGCACCGCATGGTGGAGCAAAATTACCGCCAGCCCTACTACATCAAAGCCGAAATCGTAAAACTCAACTACTACAAAAAAACGGGACACTGCTATCCCGAACTGGTAGAAAAAGAGGGCAAAGAAATCAAGGCCGAGATGCGCGCCGTCATCTGGAGGCAGAATTTCAGCAACATCAACGAGCGCTTTCTGCAGATTACGGGCGAGCCCATCAAGGAGAACATCAGCATTTTGTGTCTGGCCTCTGTCGAATACAGCCCAAAACATGGCTTGGCGTTGCACATCCAGGACATCGAGCCCACCTACACGTTGGGCGAGATTATGAAAAACCGCAATGCCGTCATTGCGCGGCTCAAGAAAGAGGGGGTCTTCGGGCAGAACAAAACCCTAACGTTGCCACTGCTGCCCAAGCGGATAGCGGTCATCTCCGTTGACAGCAGCAAAGGCTACAGCGACTTCATCGCCACGCTCAACGGCAACCGTTACGGGTACCGTTTTTCCACCACACTGTTTCCCTCCATACTGCAGGGTGAGCGCGCCATAGAGGGCATCACCGCCTGCCTGACGGCCATTGCGGCACGGCGGGATGAGTTTGACTGCGTCACCATCGTGCGCGGCGGGGGCGGCGACGTTGGGCTCAACTGCTACGACGACTACCGCATTGCCTACCCTGTGGCCACCTTTCCGCTGCCCGTGCTCACCGGCATCGGACACTCCACCAACTTGAGTATCACCGACATGGTAGCACATACCAACTTCATAACCCCCACCGACGTGGCCTTCGCCCTCATCGACTGTTTCCGCCGTTTTGACGAAAAACTGCAAACCTGCCAAGTCAGCCTCCAAAAAGCGAACGTTGTGCTGCAAAAGAACCTCAGCAGCCTCAACCTCACGGCCGCGAGGATCTCCAATCTGGCGCAAAGCAGACTGCAGAGTGCCAAAGACCTGCTCAGCCTGTATGCCGGCAAAACCTCTTCAGAGCCACTCCGCCGACTGAAACGGGAAACGGAGATTATGGCCATGACCGAAGAGAAAGTGCAACTGCTGCATCCGGGCAACATCCTGAAACGCGGCTTCAGCATCACCCGGCTCAACGGCAAGGCCGTAACGGGCTCCAACACACTCAAGCCCGGTGACGTGCTCGACACGCAGCTGTTCAACGGCACCGTCTCAAGCGTAGTGTCCGCCGTGAGCGAAAACGACACCGCCGAATAAATCCTTCACAGCCCAAGAGAACGTTACAATTTTATGTTATCTTTGCCGTTCCTAAAAAAGCAACCGTCAACATGAAGAACCTGAGTATGATAGCGGCAGTAGGACAGAACCTGGAACTGGGTTACCGCAACCAGTTGCTCTGTCATTTGCCCAAAGACCTCAAACATTTCAAAGAAATCACCAGCGGGCACACCGTCATCATGGGCGACCGCACGTGGGAGTCGCTGCCGAAGAAGCCGTTGCCGAACCGCCGCAACATCGTTGTCACGCTCAGCGAGACCGTCTTTCCCGACTGCCTCACCGTACATTCCGTCGAGGAGGCACTCGCATTGGCGCAAAACGAAGAGGATGAGGTTTTTGTGATGGGCGGCGCCACCATGTACCGGCTTTTCCTGCCGTATGCCCAAACCCTCCACCTCACCCGCATCCTGTCCCCATTCACCGCCGATGTCTTCTTCCCGGCCATCAACGAGCAAGAATGGACACTCACCGCGAACGAGTTCATCCCTAAAGACGAAAAGAACATTTACGATTTATATTTCCAAACCCTGACAAGAAGATAGAAAATGAAAAAAATCCTCGTATTTTTCTGCCTCACAGCCATTTCAGTCTGCACTTTTGCACAGAAGCCCTCCAAACAACTGCCCGTTCCGGACCTGCCCATAGACGAACGCACCAACCTTGTCACCTATCAAGACGTGGTCAAGCAGGAGGGAACACCGCAAGTGCTGTACGACCGTGCCATGGCTTGGGTCAAAAAACAGTACAAAAACACCGCTGAAGTCATCAAGAAAGCAGATGCCGAAAAGTCGACCATAGAGATGCGCTCCAGTGTCCGCATCTTCTCCAAGCAGAAAGACGGCACCATGCTTCCCAAGAACGTTGTCTATTACAACTTCAAACTCGAGTGCCGCGACAACCGCTACCGTTACACCATCACGAATTTCAACGAGAAGGCCACGGCCGCAGCCCCTATCGAAAACTGGTTCAAAACCGACAGTCCCTACTGGTCACCCTCCCAATACGAGTGGTTGCAGCAGATAGACGACCAGATCAAGACCCTGATCAACTCGTTGGAAGAAGGCATGCTTCCGCCGGAAGTGTTTGAAGATGAATGGTAAACACCTTTACTCCTTCCTTCTGCTTTGTGTGCTGACCACAGCCTGCACCAAGCCGACAGGACAGTTGAGTGTCGGCTTTTCCTTTCACGTTGACGGCGAGCCACTGGTGCGCGACACTTTCTTGTACCGCAATGCGGTGGGCAACGTTTACAGAGTCACAGACCTGCAGTTTTTCATCTCCAACGTTGTTTTGACCATGACAGACGGCACGCGTGTGCCCATCGTTTCTAACAAGGCCGCACACTATGTTGACGCAGCCCTTGACAGCACCTTGTCGTGGATTCCTGCCGACGAGTTGCCGTGCGGCACCTACAAGAGCATCGAGTTCTGCTTCGGACTGGCGCCGGAGCTCAACTACACCGGAGCCTACCCCTCGGCCCCGGAGAACAACATGAGCTGGCCCGCCTTGTTGGGCGGCGGCTACCACTATATGAAAATCAACGGGTTCTGGCGCTCGCCTGACAGTACGGCAAAGCCTTTTGCCTTGCACACGGGACGCACCGTCACAGACGGGCAAACCACAGACCACTCGTTCACCGTCAGCCTGCCGTTGTCGCAATTCGCCGTCAGCAAAGAGAACATTGCCACCCTCACCATCGCGATGAACATCAACGGCTGGTTCAATGCGCCCAACCTCATCAACCTCAACGAAACGGGCGGCAGCATCATGCAAAACCGGCAGATACAAGAGCAGTTGGAAGAAAACGGCTCACAAGTATTCACGGCACAATAGCCTCGGCATTGCCGAATCCGCCGTTTCGCATTTTTGCTACTTTTGCACCGATGCTTTTTCAAAGACCAAACAAAGGCAGTTTCTTGATTATCCACAGAAAAACCACCGACACAATGACAATAAAAAAAATCACCATCGCACTTTTGGCCGTAATGATGCTTGCCAGCACCTCCTGCAAGCACAAATCGTCTGTTCCGGCTTTTAAGTCCGACAACTTCTCCACCGGCAAAGCCGGCGAAATGATCCTGGCCATCGACACCGTCAACTGGACCGATGCCGCCATAAAGACAGTCAGGGGCGTCCTGCAGCAGCCCCAGCCCGCCATCAACCAGATTGAGCCGATGTTCGACATCATACAGTGCAGCAACAGCGACTTTCTGGCCTCCTTTACGCGGCACCGCAACATTGTACGTTTCGACTACAACAAAGACTACGCAAACAACCATTTCGAGATTGAAAAGAATGCCTACTCTGCCCCGCAAGTGCTGGTCAAAATTCAAGGCAACAACCAAGACTCGCTGCTCGCCCTTTTCCTGAAACACCAAGACGAGATTGTGAAGGCGATGTACGGCAACGACCTCGTGCGGCTGCAGAATGCGCACCGCAAACTCAACAACACAGAGGTAGAGAAGCGGATACAGGAAAAATTCGGCATTTCCATAACCGTGCCGTCGGGCTATTTCATAGGGCGCGAAGAGCAAGACTTCCTGTGGCTCTGCTACCGCACGCCAAAGAACGACCGTTTTGTCATGATTTACCAGGCACCCGCATATCCGCTCACCGCCGACAATGTGGTGAAGACGCGCGACAGCATCACCAAGGCCTACATCCAGGGAGCCGTAGCCGGCGCCTACCCTATCGTGGCCGACCTTGAGGGCTTCCCGTTAGCGGAGAACATCTCCATCCGCTATCACAACGGACTGGAACTGCGCGGCCTCTGGGCTTCGGTGCGCGACAAGATGGGCGGCCCTTTCTACAGCTTCACGATGCTGTCGTCCGACAAGTCGAAGTGCATCACCCTCGACGGCTTTGTCTATGCACCGCAAGAACACAAGCGCGACTACCTGCGCGAGGTGGAGGCCATCGTGAAATCCTTGAAATAAATGCGCGGACTGTAACATTTCCGTGCCTCTTCACGACTTGACAATTGTGGCAGCAACAGAACAGGACATCACAGAACTGATTAACGGTTGTTTGCGCAATGACCGTCAGGCTCAACATCGCCTGTACGACATGTTTGCACCGGCGATGTTCGGCGTATGCCTGCGCTATTGTGTCAGACACGAAGAGGCAGAAGACGCCATGATGGAGGGGTTTATGTGCGTGTTCCAACAGTTGAAAGAGTACCGCAACGAGGGCTCTCTCAAAAACTGGATTCGCGCCATAATGGTGAAGAAGGCCATCGACTCGTTCCGAAAGAGCCGGAACCTCTTGAAGAACGACCGGATTGATGCCGTGCCGGAGCCCATAGCCGAAGGCTACGCTTCTGAAACGGCCATCATCACCCGGCTGGAGGGCAAGGAGATATTGGCACTCATCCGGCAACTGCCCGAAGAGTGGAGCGTCATCTTCAACCTCCGCAGTGTGGAGGGTTACAGTTTCAAGGAGATTGCCGCCATGCTGGGAAGGAACGAAAACACTATACGCGTCTATTACCAACGGGCCCGTGCCCGGCTTATTGAGGAGATAAAGACTCGGGAACAACATCTTTAGACGATTGACAACGAAAAATGGAGCATAACATCAACGACATTCTGGGACAAATGGAAGAGCAGCCGTCGCCCGCCTGCTGGGACAGGCTGAGCAGCCGACTTGATGCCGCCATGCCGCAGCAACCACAACAGCCGGCATCGGGCAACACGCCTGCCGCAGTCCACAAACTGCACAGCCTCAGTGCCGTCTGGAAAGCCGTTGCCACAGCCGCCGGCGTTGTCGCCGTGGCGGCCGCAACCGTGACCATCTATATGCTCAGCAGAGACAACTCGTCCGCACCGCAGCGCCACGGAAACGACAGCGCCACAGTACAGCACGACAGCCTTGCTGAGGACCTCGGGGATACCATCAACGTTGTTGCCACAACTGTTGCCGACAACAACGCCGACAGCCAGAATATCACGACAGGCATCGCAAAGGCATCCCCATCGACGCCTCCAACAACCACGCGACAACACCCCGAACCGGAACAAGTGCAGACAGACAAAAACAGAGCCCTGGCGACAGCCACGCCGACAGTCGTGCCAGTGCCTGCCCTTTCGCCCGCCACTCCTGCCCTGACACGCCCCATACAACCTGTGCATATTCCCGCAGGCGCAACCAATACCCCTACGCCTGCCACACACAACCTCGAAACAACGACTCAAACAGAGCCGCAAGACTCCGAGGACGAGGTCTTCCCGTTGGAAATTCCTAACGTCTTCACGCCCAATGGAGACGGGTACAACGACTATTTTGTAATCAAAGGGCTGGAGCATTGCACCAACTGCCAAGTGGTCATCCGCAACCAGTCGGGCAATGTTGTTTTCAAATCCGGCAATTACCAAAACAACTGGGGCGGCGACGACTGTCTTGACGGCGTTTACCAATACAAAATCACCTACAAAATGGCGGGTGAAGATGCGCAAACCGTCACGGGGTTAGTACACATTTTGAGAAGATAGCACCGGTGTTGTCACCGTTTTTGACCTTCCTCCAACGACTTTCGGATTTCTTGCAACAGCTCTACAGCCTGCAAGTTTCTGGGTGATACAATATCAACCCAGCCGCTCTCGACAGGATAAACGCGGTGTTGTTTCACCGCCGTCAGCAGGGTATAAGGATAATGTGAACAGAAAGCCTGTTGGTCCTCCTTTCTGACCACAATGATGTCGGGGTCAGTTTCAAAGAGAAACTCGCGGCTCACGTTCCAGCCTTGCAGCGTGTCGCCCACATTGCGGCAGCCCGCCAAGGCTATAATCTCCGAAATGTGGGAATTGCGGGGTGCAGTAAAGTCACCGGCATCGCCAAAGCCCACCACATAATAGACCGTCGGGGCTTTCGAGTCCGGACCGTGGTTGGCCTCTTTCAGGCGGCTCACCCGCAACGACCAGTCGGCCGCCACGCTGTCCGCTTGCGTCTCATGTCCTGTAATCTTGCCTATCACCCTCATCATATCCGCCATACCTTCGATATTCTGTTCCTCCTTAATGGCAATGACGGGAATGTTCATCCGCTCGATGGCCTGAACATCTTTCTGCGACACTATGGAGCCTATCAGCACGGCGTCGGGGCGCAGGGCCAGCAAAGTCTCCATATTGATATTCTGCATGCCGCCCAACTTGGGGAGGCTTTGTGCCGCCTCAGGATAGGTGCAGAAGTCTGACACGCCGACCAGTTTGTCATCGGCGCCGACAAGGTAAAAAATCTCCGTAATAGCCGGCGAGAGCGAGACAAGGCGGTGTGGCTCTTCATTGAGCCGCACCTGCCGTCCGTAAGAATCTGTCCATTCAAAATAGGTGTCCTGTTGAGACTTGCGGGCATTGGAGCATCCCAGCAACAAGGCAACAGCAACAACCACCATCAAAATGGCGATGTACTTTCTCACTATCTCCCTATTTCAGCAGTTTCTGATTATAAGCCGTCAGACTGTTGAGGATGTTGGTCTTAACATGGATAAAGTCGTCAGCACCGGCATTCTTGAGTGCTTCAACAGCCTCTGTGGGGTTGCCTGCCACCAGGAACGGCACAGACGGGAAGTGCGACTTGCACTGTTTGGCAGCCTCCACGCCGAGAGTTGCATACTCCTCGTCGGAGCTGCACACCACAATCAGGGCGGGAGCGGCCTCTTGCACAGCGGCTATGCCCTCCTCCACAGTTGCGAAACCGGCGGGCTCTACGATTTCATAGCCGGCACAGCCGAAGAAATTGGTAATGAAGCCGGCGCGTGCCTGGCGCATAGCCAGATTGCCCACCTTGAACAGGAACACCTTAGGACGGGCATGTGTTGCGGCGTACTTTTCAGTGGCCAGGCGGATCTCCTCAAAGGCCACCGCGCCACGGTACGTCTTGAGTCCCTCGCAGTCGTCTTTCTTCACACGCTCAATCTTGTCGGCCATATTCTCCTTGAGATTAGGATATTGGTTCGTGCCCAGCAGAATATAGCGGCGTGTGGCGATGTCCATATCGCGTTTCTGGCAACTCTTCTCAATTTCGGCCTGCATTGTGCCGTTCTCAACAAGCACAGCCGCACCGCCTGCCTTCTCCACCTCCCGGAACAGGTTCCAGGCATGTTCGGCAATAGCGTTTGTGAGGTTCTCAACATAATAGGAACCCGCAGCGGGGTCGGCCACGCGGTCCATAAAGGCCTCCTCTTTCAGGATTACCTGCACATTGCGGGCAATGCGGCGCGAAAAGTCGTCAGACTCCTTGTAAGCCACGTCAAACGGCTGCAGCGACAGTGCGTCGGTACCACCGATAACGGCTGACATGCCCTCCGTAGTGCTGCGCAGCATGTTGACGTACGGGTCGTACATTGTCTTGTTCCAGGTAGAAGCCACCGTGTTGACGTGTATCTTGTAGGCACAGTCGCAGGCCGGCTTGTACTGTGCCACCATAGTGGACCACAGCAACCGCACGGCGCGCAGTTTGGCGATTTCCATGAAATAGTTAGAGCCCACCGACAGGGTCAGTTGCATGCGCGAGGCCACTTTCTCAATCGGCATCCCTTGCTCGGTGCAATAGACGAGGTACTCGTTAGCGAGTGCGAGGGTATAACCCAACTCTTGCACGATCGTTGCGCCGGCGTTGTGCAAGACGGTACCTTTCACGTTTATAACCTTGAAATTCGGCATGTCCTCCATTTTGCGCAGCAGGTCAACACACCGTTGGAGGTCTTCTGCTTTAGTGTGGCAGAACTTGTTATGTTTGAGGCGACACATCCAGGGGTCAAAGTCAAAACTGCCTTTGATGGCTTTGGGGTCATAATTGCCTGCGGCTACATAATCGCGGAGCAGGTCGGCAAGTTTAGCATAATCGCAAGCCTTGTTGAACTGCAGTCCGGTCTTGTTGAGGTCGAGGCCTTGCAGCAGCGTATTCATAGCCGTGGCCGTTTCAACATTTTCGGCATTGAACGCAATGCAAGTAGCGCCGCGACTAAGGGCATCGAGGGCTATGGCATTGGCCTTTGCGGGGTCTGACTCTTCAATCTCCTGCACAATGTCCCAGTGGTTGTCGTGCGCTTTAGTTCCTCGCGTGTAGGGGAAAGTTGCCGGCAAGGTGTCGAGGTAACGGATGCCGTCGAGGTCTTCGGCGCGGTAATAGGGACGTACATTGAAACCCTCGTCGGTACGCCAAACCAGTTTTTTCTCATAGTCTGCGCCTTTAAGGTCTTTATGTATTGTAGATTCCCATTCTTCTGTTGAAATTGGGGGAAATTCGGAGAACAATTTTTCTTCAGCCATAATATTCAGGATAATGATTTTTACAAGACTGCAAAGATACGAAAAATGCGACACGGCAGCCGCACCATTTTTTGCCCTCTGTGCAGACACGTTTTGAAAGAGAAAAGAATTGCGGCAGCCTACAAAACAAAACAAAACAAAACAAAACGGAGAGGCTCAAAGCATCTCTCCGTTTTGTTTCAAGGCTGTGAAATCAACAAAGGTCAGACCGTCTTGTCGGTCATTTCCTCGGCATTCCACACGAAAGCGCGCAGGCCCTGCTGTTCGGCGGTGAGGTCGAGTTCGTGGAGGTCTTGGAGGAGGGGTTTCACCTTCTCGTCGGCCACAAACATCAGGATGGCAGAGTTGAGCGTCGGCCAGGCGTGGCTGCCGTAGTGTGGTTCGCCGTCGTCGGAACCGCGGCCTTGGACCTCATTCCAGAACGTAAAACCGCGGACCTGGTTTTTCTCCAGCACAGCCATCACCTCGTCGTAAAAGGCCTGATAGAATGATATGAATACTGCTTTCATTTTATTTCTGTTTTAGATTTGACATTAAGTGAGATTGACGCCTTCGAGTCTGTTGCGTTCCTTGCGTGCGGCGCGGCGTTTTGCGGCCTTGTCGTTCCACTCCACAAACTTGCTGAACATCACGGGAATCAAGATCAGCGTCACCAGCGTAGAGATTGACAAGCCCCAAGCGACCACCATACCCATAGAGTTCCACATCTCGGCGCCTTCGCCCTTGTCGAGTGCCAGCGGTATCATACCCAGCACCGTCGTCAAGGTTGTCATGAGAATAGGACGCAGACGGGAGCGGCCACCGGCCACGACAGCCTCCTTGATGCTCATGCCGCGCTCACGGCAGAGGCTCGTGTAATCGACCAGCACAATGCCGTTCTTGACCACAATGCCCACCAACATCATAATGCCGATAAGGGCCATGATACCCAAAGCCGTTCTCGTAACGGCCAGACCGATCAGCACGCCAGTGAGGGCAAACGGAATAGAGAACATGATGACGAAAGGATACGTGAACGACTCAAACTGTGCAGCCATCACCACATACACCAGCATGACAATCAGGGCGATGAGCACAAACATATCGCCAAATGCGTCTTGTTGGTCTTCGTAGGTACCGCCGATCTTATAGTCGAGCGTGCTCGGTATGTCCATTTGGTCGAGCTCATTTTGGGCGGCTGCCACGATTTCGCTCAGCACAGCGTCCTTGCCGACCATACACGACACTTTCACCATACGTTCACGGTCTTTACGCTCGATGGAGGGCGGGGTGTAAGTTTCCACCACCTGTCCCACGTCGCCCACGCGGATGCCCTTGCCTTGTGAATTGTACATCAGGATATTCTCGATGGCTTTCACATCGTTGCGGAACTCAGGGGCATAACGCACACGGATGTTGTATTCGTCACCGTCCTCCCGGAAGTAAGAGGCCGTATAGCCGTTGAAACGGTTGCGCACATAACTTGCGGCCGTGGTGGAGTTGAGTCCGTTTTCGGCCAACTTGCGGCGGTCAAGCTCCACCGAAAGTTCGGGGGTATATTCGTCACGGCTGATGGTCACCTCCGTGCAGCCTTTCACATTCCGCATACGGTTTGCCAACTCGGCGGCAAAATTGTCCGTGGTAGTGAAATCATAACAGTAAAGCTCTATGTCAACGGACGACATGCCGCCCATGCTGCCTTGTCCCGTAGAAACCGTATAGGTGTTTATCTCGATATGATTGCGCATAATGTCGCGAATGCCGTCTGCCACCTCCGTGATCGACTCTTTCCTTTCCGTCTTCTTGTAGAGGCGGATGTTGAAAGAGAGGAGGTAGGTACCGTTGTCACTCATCAAGCTGAACGTATTGTCCTCGTCGGGCTGACCCACGGAGTAGTTGACCGTCTTGACGGCGTCGGGGTACTTCTCGCGGATCTCTTTCACCAGCTGGTCGCCCAGTTCCTTGGTAATCTCGACACGCGTGCCGACAGGCAATTTCACCGTCGCGCTCAATCGGGCGTTGTCCTGCGTGGGGAAAAACTCGGTAGGGATGACCTTGAGCAAGGCAAGGCTACAGATGAAAGCGGCAAAGGCGATGGCAATCACCGTTTTCCGGTGGTTGACACTCCAACTCAGCATGCGGGCATAGCCCTCGTCAAGTTTGCCGAGGAAGCGCTCGATAGGACCATAGATTTTCTCAAACCATTTGCTCTTTTTGGGGTTCTTTTTCAGCAGCAGTGATGACAGCATCGGCGTCAGGGTCATAGCCGCCGCCAACGACACCGTAATCACAATGGTGACAATCCAACCCAACTGTTTGAACAGCACGCCCGACATGCCCGTGAGGAAGGTCAGCGGCAAGAACACGGCAATGATGACCAACGTAGAAGCCACAATGGAAAGATAGACCTCGTTAGTGGCGAAGATAGCCGCCGCCTTAGGCTTGGAACCGCGTTCGATATGAGTAGTGATGTTTTCGAGCACCACAATAGAGTCATCCACCACCAGACCGATGGCGATACTGAGGGAAGAAAGCGAAATGATGTTCAGGGAGTTGCCCGTCAAGAGCAAATAGATAAATGCTGCCACCAAGGACACAGGCACCACCAACGCCACAATGAGCGTAGCGCGCCATCGTCCCAAGAAAAAGAGCACCACCAACACCACCAGCACCAGAATGATGATGATGGTCTCCTCGAGGCTGCTGATCGTGTTCGTGATGTTGTCGGAGTTGTCCACCAAAATGCTCAACTGCACATCGGCGGGCAGAGACTCCTGTATCTTCGGCAGCTGCGCCTTCACCTTGTTGGCAATCTGCACCGTATTGGCACCCGACTGTTTCTGGATGATGACCATAGCGCCGCGCGAACCGTCCGTGTAAGTTTCCTGCATACGTTCCTGCAACGTATCATTGACCGTGGCCACGTCTCTCAAATAAATGTCCTTGTTGCCGTAGCTTCCCACCACAATGTCTTCCATCTCGTCGGCACTTTCAAACTCGCCATCCACACGCATGGAGTAGGTTTTCGTTCCGACATCCATAATACCTAACGACACATTGCGGTTTTCGGCGCCCAGCACGGAAGCGATACTCTCGATTGTCAAGTTGTAGGACTCCAGTTTGTAGGGGTCGCAATAGACCTGGATCTCGCGTTGAGGCGCACCCGCCACAGACACGGCACCCACACCGCTGATTCGGCTCAAAGGCGACGCCACCTTGTCGTCAAGGATCTTGTAAAGCGCCTGCGTGCTCTGGTCCGACTTCACAGAAAGCATCACGATAGGCATGTCGTCGGCACTGAACTTGAACAGATAGGGCTCGTTGGCATCGTCAGGCAAGGAGGAGGAGACCATGTCCAACTTGTCGCGGACATCGTTCGTCTTCTCGTCTATATCCACCCCATATTCGAATTCCAGATACACGATAGAATAGTTCTCACGGGACTCGGAGGTGATGTGTTTCAAGTCGCTCAAAGAGTTGAGCGTGTTCTCGATAGGTTTCGACACATTGTCCTCGATGTCCTCCGCACTCGCACCGCCATAGACTGTCATCACCATGATGGTGTTGCCGTCCATGTGCGGGAACAGGTCTATCGGCAGCTTCGTCATAGAAAACACACCGAGGATGACGATGGCGATGTAAATCAGCCCCGTCATAATCGGCCGTTGAACGGATTTCTGATATAAACTCATATTATTACCGTTTTAATTATTTTTCAACATTCACTTCCATACCGTCTTTGAGGCGTGAGAGGCCTGTAACAGCAAGTATGTCACCGTCTTCGGCGCCGGAGAGCAGCTCATATTTGGTGCCGATGTGGCGACCGGTCTGAATCTGGCTGAGTTTCACCTTGCCGTCCTTGTAGATATAGACGTAGCGGTTGCCGGAGCCCTGCTGTCTGAAGATAGCCTCGTCAGGGATAACCACGTGGTTGTACGTGCCGAGGTTCACCGTGACGCGGGCATACATGCCGGGACGGACCCTTGCATCGGTGTTAGGGATCTGCACCTCAACGGGGAAAGTGTGCGTGGTGCCGTCAACCGTCGGATACACCAGACTTATCTTTCCCTTGAACTCCTCGTCGCCGTAGGCATCCACCTTAATCGACACGGGCATGCCCACCTTGACCTGTTTGAAGAGGGCTTCCGACATGTTGACCAGCATCTTGACAGGCGTTATCTGTTGCACGGTCACCACAGGCTGCCCGCCATACAAGTCGCCGCTGTCATAGTTGCGGGCGGTAATCACACCGGGGATGGGGCTGATGAGCTGCGTGTTTTCCAACAAATTGTCGTAAGTGGTCTGCGCCACGTCGAGGGATGTTTTCTGGGCGTCCCAGTCCGACTTAGACACGCCGCCAACTTTATACAGTTCGTCAATCCGTTTGAAAGTCTTTTTCAAATTGTCGAGTTGCGCTTTCTGTTGTTTGAGGCTGTTTTCGTTCATCTGCACGAGCACCTTGCCTTTGCTCACGCGGTCGCCCACCTCCACATAGATCTTGTCGATTCTGCCGCCCGTGAGCGGGGCAATGTTGTTCACGGCGTAAGCCTCAACGGTTGCCGTATATTCATAAATCTGTTCCACATCTTGTGCAGACACCTGCTGGGTTTTTATGGTGATGGACTTGTCATTTGCTTCAGCCACATCTTTTTTTCCATTACACCCTGTAAATCCTATCAGCGTGAGAGCCGTCAGGATGAAAACATCAATTCGTTTCATATTCTTTTTTCTTTTTGTTTCTGTAAAAATCCGTTTATTCATTGCCAAGTGTTGCATCCAGCGAGGCCTTGGCTACCAAATAATTATATACTGACTGTGCAAATGTGAGCTGCGTGCTGATCATGGTCAACTCGGCATTGTTGAGGTCCAGCCAGGTGTTGAGGCCCACCTCATATTGCCGCTTGGCAATGTCGTAGGCTTTCTGGGCCTGCTGCATCGTCTCCTTGTCGGAGGCATAATCCTCGATGGCCTGCTGCATGTCGTCAAGATTGCTCTGGAGACTGATGCGGAGGTTCTTCTCGGTATCGGTGCGCTGGTCTTTCATATTCTCGATGTTCAAGTCCGTCTGTTTCAACTTGTAAGATGTGCTGACCCAAGACAGGATCGGCACGTTGAGCGAAAGCGCGACGTAAGAGTAGGGGTAATTGTTGAAAGCCTGCTTGTCGTCGCCCATGCCGGAATACTGGAAGCTGCCGGCCAATGCGAGCGTCGGGCACGAGGAGGCTTTCTGGATTTTCTTTGACTGCTCCAACTGCTTGAGGCTCAAGTCCAACTGACGGAGAGCCGAGTTGTATGCCAATTGAAGAGTTTGCCCATCAGGCACTTGTGCATTCTGCACCTCTTGCTCATAGTCTGCCAAGTTGCCGTCAAAAATCACAGGCTCGTCAATGTTCATGCCCAACACAACTTTAAGCCGCAAATAAGAGAGGCGCATGGCTTTGGCCGCGGAGGTCACCTGCGGACGCTGGTTCTGCAACGCCACGTCTGAACGCAGTTTCTCGAACTCCGACACTAACTCCTGCTCATATTGCCGGGTTACCAACTCATTGCTTGCCTGCATGTTGGCATAACTCTTCTGCAGCACATCATACGACTGTTTGGCGAGGAGATAGGTGTAATAGGCCTGCTTCACCTGGTTAACCATCTCCAGTTTGGACGAACGCGCCGACTCTTGCGCCAGCTCCACATCCATGGCGGAAAGCTTTATAGCCGACCAGAGCGCGGGGGCGACTATCGGGAGCGAAAGGCTGATGCCCGAAGAATACGTGTTGTCTTGTCCGACCTTAAAACTGACCATCTGGCCGTTCATCTCCATAGCCATCTCCTGCTTCAGCAGCGTGCGGTTGTACGAGGCCGAAAGGGAAGCGTCCGGAAAAAGGGCGGCAATCTGCTCTTTCCTGTAGTATTGCTTAATGCTGACATTCCTGTCGGCAATGCGCATCGTGGGCGTTTCCGACAAAGCCATCTCTATGGCTTTGGACAGGGAGATGTGAACCGAGTCCGTCTGCCCTTGTACTTTAACGTCCGTCAGCAGCAACGCCCCCATGAGCAGCGTCATGCCAATGAACCTATTTCCGCAAAGTCTTTTCATCTCAAATTTCATTTATCTTTTTGTTTTTCTATTTTATTCTATCTTATTAGCTATCAATTTTTTACAACAAAAATCCCCTCTTCCCAAGCAGGCGGCAAAAGTAGGAAAAATTTTATTGTGTAAAAACTACACAAGTTATTTTTCACAGTTTGAGAAGATAAACTTTTGTCTTTAAAGTTTAATCAGTCATCAGATTTTAGGCAAAAAATGTTTCAACTATTTGATTTTCACCTATTTTGAAGATAGCGTTCGGCATGATACGAAGAGCGTACAAGGGGGCCGCTTTCCACTTGAGCGAAGCCTTTTTGGAGGGCCGTTTGCTTATAGGCATCAAACTGCTGTGGCGTAACATATTCTTTCACGTCGAGGTGTTTGAGCGTAGGCTGCAGGTACTGGCCGACAGTCAGGATGCGGCAGTCAACCTTGCGGAGGTCGTCCATGGCCTTCTCCACCTCCTGCACCGTTTCACCGAGACCCACCATAAGGCCGGTTTTGGCCACGAAACCTTTGTCGGCCACATATTTGAGCACGGCAAGGCTGCGTTTGTAGGTGGCGGCGCTTCGCACGGTAGGGGTAAGCCGTTCAACGGTTTCCATATTGTGGGCCACCACGTCGGGATGGGCCTCCAGCACAATGTCGAGGAGTTCTTCCTTGCCTTGAAAGTCGGGGATAAGCACCTCAATGAAGACGTCGGGGTTCAATTCGCGCACCGCATTGATGGTCTGCGCCCAGTGGTTGGCGCCGAGGTCGGGCAAGTCGTCGCGATCTACCGAAGTGATTACCACATATTTGAGATTCAGGGCCTTGACAGATTCGGCGACGTGCTGAGGCTCACGAGGGTCAAGGGGCAGCGGCCGTCCGGTCTTGGTGTTGCAGAAATGGCAGCAACGGGTGCAGATGTCGCCGGCGATCATCACCGTAGCGGTGCCGGCGCGCCAGCACTCTCCCTTGTTGGGGCAACGTCCGCTGGTGCAGATCGTATGGAGGGCATGTTCGTTGAGCACATCTTTGGTATTCATCCACGACTGGCTGGCATTGAGGTTTATCTTCAGCCATTCGGGCTTGGCCAAATGGGGGCGCGGTCCGAACAGCAGGTGCAAGAACTGTTCTTGGTTGACATTCAAGATAATGCCGCCAAGGTCGATGCCGTTCAGCACCTGTTTCACCGCTTCACGGTCAAAGGTCACACCTTTAAGATGACTAAGCAGGTCGCGGTCGAGGTCGCCGGTCAGGAAATAGTCGCCCAGCAGATTGATACGCTGTATAGTGTCGTTTTTGAGTTCCACATAAGCCTCAATCTCGCCGGCTTTAGGCAAGCGGAGCGAGCATTTTTTGGTATAGGAGGGCGTATGTCCATAAACAAATTCCGGCGAGGCAAGTTCTGCCTCGATCTTGAACACCTCCTGCATGTCGTCATCCGTCAATTGGAGCACGCCGTCGCCGCACAGCATCTTGCGCGTATGGGCAATCAGTTCAGCGATTGAGACTTTCGTAAACTCGGAGAGGTTAGCCACGCGCTGCCGTACCGAAGCCACGCCTTTGCTCTCCAGTTTCTCCCCCGAAGGGGTGAGGCTGCGGGTCATTGCCTCAACATCCGTGTCAAAAAGGAGCGAATTGTGCAGAATGCTCCGTTTGTCCATCCTGTAGAAAGCGGCGCCTGCCACCTTGCGGCCGTCAACCACAATGTCGTTTCGCCCCGAGGTAGAGGCATCAACACCTAACGAGCGGACCACCTCCAGAACGCGGGAGATGTACTCCTTGAAAGTATTGTTGACCACCCTTTCCGAGGTGATATAAGAGAACTGCAGGCAGCCTTTGTCGGAATAGATGCAGCCGCCGCCGCTCTTGCGTCGATAGACATGCACATTATGTTGTTTACAATACTCCTCGTTGATTTCATTTTGTATCAATTGATTACGCCCGAGCATCACCGTCGGGTCAACCTGCCAGATGAAAAAATAGTCGTCATCAAAATAGGTGCGCGCCACATACTCCTCTACGGCAAAATAGAAGGGCAGTTGGCAGTCGTGGTTCTTCATCGGAGGCAAAAGAATGTATTTCATCGTATCCGTATGTTTATTTAGTTGGTTTTTGTCCTGTTGTAGTCCTTTTCCGCCGGCTGCGGCAACCGGGTCATCACCAGATTGCCGAAAAGGTTGACGAAAAGGATGCCGACGGCGATGCCGAAGCTTATCTCGACAGCCGTCGAAAAATTGAATATGAAAGCCGTTTTGTCATGATGGGTGAGGGCGATCATAGAGAAATAGAGGTTCCTTCCGGGCACTAAGGGGAAGAGTGTGGGAATCATAAACACCGTGCTGGGCGCCTTTCTGAAGCGGGCGCACAGCAGGCAGTAGATGCCGCCGACGATGGTAGCGGCAATATTGGAAAGCAGTTGATTGGCATCTGTCAACTGGAGGCAGAGCAGCAGCGAGAGTGTGGTGAGGGCACCGCCGGCCATGGCAAAAAAGAGATGTTTGGGCTTCACGTGATAGAGAATGCCAAAAGCCGCCGTGCCGACACATCCGGCGATAGTCATAACGAGCATGCTGTTCATAGCGCGACCCTCCCGAACAGCATCGTGGCGACGCCGAGTCCTAACACAATCATTACCGTAAGCATCAGTGCGTGTACCAGCTTGGCGGAGCCTGCCAGCACGTCAATGTTCACAAAGTCCTGCATGGCGTACCCGAACTTTATGCCGGGGATGAGCAGCATGAACACCCCGATGCACACGAGGTTCACATTCTGTCCCAAACCGGCGAGCACCAGCAAGTTGGCGATGACGCCGCCGATGAAAGCCTCCACGATAGTATGCACCATCTGGCTGCTTCCTTTGACGGGATGGCGTTCCATAAACATCACGGGGAGGGCTGCCACGGAGGCCGACAGACCGTCACGGAGCGAGCCGCCGAAGAAGATGCAGAACGCTGACGAGCCCAAGACCGCGGCAATGTAATAGAAGACGCTGCGGTAAGGCATAACATTCTTCACATCCTTGACCCTTTCCGAGGCCTCGTCCAGCGTGATGGTATGGTTACAGAGATGCCGCGAGATGTCGTTCAGTTCCTCGAGGCGCGCCAAATTGTTGCCGTTCGACTTTATACGTCGCATCTGGTGGCAATATTGACCGTCGGGGAAACGCACGGAGGCCTGCAGCAGCGAGGCTATGCAGAACACCTCCACGTGTTCGGTGCCGTAGGCCTTGCAGACGCGCGTCACGGTGTCCTCCACCCTGCCCACGTCCGCCCCGTTGATGAGCAGGTGCTCCCCAAGGTCCAAGGCCGTACGCAAGACCTTGTCCATATCTGGCGACATATCAAGCTGTTTGGTTTCCATACTGAACAAGGCGGCAAAAATACAATTTATATGGCTATAGACAAATTTTTCGAGCGTCCGATTCTGTCTTCAACCTGTGTTCTTGGACAAAGACCATCTATTCTGTCTATCAACGGAAAAAACACTTAGCCCAACGAATAGCCGGATATTGACTTCATCTCTCTGAAAACAAATACGACAGACTATTCCCTTAAATAATTTCTCGCGACCAAGAATTCAGTTTGGCAGTTTTCAAAACATATTTTATCTTTGCCCGCAAATTTCAACAACCGACCTTAACTTTATTTATTATGGCAAAAAGAAAAATCATTCGGATAGACGAAGACAAATGCAACGGCTGCGGCAAATGTGTGCAGGGGTGCCACGAGGGTGCCTTGCAGCTCATTGACGGCAAAGCGCGCATTGTGAGCGAGCTTTATTGCGACGGGCTGGGAGCCTGCATCGGCGACTGCCCTGTGGGGGCCATCACCGTAGAGGAACGCGAGGCCGAGCCTTACAACGAGGAGGCCGTTATGGAACGTATCGCCCCCAAAGGCCACGACACCATCATTGCACACCTGCGCCACCTCAAGGAGCATGGCGAGATGCTCTACCTGCAGCAGGGCGTACAGTACCTCAAAAGCCACAACATCGCCTTTGACCCTGCCGAGGTGTTTGGGGCAGCCAAAGTCTGCGGATGCCCGGGCTCTGCCGAGCGCACTTTCGAACCCGCTGGCTCTTGCAACTGCGGAGCAGACACAGAAGCACGCTCCGAACTGACGCACTGGCCCATCCAACTGCACCTGCTCAACCCCACCTCTGCCTGCTACCGCAACGCCGACGTGCTGCTCGCCGCCGACTGCACCGCATTCTCTTTGGGGGCTTTCCATGCCAAATACCTCCGCAACCGCAAACTGGCCATCGCATGCCCTAAGTTGGACAGCGACAAGGACTCCTACATCGACAAACTCACCCGTATGATTGACGAGGCCCAGATCAATACCCTCACCGTGCTCATCATGGAAGTGCCGTGCTGCTCCGGACTGCTGATGCTCGCCAAGACAGCCGCCGAGAACGCCAGCCGCAGAATACCAATCAGGAAAGTCACTGTGGGACTGCAAGGCAACATTCTGGAAGACATCTGGATATAACCAAGGGCGACCTCACCATGAGCGAAAAAGGAACATACACTTACGACTATTGGCGGCCGGCTGTCACGGTGGACAATGTGGTATATAACTTTGACGGCACCCACCTCAACACGCTGCTCGTAAGACGACTTCGGGACCCTTACAAAGACAAATGGGCGTTTCCGGGCGGCTTCCTCGAAGAGAATGAAACCATGGAGGAGGCTGCCCGGCGCGAGCTCAAGGAGGAGACCGGTCTGACTCCCCGGCATCTGATGGAAGTCGGTGTCTTCAGCGACCTTGACCGCGACCCTCGCGGGCGGGTCATCTCGGTGGCTTACGCCTCCGTGGTGCGCCCCAACCAGACTGCCGTTGCCGGCGATGATGCCAAGGAAGCCAAATGGTTTCCCGTCACCAATATGCCCGAACTGGCCTTCGACCACGAGCAGATTTTCAGACAAGCGTCTTGGTGGCTGAAGTTGGGCTTTCTGAACGCACCCATCGCATTCATCATGATGAACGACCTTTTCACATTGCCCGAAATGCAACGTCTTTACACCGACGTTTACGGGCACACCTTTGACCGCCGCAACTTCCAGAAAAAGTTCCTCTCTTCCGGCATTCTGACACCTGTGGCCACTGACGGCGAAAAAAAATCGGCCCATGCCGCCGCCCACTACCGCTTCAACGAGGGCGGATACAATAAATTCCGCGAGAAGATGCTGAAATTTTAGCCAGAAGACTCAGAACCAACGTCAACAGGCTCAAGCCAAAGATAGAGCCCAAATCTGAGTGGGTGCCTCATTGTCAAAGTCTGGGAATAGGGCAGTTTAGTGCGCCCTGTCTGTTTTTTTTGCATTCATCATTTTCTTATTACCGCCCTTATAGGGTTAAGGAATTTGTCGAACAATCTCAAATCATCAGTAATGATTTCAGCCGATCCAGACATTTCTTGACTGAATGTCAATTCTTTTCCGTAGGTTGTCACCAATTTTTCCGGGAATTCGACTTCTAACATGTAGGATCTTGTCCGCTCATCCACCTGCACCGGCACGAGTGATATATTGCGAATGTTCACTTTTATCAATCCATACTCCAGATACGGGAAATTGTCGAACTTCACATTTACAGTCTGCCCAACCTTAACCTTACCGGCACCTTGCTGCGGCAACAGTATCTTGCCAATCACGTGTTTATCATTTTCCGGAACGACCGTCACCAAAACGTCACCTGCGTTTACATTTTGGTTCTTCTGCCAATATTTGGTGAATGTTACCGTTCCGGCACATGGGGCAACCAACAAGAAGTTCTGTTCCCATTGTTTTATTTGTGCTAGCAAGTGTTCTTTGGCACTGTTCAATGTCATGGTTAATCGTTGTTCCTCTTCAATGCGTTGCTGCTCAAGATCAAAGATGCTGTGTTCAAACTGAAGGATGCTCATCTGCTGATTGTCAATGTTGATTTTTGAGGCTTCGAAAGAAGACAGTTGTTGCAGAAAATTGTTTTTTGAAGATTGATAATCGAACAGGGAAATCATCCCCTTGTCATACAGCGACGAATCCATTGAAAAGAGGTCGTACGACAATTTCATTTGTTTTTTGCTGATTTGCAGTTGGTTAATCGTTTTTTGAAGAAGATTTCTCTGTGCTGCAATTTGCTTACGAATGACCTTTATCTTACGGTTGCAGTAATCATTATCAATGAAGTTTCGGTAATCTGCTAAGGCATTGTCAAAAGAGGCAAATGCAGACTGGATGTCTCCCAATTGCAATGGTTCTGTGAAATTTGACAGTAGTTGTGATTGCTGCAACACCAACTCCTGCATCTCAATTGTTGTATTCCATTTTTTGAGCATCGTCTTCACACATAACACATCATCTAAACATGCTGTGTTTCGGATAACCGCCAACAAATCACCATCTTGCACCATCTGTTTTTCGACCACAGAAATGGTGTCGATTTTGCCTGTAGTCATAGCCATTACACCAGCGGGCAAATTTTCAGTTGTAACAGTAATGGGGGCTGACAACACATCGGGGTATTTGAGAAAATAACTGCCGACAATTAGTCCAGCCACCACAACAAAGATGATGCTGACTCCTATGCGCACAATCCACCGAGGCGGTCTGCACAATATTTCCTGAACTTCCTCGCTGCGAAGGTTTACATTGTCTTCTGCGGATTGTTGTTTCTCTGATGCCATAGAGTCATCTTTCTTGGTTTAATAATTACCGTTCACTCATCTCCAACTGATTTCTAACTAATTCAAAATATTCTCCTCGCAATGCGGTCAATTCCTCATGCGTGCCTGTTTCAGATATTTGCCCATGATTTAGAACCACAATCTTGTCGGCGTTTTTCACAGTACTAAGACGATGTGCCATCACAACGACTGTACGTCCTTTGAAAAACTGCTGTAAGTTTTCCGAAATCACTTTTTCATTTTTGGCATCCAAAGCATTGGTGGCTTCGTCAAAAAAGATGTAATCGGGGTTCTTATACACTGCACGGGCAATGAGTATGCGCTGTCGCTGCCCTTGACTGATGCACATGCCCTCTTGCCCTATTTTTGTATTAAAACCCAAAGGCAATGCGTCAATCATTTCCTGAACATTAGCCACACGCACGGCATTCAACAATCTACTAGTGTCTATAGGTTCGTCACTTACAGCTATGTTGTGGGCAATTGTGTCCGAAAAAATGAATCCATCCTGCATAACCGCTCCGCAGCGCTTTCGCTAGAGCCGATGACTTATGTTCTTCAAATTTGTTTCTCCAACCAATATTTCACCATTGTTAGGAGTATAGAATCCGAGCAGCAGTTTCACCAAGGTAGTCTTTCCACTGCCGCTCATCCCTACAATAGCAGTAAGTTTCCCCTTTGGAATCTGCAAAGACAAATCATGCAGCACATTGTCCCCCATTTCATCGTACCGGAAAGTTAGATTATTGATGTTCAACGACGAGCCATGGCTGTTCTCCAAACAATCACTATTTGCAGCAACTCGATCGCTATCTTCTTCATCCTTACGATTATATATTTCCCCAAACCGCTCAAGGCTAATTTTAGCATCCTGTGCTGATTGGATAAAACCTATCATCTGGTTTATCGGTGCATTGAGCTGACCGATAATGTACTGCACAGCGGTCATCATACCAAGTGTTATATCGCCCTTGATTACGGCTGCGGCAGAAACAAAAGAAATCAGGATATTCTTGGTCTCGTTTATAAAGAATGCGCCAGATTGTTGAAACTGACAGAGAGACAGTGCTTTGACGCTAACATGAAATAGTTTTGCCTGAATATTCTCCCATTCCCAACGCTTCTGCGTTTCACAGTTGTTGAGTTTAATTTCTTGCATTCCCACAATGAGTTGATATAGATTGCTATGCTCTGCGGAAGCGTAGGCAAAACTTTTGTAGTCCAATTCTTTGCGTTTCTTCAGAAACATTGTAATCCAGAGCACATAGAGGATGGATGCCACAAGAAACACGATAAAGAGTTTGAAACTATAAAGAGCCAATACAACACTGAAAACTATAAGGCTGACGAACGAAAACAGGACATTGAGCGTGGAAGATGTCAGAAAAACCTCGATGCGTCTGTGGTCGCCGATACGCTGCATAATATCGCCAATCATCTTAGTGTCGAAAAAAGCGATCGGAAGCCGCATCAGTTTGATCAAAAAATCTGAAATAATGGAGATATTTATGCGGGTGCTGATATGGAGCAGAATCCATGAACGAATGAACTCCACGGAAGTCTGCGCAAGATAAAGGGTGAGCTGCGCAATAAGGATGACAACAACAAAACTAAGATTGTTGTTGCCTATACCATAATCCACAATGCTTTGAGTAAGAAACGGGAATACAAGTTGCAACAGGACACCAAGCAACATGCCGAGAAACAATTGCACAACGAGATTCTTGTAGGGTTTAAGGTATTGCAGCACAAAGCGCAACTTTGTCTTATCCTGTTTCTCCTCATCGTTCCTATAGAACACTGGAGTCGGTTCAAATAGCATGGCGATGCCCTCTTCGCGTCCACCGTTCCGGGTGCTAAACCATCCGGACAGAAATTCCTGTACAGCGAATTTGACGAGACCCTGTGCCGGGTCTGCCACACAAACGATGTTTTTTTTTTCGTCTATATGATAGACCACCACAAAATGGTTCTGTTTCCAATGGACTATACAAGGCAGAGGAGCCTCTCTTAGTTGACGGAATGAAATACGCGCCCCGACTGAATGTAAACCAATACTCTCTGCGGCCGAACTGATGCCGAGCAGGCTTACCCCCTCGCGTCCTATAAAACACTTCTTCCGAAGCGTTTCTAAAGAATAGTGCTTGCCGTAATGCTTGGCTATCATCCGCAGGCACGTAGGACCGCAGTCCATTGCATCGAGTTGGCGATAAAAAGGAAAAGACATTTACGCTCAAGGTAATTTTAGAACGTGTTTGAACAAAAAATCGTATTTGTACAAAAATGTTTCAGATTGCCGGTCATAGTTCTGGTATTTGAAATAGTCGAGCTGGTCTTGGGTAGGTATTTCTACCAACATTTCAGGAAAATCCTGATATACGTCCAAGGGGGTTTGAGCATTTGTCACATCTATAACTGTTTCCAATCTGAATGTAAATTTTGAATGCTTAAGTTGAAACAACATCGGATTGATTCCACAACCAGCCAACAAACCGGTAGGTTGTCCCACTGATACTAATTGGTCATTCACCGCAGCGAATGAGGAAAGAGAATGCCCGGATGAATACACAAACCGATTTTGCAATATATATATTGAACCCTTGTATCTCAATGAATTACTATCCGGAACAAGCGGCTGAACATATTGCAGAATCAAATACTCCTCATCTGGCAACCATGCAAAAGTCCTTGGCGTCATATTTTGCAAATATCCGTCTCCCCCCTCAAAATTATGCGATTCCCGTATCATCCTCGAGTTTTTGAAAGCCAGTTCAGGACCATACCATAGCGTGTCAGCAACAATAGATTTCAGTACGTTAAACCAATAGTTATCACTACCGCCAACATTTTCCCTAACATCTATGATCACCTTTGAAATCGGATTGCTTTTCATCCGTTTTATTTCAGAACAAACATGATCATCTCCTAACATTTTACCAAGATATATGTATAACACACTGTCCTTGGCAAAGTATTTTACCTGATTGTCCGGAAGAGCCCCATCCAGTTTAGAAACATCAGAATCTTTCAAGTCTGGTGATGTTAAAATTGTCCCATAAATTTTATCCAAATCAACCGTCTCCTGTTCGCCATTTTCCTCTAAAGTCAACTCGCCATAATAAGGGATTGTAAAATAATTTGAACCATATTCTTTTTTATCATAATCCCAAAACGTTCCTGAAAAATGAGATTTGTCAAGATTCTCCCTGACATATTGTGGAAAAGGTATGCCATTGTATGCCAATATCTTGGAATATTGAAACACAACAGTATCGGAATCACGAGTAATAAAAGTGTAAATATATGGCAAATAATATTCTTGGTTAATATAGAGAGGATTTCCCAACAATATCATATCTTTTCTTGTTTTCGGGACCTTCGGGGCTGGTTTTTTGGCCATGTTTACAGTGTCAATATTATACAAATTATCAAATTCTGGATAGAAGTCAACAGTTTGACAGGCATGAATGTCATACAATAAAGACAATGATTTGTTAAGGAGCCTGATGAAACTGTCGTAAGAAGAAACGGTGTCTATATTTGCACGCAAGGAACGTACGTTGCCTAATTGATCAATTCCTGTAACTGCTTTCCTTATTGGCAATTGCCCATTACATTGTTCTATAATAGAGACCAATTGATCATAGTCTCTGTACATTTGCTTTTTTGACAACTTATTAACCTGTGGATATGCATTAATAAAGCAACAAAATGACAGCACCAAAAAAAATATTTTTTTCATTGTTAATCAGTTAATTTGACAATTCATTTCTCATCAAGAGGTAATCTTCTAAACAATCTGAAAATCTGGAGCAGACATCAAATTGTTTATGATTGAATTTATTTTCAATTCTTTTGTGTGGGCATCCCCCAGAACATATTGGCAACAATTGGCACTCCCGACAGTTTGGATCTTCTAAGGGATCTGCTCCATACAGATACCTGTTTAGATTCATTTGGTTGGTTATATTCATACCATTTTCATCAATGTTGCCTACTTTGAAATGCTCATTCCCGATAATTTCCCAACACTTATAGACGTCGCCCTTGGGATCAATCACCCATGAGTTGAAATTCCTGACGGCACACTCTTCTACATTATCTGACGGGTAAATAAAATTCCTCAAAGATGTTTTTTTCGCCAGATCTGTATAGAAAGCCATTTTTTCTTTTTTACTTGAAATGCACGTTTCTACGCAACTTTTGGTTGTTTCAACAATTAAAGCAGGCGCAACATTAATGTTTCTATTTGAATATCTGTTTTTAAAGAACTCTTGCGCCTCATAATACGTTTCTTTATTGTCCTTATCAACACCTATACGGATAGTTAAATGTATGTCTGGACGCAGTTTGTCAAAAGTGTCTAAATTTTGCAGTATTGTGTCAAATGTTTTTTTGTCTGTATTAGTAAATCGCTTGCAATTGTGTTTTTCGTAAATGCCATCGATAGACAGTTGTATGGACTTGATGCCGCATTTTTCTAATACTCTTATGTTTTCTTCCGTCAGAAAATAGCCATTGGTTATAATGCTACTTTTCTCAATTTTCGCTTTCGTGCTTTTACTAAGTTTTTCCGTAAAATACAAAATGACATCTGATGCCAATAACGGTTCTCCACCAAACCATGTAATCCAAATTTTGCTAATATTAGGATATTTACTAATCCACTTTATGATGTTGTCTGAGGTTTCTCTATTCATTATGCCTTTTACTTTGTGCTCAAAACAGTAATGGCAATGAAAATTACAATCTAATGTCGGTGCAATAGTGAGCAATAAAGTATCGTGAATTCTCCGTCTTGATTGAAGAACACTTTCGTAAATCAAAAAATCGTCATCATCATTTTCAGTGATTATTAGATTTTGCTTAAATAGACTGTGCGTTTCGGAATCCATCTCATCCATCTCAACATTTTGATTGCATTCGATTTTTGTCAGTAGGTATTCATAGAGTTGACTGTCCACTGAATACAAACAATTCGACAGTGAACTATAAACAAGATATTGATCTTCTTTATGTACTAATTTTACATACTTTGAAATTTTCATAGTATTATATAAAAAAACAAGTTTGTACCAACAAGTATCTCAAGCAGTTACTGATTATCTTAAAACAGATTTCACATACTTCTCTCTTGTTGGATAGAGTATATTACTGGCTGAAACGATAATCGCCACATTCTGTATAGGAATCGTCACCCAAGCAAAAGGTGTACTGTCCATCGCCACCACAGTATGTGAGCATCAGACATGGTCTTGTAAAAAGAATACCCGTACAAGTGGGGGTCGGCGTATATTTTTCGCAATTAGAATCTGTTCCTCCTTGCACAAAAGACATTTCTTTTTTTGACATACGCCCTTTTTCTATTATTTTTAATTTACTCTTAATCATAATCTTCAAACTGGAATTTTGGATTTAAATGGTTTTTCCGAACAACTTTCGAAAGAGTTTGATCCTAAACAGAGTTTATAAGTATCCGTACCATTTCCGCCACAGTCAGTGTACAATGCACACTGTTTACTGAAAACTGGAGCGCAATTGAATAAGCAACCACTCATGCCACCGCATATGATACTTTCATCTTGTTTAGTCAATCTACTTTTCTCAATTTCTTTAAGAATTTTCATTGTTCAGCGCTTAAATATCTTAATCTTCCCCTTTCTCCGCGGGACGCACTACACCTTGCAGAAACGTTTCGGGTCTGTAATCATATACGGGAAAAACTTTTTACCGATAGATTTCTCGTGCCATCGTGTCACAAGCATCACGATATATACGACCTAAGACGCTTGACAGGAAGAGCAATCTATATTTATGCTCCATTTATATCGCAATGACACTGCCATCATCCACCACTTCGCTAATGGTCTAACACACACTTTAGCGAAGTGTCAACCACTGAAGTTGTTCTTTCCCAGCCTATAGAGGGTTTGTTTGTTGTAGGGTTGACCGTCGATGTTCATAACATTCATTTGTTTAATCTTAAATCTTTAAAGACAAGTAGGATTTATTCAAATAATAACAACTACTTTCTGCTGCAAATATAATGTTTTTTTTGAATAAAAAACCACAAAAAACAAAAAAACATAACATCCTTATATTCAAAACAATATACTAATTTTGGCAGGATGTTGTTCGATAAGTTCAACTTAGAAAGTTATAAAAACGGGGAGCAGGAAAGCCCGCCGTACG
>CAVIJD010000017.1:0-40606 GCA_963643165.1 bacterium | reverse complement strand
AACTGCTCTGCGGACTCGCTGACCAGGCGGGACAACTCGAAACGGACAGGACTGTATGGAAATCGTCCCATCGTGGACATGGACCACTGCAGCAGATTCGTCACAAGGTGAAGATGGGCGTCAGAGGAGTTCTTCAGCTCTGAAAAGACCTCCGCGATCTCCTCATCGCTCATGTCCTTATGCCTTTTGTCAAGAATAGTGATGATTCTGTTTTGGGCGATGACGGGGGTCTTGAACTCATGCGAAATGAGCGAAATCAGGTCATCTTTCATTTTGTTGACCATAATCTGTTGTTTGTTGTGCCTTACAATCAACAGAATGAATGCCGCCATGAGCAACACCGCCAGCCCTGTCAGTATCAACGCAGGATAGGCAATGGCAAGCCGATGGTCTTTCTCCAGAATTTCCGACTTCTGGACGGCTATATAGGCGTTTTTCTGTTCCAATTCGTATTGGCTCTGGAAATCGCTGATAATCTTCTGCTTCTCTAACGAATAGATGGTATCCTTGAGCGCCACGCTTCTTTCAAGATATTGCAAAGCCAAGACGGGGTTTTCGTCTCTGTATATCGCGTAAAACTGGCTATAGACTTTCTGAAGCAGGTAGTTTGAGTTAATCTCTTTGCAGATGGATTCGCATTTTGAGAGATACTCGACGGCATTCTGCGTCTGCCCTTTATGTTCGGCTATGGCTGCCATTTGCCTGAGCACGATGCTTTCAGACACCTTGTTGCCGGCATTGCGCAAGATCTGCAACGCTTCGGTTGCGCACTTCTGCGCTTCATTCCAAAGGTTGAGGCGGCACAGTATTTCCGCTTTCTGCGAAAGTCGGATGCCGGTCTTTTCAATGCGGCCGCCGTTCCGGTCGAGTTGTTCGGCCTCGTTGATATACTCGAGCGCTTCCACGGGCTCTTCCAGTTTGAGGAGAATGTCTGACAACATTCCGAGCCGGATGGCCAGTTGGCGGCTCCGGTCTTCTTTTTTGCCAAGTTCACGTTCTATTTCGATGGATTTTAGGGCATAATCCTCTGCCACAGCATATTCGCCATTCTGCATGTAGAGTCCCGCCATGGTGTTCAACGTGCTCGACAAGGCCTTCTCGTCGCCATTTTTGGAATCTATTTCGTACGATTTCTGTATGAACTTGATGGCCATGCCCAACTGCCCGAGCCGGCTGTATGAAAGGCTCAACATGTTGTAGTGGTCTGACAGCCAGGTCATGTTGCCCGGCGGGGTGCAGTTCAAAGCTTTGTTGGAAAAGGCGATACATTCCTGAAAGTCGTTGTTCGCGTACTTATATTCGCTCATCCCGTGCATGATGAGCATTTCCCGGCCTATAATGGGGAACGACTCCACCTCCTCTTTTTCAAGCAGTCCCTCCTTTTCAAACAGATGTAAAAGTTGGTTTGCCGTCCGCAGTTTTTCAGTTCCGGTTTTGCGTTGCCATTGCGCATAAAGCGTGTCAATGTTCTGAGCTTGAGTCCATACGGGCAACAGCAGTAGGGCAAGCAGGAGAACTGCCGCCTCAACTCTTTTCGTTACAATATATATTGTATAGGGCATGGCGTAATCAGTACAAAATGCGGAGCGTTTCCGTGAGCAGTCGCACAATGCCCGGGCAGGCTGAAAGCGAGGCATTTTCAGACGTGTCGTCGGGCTGGTGGCACGTGCCGGTCTTGCCCCCGAGGGTATAGACGAACACGGCCGGAATGCCTTTGCGGGAAAAAGGATAATGGTCGCTGTTAGGGGCGTTTTTGCGGGGGTTGACTGTCTTGAGCAGGGACGACTGTCTGTTCAACGAGTCGAGTGTTTGGAAGAACCGGGCGGTTTCAGTTTCATAGACATTCTCCACGGTGATGCCCTCGTCGCCGCCGCAGAGGAGGTCAAGGTTGAGCATCAGCGCGATGCGGGAGAAGTCGAGCAGCGAATCCTGCACAAAGCGTGACGACCCTAAGAGTCCGGCCTCTTCGCCGCTGAAGAGGGTCAGCAGCACGGTATAGCGGAGCGGTTTCTGCTGAAAGCCGGCGGCCATGTCTAGCAATGTAGCCACGCCAGAAGCGTTGTCATGGCACCCCGGGAACACCACCTCGTCGCCCATCTGCCCCAAATGGTCATAGTGGGCGCCGATGACTACAAAGCTGTCCGGCACTTGGGTGCCCCGTATCTGGGCGCAAAGGTTCTGCGTGGCATACATGGGAAGCCAACGGTTGTTGTACGAAAGGTGCAGTTTCCGCGGCTGGCCCGTCATGATGTCGGCACGGACATAGCACAACACATAGTCATAATACTGTTTCGGGAAGGAAAACGACCAGGCGGGAATATCCGAGACGCCGACCAGCATCCCCCGGAAAGGCAAGCGGGAACGGTCTGTCTTAAGGAAAAGTTCGTAACAGAACGCATATACGGTTCTGGCCACGGCCGGGTCAGCACATTGTGACACATCAACGTAGAGCAAGGCATTGCCGATTCTCTTCTCATTGTCGGCACAAAAAGCGGCAAGGGCGGCAGCGTCTGTCAAAACTTGCGGCGTTATGGGCAAAATGTGGAAAGTGCCGTGCGCGGAACGCGAAAACGGGGCAAGGGCAAAGTCGTTCCAAGCCTGGAGCCTCCGGCGGTCCAACACTGCCTCCACATCTCCCTCCATAGCGTAGGATGGAAAGGAGTATCGCTCGTAATAATCTGAGAAACAGAACGGTGCAATATCCATTTGGCGGAACTGCCCGCGCAGATAGTCGGCGGCAATGCTGTCACCATGGTAAGCGTATCCCCGCCCGTGCATGGACGGGGCGCTCAAAGCCCGGAGGTGCTGACGGATCTGCACCGTGTCTTGAGCCGACACCTGGCCACAAACGCACACGAGGGACAGGACCGCGAGAACAGCCCTTGCGACCATGCACTTCTTTGCGACAAAAAAACGTAACGAACCCATAACAAGTATCTGTTTAGAACGTGCAAAAGTACAATAAATCTATGAAGCCTGCGGCAGGCGCGCGGCAACCGCCACGAGATCGCCGGCTTCGCCAAGTACAAAAAGGGAAAGAGGAGGTGAACTAAATCACCTTCTGTCACAAGAAAAAAGGAACAGATGCTGCGAGAGTTTCGCAGGGATTAATACTCGTCGTCGTTAAAAAAGAAATCCTCTTTCGAGGGATAGTCTGGCCAAAGTTCCTCTATAGAATCATACTGTTGTCCTTCGTCCTCAATTTCCTGAAGATTCTCTATAACCTCCATAGGCGCGCCTGACCTTACAGCATAGTCAAGCAGTTCCTCCTTAGTGGCAGGCCAAGGTGCATCCTCAAGTTTCGTAGCCAATTCTAATGTCCAATACATAATCCTATTCCATATTTTGAATTAACGGGCGGCAAAGGTATAACAAAAAACAAGAAAATCAACCATTGCACAATATTTTTATCAAACTGATTACCAAACAGTTTCGTCTATGTTCATTTTTTTATGGTAAAATCTTGCCAAAACAAAGAAATAATCGGACAGTCTGTTCAGCAACATCAGGGCGGGTTCGTAAGCGGGGTTCCGCTCCATGAGCGGCACGGCCACACGTTCGGCGCGGCGGCAGACGGTACGGCAGACATGAGCCTGAGCGATGGCCATGTTGCCTTGGGGCAAAATGAAACCTTTGAACGGGGGCAGTTGTTCCGACAGTTCGTCAATCTTCTCCTCAATGCGTTTGATGAAAGCCGGGATGTCTGATTTTTTCCGAAAATTCTCCCATTTTTCGCACGGTGTGGCCAACATTCCGCCAACCGAGAAGAGGGTTCGTTGCACTTCCGTAAGAAAATCGTCGGGAGCGGCCGCCATCAGAACGCCAATTTGAGCGTTAAGCTCATCAACTGTGCCATAAGCAGTTATGAGAATGTCGGCCTTGCTGAGTCGGGTGCCGTCGGAAAGCGAAGTCGTGCCTTTGTCACCTGTTTTCGTATAAATTTTCATCTTTTATTTTTTTTGTGCAAAGGTATCAAAAAAAGTGTATCTTTGCAGCCGCAAAAGCAACCACAAAAGGTCTCAGTAGCTCAGCTGGTAGAGCAATTGACTCTTAATCAATGGGTCCAGGGTTCGAATCCCTGCTGGGACACTCGGAAAGAGGCACTTACCTAACGTAAGTGTCTCTTCTGTTTCTGGGAGTGGCGGCAAGCCGGTCGCCAATTTTTCTGACTTACGTTTCAAGTCGCGCCCCGGCCTTGTGCGCCCGACGAAAAAGTCTCTACTTCAAAATGAACCGCACGCCGGCATACCCCATAATGCCCGTTATGGGCGCGTAAATGACGGTGGCGTCGAAATATTCGCCGAACGGATTGTCAGACGATATGATCGGGTCTTTCTGTTTGTAATTCAAGAGGTTCTCCCCACCCAGATAGATTTCCCATCTTCTGAATTTCTTGGTAATCTGCGCATTCATGATGCAATAGGTCTTTGAATACGCCCCTCTGCGGTACAGTTCCGGACTGTTTTGGGTGTCGGGGAGCCGCTGCGGACCATTGACATGCAAGGTCAAATTGAAACTCCAACGGTCGTAACGGGTGCTGTAATGGATGTTGAAGAGCCCTTTGTGGGGACTGGTGAGCACCTTTTCGCGCATGACGCCGCCCGACATGTAACGCACGTCGTTGTAGCGGTAGGCAAACAGCAGTTCGAGCCGGTTGACAGGCTTGAGTGTGAGTTCCATCTGCACCGAATGGGAGCGCGACCGGTTGCCCGTTCCGTTGAAAATGCCGTTGAGGTTATAGACATTGATGGCGTGTATGTCGCGGTCAAGGTCAACGATAACCTGGTTGATGAAAGCGGTGTAAAAATAATCGACAGACACGGAGCCTTTGCCGCCGGGCATATTGAAGCGTTGCACCAGACTGATGCCGGCGTTGTAAGCCTCTTCGGGATGGAGACTTTCGGCTATGCTGTAACTGCGGCTGGAGGCCAATAGAGACAGGTTCTCGGCCAAGACGTAGGCCGTGCGGTAGCCTTTGCCTGCCGACAAGCGGAGCGAGAAGTTGTCGGTGGCCTGCCACTTGAGGTGCAGACGGGGAGTCCAGAGCAATTTATGGTACAGCAGGTCATAGTCGAACCGCAGCCCCGCCATCACAACGAGTGTGGGCTCTATGATGTAGCAATACTCGCCGAACACGCCCGGCACGGCCTGGTGCGTGGCGGTGCGGAAGAGGCTGTCGGAGGTTGCGACACGTGCCACCCGCTCGGCATAGCCGTCGTACGAAAAACTTGCCCCGGCGGTAAGTTTATGCCGTTTAAGCGTACCAAACTTGTTGGAATACAAAACATTGGCATAAAGACTATGTTGGGTGGCGTCAAAATGGCGCTTTCCGAACTGCGCTTGTGCAAAACTGGCAGAATAAGAGAGTATGGTGCCGATGCTTTCGTCCTCACCCTTGAGCAGGAAACCGTTTTTGGTGATGACATCCACTTTCTTGTTGTCAATGCGGATGCCATAGACGCTGTCGGGCAGTGTTTCGGCACGGAAACTGTTTCCCTTCTGTCCGCCGGCGCGGTCGTCCCACACAAAGCCGGCGAGGGTGCGGTTGACGTACTTGCCGGGCACTTTCACGTCCCAGCGGTTCATCACGTTCAGCTGCCTGTTGAGCGGCGCGTCGAGGAAGCCGTCACCGTTCATGTCCATTTTCGCGAACTGGTCGCCCAAGGAGAGAAGCAGCATCGTGGAGGCATTGTCCTCGTCTTTGCGTCCCACCTTGAGACGGGTGTTGAAATTGAGTTCGCCCTTGCCCATAGAGTTGCCGTAAAGGTTGAGGAAGACTCGTTCGTTGTTGGTTTCGGGCTTCTTGTAGTCCACATTCACCTGCCCCGTGATGGCTTCGTAGCCGTTGGTCACAGAGGCCACGCCTTTAGAGACACTGATGGACTCCATCCAGCTGCCGGGCACGAAGCCGAGACCGAACTGCTGGGTAAGCAGACGGATATAGGGCACATTCTCAAGCAGTATCTGGCTGTAGATGCCGGCGAGTCCGAGCATCGAAATCTGTTTGGCGCCGGTCACGGCATCGGAGTACTCCATATCCACCGCCACGGTGCTCTCAAAGCTCTCGGCCAGGTTGCAACAAGCCGCACGGCGCAGTCCTTGCTGCGTGATGACCGTGGTGAGGATAGGCTGTGTGGAGATGAACGAGCCGTCGCGCGCCACCACCTGCACCTCTGACAAAGCATGGATGCGCGACAGGTAGATGGTGATGTCCTGCTGTATGGAGGCTATTTTCAGGGTTTCCGTCTCGTAGGAGGGGAAGGAGACCAGGAGCGTGTCCGTTTTGGCGCGGGGAATGGAGAAGGCGCCGGTGGCGTCGGTATAGGTGCCGGTAGCGGTATGCAGCCACTGCAACGCTGCCGCCGCCACGGCGCTGGTGTCTCCCTGTTCGTTGATTTCGCACACCCGCCCGCGCAAATTTTGCGAATATGTTACGGATAGGCAAGTTATTGTCAGTACTATACAACAAAAAATATTCTTCATCTCGTTCTGTCAACAGTGCGGCAAAAGTACGAAAAAGAACCATTTGTGCCCGCTATTCTTTCCAGATGATGGTGTCCGTTTTGGACGCGTATCCGCACCACGCCCCTAACACGCCGTCACCGTCGATGTTGGAGACGACGGGGGCGGGGTTCATGAACGGATTTGACCCCATGACGGCCTCATAGCCGCCCGTGGCCAAGAAGCGGTAGGTGGCATAGTCCATGCGGCTGTGCTTCACAAACACGGTGTCGCCGGGCCTGAACGACAGGCGGCGGTAGTTTCGGGCTTCCTCTTCTGACATGTTCGCCGACAGGATGGATGACACTCCGTAACGTTCCAACTCATAGTTGAAAGTGAGCCCGTTGAAAGTGCGGTCATCAAATGCCGGCGGCAACGTGCTCGCCCACAGACGGTCGCGAAACTTGGCGCAATTCACTTTTACCTGAAAGCGGTAATAGTCTGCAGTGGCGGGGTCATCGGTCAACAACACCCGCAACGTCCTCATGGTGTCGGCATTCACAAGGTCTGACGGGCAGTCAAACCATAGCGAGTCGATGTCAAAGGCCTGCGGTATGGATGTCTTGGCCGTATAGGTCTTGCCTCCGTATTTCACCGTCAGCACGTAGGCGGTGTTCTCCTTGCCGAGGATGTGGCTGCCTTTGTATGCAAAATAGAGCGGCGAGTCGTTCGTATATTGGAAAGACAGCCTTTCGCTTTCGCCGTCTGACGTGGTGACGGAGACCTCGGCATCCATCACCAGCACGCTGTCTTTGAGATATTGCAGGTCCATCTCTGAAAAATAGGGAATGCTCCGGGTGATGACCACCATGGCCGGCTCCCCATTCTCGATGTTGCCCTCAATGACCAGTTTCGGGGCATATTCAGGCAACTCCACTTCAATCTCAGTCTGGCATCCCGACAGAAACAGGCAGGCCAATGCGACAAGCAATATGTTCTTCTTTTTTATGATAAACCTGAATTTCATAAATGTGCAGTTTTAGAATTTGAACCACCACAACACGGAAGGGATGATCGGGAAAAGGCTCATCTGATAAGCCTTCGTCTGGATGGAGAAATCGGGGCTGGCCGCCGACATGTCCAAGACGGCATCGGTCTCGAAGAAGATGAACAGCGGGTTTTTGCGGTTATAGACGTTATAGACGGAGAAGTTAAGTCCAGTCTCAAAGCGGCGCGTCTTCTTCACGGTCCAGTTCACGGCCAAGTCGAGGCGGTGGTATGGCGGCAGACGGTAGGCGTTGCGGTCGCTGTATTCGGTGATATAGGAGCCCATATAGAAATAGTATCCGACGGGGATGGTCATCGTGTTGCCCGAGGCATAGACCCACAATGCCGAGACGCTCAGTTTGTTACGCAGTATCTCGTACGAGAGGCTGACGGACACGTCGTGGCGGCGGTCATATTTGGCCCAAAAGGGCTTTCCGTTGTTCAGGTCGTCAAACTGCCGGCGGGTGAAGCCCAGCGTATAGCCCACAAAGCCCGTGAAGCGTCCCCGTGTCTTCTTCACGAAGAACTCCGCCCCGCACGACCAGCCCTTTCCATAGACGTAAAGCTGGTCAGGATTGAGGATGACAGAGGAGAGGTCGAGGCCGTCACGGTACTCGGCAAGGTGGTACATCTGCTTGTAATAGAGGTCTATGTACGTTTCAAACATGTTCTGTCTGAAGTTGCGGAATATACCTAACGAGGTTTGCAGCACCGTTTGCGGCTTCAGCAAGTCGGTAGAGGGCATCCACACGTCGGTGGGCAGCGAGATGGAGGCCATCGAGATCTGGTGCATAAACTGGTTGTTAAGGGTGGCGGAGAGTTTCAGCGAGGTGGCGCTGTCAATCAGGAAGCGCAGCGACAAGCGCGGCTCCAGGCGGTTATAGTTGCTCACTGTCTTGCCGGCCTTGTACAAGACAGAGTCCTGCACGCTGCCTCTCTCGTCAAGCACATAGCGTGTAAAAGGCCCCACATGGCCGAAATTGGTATAGCGCAGCCCCATATTGATTTTCCACCGGCGCGACACGTCCCACTCGTCGTGCGCATAGAGGCTGAACTCGTTGGCCAAATAGGGCGTCACCTCCGGGAGGCTGAAGTCGTACCCCTCGCCAGCCTGCACCGCATATTGTCCGGGATAGCAGACGTGGAAGATGTTGTGTACGCCGAAGCGGATGTTGTGTTTCGGCGTCGGCAGCCACGTCAACTCGCTCTTGAGGGCATAGTCGCGCACCCCCGACTTGAGCGCGAACGAATAGACATCCATCCCCATGTCTGTGGAGAAATCGTAGTAGCTGAACGTGGCGGAGGTGTTGAGGAACAGTCCAGCGTTGAAGATGCAGTTCCAGCGGGCAGAAGCGGCGGCATTGCTCCAATGGAACTTGAAAGTGGTAAGGTTGGAGGTCGATTTGAACCCGTAATTGTCTTTGCCGTAATAGGCGCCGAAATAGAGGCGGTTGCGGTCGTTGACGATGACGTTGAACTTGGCATTAAGGTCGTAGAAATAGAAATTCATGCCTTTCATCGGCGAGGTCTGCTTGAGGAAAGGCTGTACGAGCGCGTCAATGTAGGTTCGCCGCCCCGAGATGATGAACGAGGCCTTGTCTTTCTTTATCGGGCCCTGCACGGTAAGGTGGGAGAATATGAGCCCGATGCCGCCCTCTGTCTCAAAGCGTTTCATGTTGCCGTCTTTCTGATAGACATTCAGCACCGAGGCGGCGCGTCCTCCGTAGTAGGCGGGCATGCCCGACTTGACCATATCGATGCTTTTCACGGCGTTGGCGTTGAACACGGAGAAGAACCCGAACAGGTGGGAGGCATTGTAGATGGTGGCGTCATCCAGGAGGATGAGGTTCTGGTCGGTGCCGCTGCCGCGCACATAATAGCCGCTGTTGCCCTCGCCGCCCGACTGCACGCCGGGGAGCAGCTGCACCGACTTCAGGATGTCCGCCTCGCCCAGCAGCGCCGGCAACGCCTTGATGGTCTCCATCTTCAGTTCCATACGTCCCACGTCGGCGCCGGCGATGTTGCGGTCGTCGCGCTCGCCCGACACCACCACCTCGTCGCCCGTGATGACCGTGGCCGACAAGTCGAAATTGCGCGCCGTCGTCTTTGACAGACGCACCGTCTCCTCAATGGTAACATACGCTATATGCTTCACCGACAGGCGGTAAACGCCCGCCGGCACCGTCACGGAGTAGAAACCGGACGTGTTGGTGATGCACCCCTGCGGCTCCTGATGGCCAGCCGTGTCGGTGAGGATAACATAAACACCGGCCAACGACTCGCCGTTAGCCGCGTCCTTAACACTGCCCGACATCGTAACCCGTTGCGCCAAAGCCCCTGACGGCAAGAGCAAACACAGCAGGAACACCCCAAGCCAACCCCCCGATGATATTGTGCCTTTCACTTTCAAAAACATAGTCAAAACTAACGAACATCTGAAACCGATATTATACATTCCCGCATTTTTTTGTCTGACGCGCCGTTCTCATTTTCGCTATCTTTGCGCCTTGTTTCATGACACCTCAAAACAACACGACATGCATAAAGAAAAATACAACTTTGATGAAATAATACCCCGGCGGGGCACTTCCAGCGTAAAACACGACATGCTCAAGGCCGTTTTCGGCAGAGACGACATCTTGCCGATGTGGGTAGCCGACATGGACTTCAAAACACCGGACTTCATCGTGGATGCGGTTAGGAAAAGATGCGACCACGAGATTTTCGCCTACACCTTTGCGCCGGAGCACTATAAAATGGCGGCCATCAACTGGATGCAGAAGCACTACCGCATCCGCGCCTCCTGGAAAGAGCTCCACTTCATCCCGGGCATCGTGCAAGGCATCGCCTTTGCCCTGCAAACCTTTACGGTTCCGGGCGACAAAGTGCTCATAACCACGCCCGTCTATCCGCCGTTCATCAACGTGCCACACCGCAGCGGACGCGTGTTTGTGAGCAGTCCGCTCAAGACCGAAAACGGCCGTTTCACCTTCAACTTTGAAGACTTGGAAGAGAAAGCCAAAGGCTGCAAACTGCTGATCCTGGCCAACCCGCACAATCCCGGCGGCACTGTCTGGACCCCTGAGGAACTCCGGCAAGTCGCCGACATCTGCCAACGGCAGCACGTGTTGGTGCTCGCCGATGAGATACACGCCGACCTCACACTGCCCGGCTACCAACACACCTCTTTCTCCACCGTCTCAGACGCGGCATTCAACAACTCCGTCACCTTCATTGCGCCCAGCAAGACCTTCAACATGGCCGGACTTGCCTCCTCGCTTTGCTATGTGCCCAACCCTGAAATCAGGAAACAGTTTTTCGGCTTCCTGGACGCCAACGAACTGTCGCTCGGCACCCTGTTTGCCTACATTGCCGCCGACGCCGCTTTCTCAAACGGCGAGGAGTGGCTGCGGCAACTGCTGGATTACCTGCAGCATAACATCGACTTTGCCGAACAATACCTCAACCAAAACATCCCGGAAGTAAAGATGATGAAACCCGAGGCCTCATTCCTGCTCTGGCTTGACTTCAGAAGTCTGCACCTAAGCCAGAAAGAACTTGTTGACCTTCTGGTCAATGATGCCAAAGTAGGACTGAACAACGGCACCGACTACGGGCCGGAGGGCGAAGGCTTCATGCGGATGAACATCGGCACGCCGCTATCCGTCGTGAACGAAGCCCTTGACCGCATCGCGGAAAGTGTGAAGCGACTCCGTCAATAGGGGATACGATTTGCGGAGGCACGACACGTCATCGAGTCTTGCGTCGGGGCCGAACAGCAAAAACGCCATCGCCAGCCGATGGTCTTGGCACGTGCGGAACAGCCAAGGCCGCGGTGGAAAGTTGGCACGCAACTTCCCTTTGATGCAAAAAGTGTCCTCGCCATTTGCTATATGCTCCGCAAAAGGGAGCAGTTGACCGTGCAGCATCCCCGTGCGGTCAGACTCCTTGAACTGCAAGTTCTTCGTGTGCAAAAAACGAAAATCGGAAGGCAACAGGCACGCCAGCGAGGCCATCACCGGGAACAAATCGGGATGATTCTGCAAGTCAAACTCCATACATATATTATTCGTAGGCTGTTGGCAAACGATGCACACCCCCTCCCTCGCCTGCCGGCTTCGCACGCCCAGGGCGGCGAACCATTCGGCGGCGACGGCATCGCCTTGTATAGAGTCAAGCGACAGGTTCTTCAAAAGGAACGTCTCTCCCGGACAGAGCATGGCCATCGCATACCAAAAGGCGGCCGCGCTCCAGTCGCCCGGCATGCCCACGGACGTAGGCTTGTACGGGAGCTCAGGCATCGTTACGGGCCTCGGCAGACAAGCCTGTGTCATCGTTATATAGGGCAGCGAGCCGGCGGCACCTTGCAGGTGCAGTGTTTTCAGTCCCAGCAGCGGCGCTGACAGCAGCAATGCCGATGCGAACTGCGACGAGCGGGAGCAATCAACCGAGAGGCTGTCAGCCTCAAGCCGTCTGCCTTCAATGCGCCACCCCTGCGGAACCCTTTCGACAGAGGCTCCGGCATCTCGCAACACGACAACCAACGCCTCAATGGGACGCTGCAACAAGCGCTGGCCGCCCGTGAGGAGCCAACGGCCGGGCGTGGCAGACAGCAACGGCATCATAAAACGGTATGCCGCGCCGCAGTCGTGAACGTCAATGACCGCCTCCGGACTGGCTGACGTCTTGGCCTGCTGCAAGGCCGACAAGACTTCGTTTACCGTCTCCACATCCGAACAATGAACACCGCCGTGAAGCGACAGCGGCTGCCCCGTCTGCACAAAATGCACAAACTGCTTCCTGATGACTATGCTTTTGCAATCCGGCAGGGGAATCTCATGAATCATGGCGGCAAAAATACAACTATTCGGGAATACGATAAAAATGCTACCTTTGCCGCGTATCAAGCGTCGTTTTTACAAAACCGCAAAGCGGTCATTGTCAAAGACATACCATCAAAAAGCAACAATTTCAAAACAACGACATGACACTCGAAAACATCCTTGCCAAGGCACTGCAGAATACATTGAAGGAACTTTACGCCATCGACACCGAGGCAGAAACCGCCGCCATTCAGCCCACCCGGAAAGAATTCGAGGGCGACTTCACCATTGTCGTCTTCCCGTTCGTGAAAGCAGCACGGAAGTCTCCCGACAAAGTGGCGGAAGAAATTGGCGCGCGGCTGCAAGAACAGGTCAACTTCATCAGCAGTTACAATGTGGTGAAGGGATTTCTCAACCTTTCCATCGCCGACAGTTTCTGGACGGCTTTCATGCAGGAGCACCGCAACGACGAAGCCTTCGGGCACTGCAAGCCCCTTGACGAAGCCCCCGTGCTCATCGAGTACTCCTCGCCCAACACCAACAAGCCGTTGCACCTCGGGCACGTCCGCAACAACCTGCTCGGCTACGCCGTGTCGCGGATAGTGGCCGCCTGCGGGCATCCTGTGATACAGGTCAACCTCGTGAACGACAGAGGCATACACATCTGCAAGTCTATGGTGGCGTGGCTCCGTTACGGCAACGGCGAAACGCCGGAGACCGCCAACGTCAAAGGCGACCATCTGGTGGGCAAGTACTATGTGCTGTTTGACAAGCATTATAAAGAAGAACAGAAAGAGTTGCAGGAAAAAGGCATGACGGAGGACGAGGCCGCGCAGCAGGCCCCGATAATGCTCGAAGCCCGCGCCATGCTGCAGAAATGGGAAAACGGCGACGAGGAGGTGAGACGGCTCTGGAAGATGATGAACCAATGGGTCTATAAAGGCTTTGACAGCACCTACGAACGACTCGGCATCAAATTTGACAAGACCTACTACGAATCGGAAACCTACCTCCTGGGCAAGGAACTGGTGGCGGAAGGGCTCGAGTCGAAGGCATTCTACCGCCATGAGGACGGCTCTGTGCGTGTGGACCTCACGGGCGAGGGACTGGACGAGAAAATCCTGCTCCGCAAAGACGGCACGTCGGTGTACATGACCCAAGACCTGGGCACTGCCCGTCTCCGCTACGAAGAGTTTCATCCCCAAAAGATGATTTACGTCGTAGGGAACGAGCAGAACTACCATTTCGACGTGTTGAAATTGATATTGGCGAAAAAACTCGGCAAGGCTTTCGGGGACAGCATCCACCATCTCTCTTACGGCATGGTGGAGTTGCCTGACGGCAAGATGAAATCGCGCGAGGGCACCGTGGTTGACGCCGACGACCTCATGGACCGCATGTACCAGGAGGCCAAAGCCAGCACCGAAGCCTTGGGCAAGTTCAGTTTCAGCGACGAAGAGGCGGATGCCTTGTACGAGATGATCGGGCTCGGAGCGCTCAAATACTTCATCCTCAAAGTGGACCCGGCCAAGAACATGCTCTTCAACCCGGCAGAGTCCATCGACTTCAACGGCAACACCGCGCCGTTCATCCAATACACCCACGCCCGCATCCGCTCGCTGCTGCGCAAGGCCGAAGCGGAGCACATAGACATCGAGGCGGCGTTGCCGGCAGACATAGCCCTCGGCAAAGAGGAAAAGAGCATCGTGAAATGGCTGTACCAATATCCGCAGACACTCCTTTCGGCCGGCGACAACTACAGTCCCGCCCTGATCGCCAACTACATCTATGAACTTTCAAAACTGTTCAACCACTTCTACCAGGAAACGCCGGTCATGAAAGAGACGGACGAGTGCCTCCGCATACTCAGGCTGCAACTCTCGCGGTTCACGGGCGACACCATCCGCAACGGCATGGCGCTGCTCGGCATCGACGTGCCGGAGAAGATGTAACGAAAAAGAGCGCCCGTGCACAAGCAGATCCTCCGGCTGGCCATTCCCAGCATCATCACCAACATCACCGTTCCGCTGCTCGGGATGGTTGACGTGGCCATTGTCGGGCACATCGGCAATGCCGACCATATCGCCGCCATCGCCCTGGCCACCATGGTGTTCAACCTCATCTATTGGAACTTCGGGTTCCTGCGGATGGGCACGGGTGGGCTTACCGCGCAGGCCTGCGGCGCCGGCGACCGCGAAGCATGCACCGCCATACTGGTACGGGGCATCGCCATGGCGCTCGGCATTGCCGCCGTGTTGCTCCTGCTGCAAGGACCAATCGCCTTCTGCTGCAAGAAACTGATTCACAGCAGCAATGAGACCATCGACCTGATGCTCTCCTACTTCTACATCCGCATTTGGGCCGCGCCCGCCACCTTGGGGCTCTATGTGCTCAAAGGTTGGTTCATCGGCATGCAGAATGCCCGAAGCCCTATGGTCATCGCCATCGTCCTGAACATCGTGAACATCCTGTTCAGCCTATTGTTCGTCATCGTCTTCCATTTGGGCATCGAAGGCGTGGCGTGGGGCACCGTCATCGCCCAATACAGCGGCCTGGCCCTCGCCGTGGCCCTGTGGTTCTACCGCTACGGCGAACTCCGGCACCTCTTCAAAATCAAAGAGAGCCTCAAAGTCAGAGAGATGGTACACTTCTTCAAAATCAACACCGACCTGTTTCTGCGCTCGCTCTGCCTCATTGCCGTCTTCACCTTCATCCCGTACATCTCCGCCGAGATGGGCAACACCATACTGGCTGCCAACACCTTGCTGATGCAACTGTTCACGTTGCAGTCGTACATCCTCGACGGCTTCGCCTACGCCGGCGAGGCTCTGACGGGCAAATACATCGGCGCCCGTGCCACGCAGAGCCTGCACCGCATCGTCAGACAACTGCTCCTTTGGGGCATCATCTTCGCCGCCGCCTTCACCCTACTCTATGCCTTCTTCGGCAAAGGCATCTTCCGCATCCTCACCAACGACCCCGTCGTCATCGGCGCGGCTATGGACTACCTGATTTGGGCTCTGCTGGTGCCCCTGTGCGGGTTCGCCGCCTTCATCTTCGACGGCGTCTATGTGGGCGCCACCGCCTCCAAAGAGATGCGCAACATCATGTGCATCGCCACCGCCGCTTTTTTCCTCCTCTATTTCCTGCTCATCAACAAGATGGGAAACAACGCCATCTGGTTCGCTTTCATCATCTTCCTGCTCGTCCGCAGCCTGCTCATGCTTTTCAAAAACGGGAAAGTCATTGACACGGCACTCGACAAGACCACCTCTCCACAGCAACAAACCGCTTGACCCCATAATATCATCCACAACCTTTACAGACTGCTATGCGTTTAGACAAATATCTATTGGAACACAACTTCTTCACCTCGCGCGAAAAGGCGCAGACCGCCATCAAACACCGCACCGTCAAAGTGAACGGGACCGTGGCCGACAAGGCCTCCATGGACATCACCGATGGCATGGCGGTGGAAGTCATCGACATCTTCAACCGCTTTGTCAGCATGGGCGGTCTGAAACTCGAAAAGGCCATCCGCGACTTCAGCCTCGACTTTGCCGGGAAGACCGTGCTCGACATCGGGTCCTCAACCGGCGGCTTCACCGACTGCGCCCTCCAGTACGGCGCGGCACATGTGGTGGCCGTGGATGTGGGCAGCAACCAACTGGTGCCCAGCCTCCGCTCAAACCCGCACGTCACCTCCATCGAAAACAAAGACTTCCGGCAACTCTCCCCCGGCGAGACCGGCATCGGGCAGTTTGACTTCATCGTGTCTGACGTGTCGTTCATCTCCCTCACCCTCATACTGCCCCACTGCCTCCCGTTTCTGAACCCCGACGGCAAAATGGTATTGCTCATCAAGCCGCAGTTTGAAGCCGGTCCCTCGTTCCTCAACCGCAGCGGCATCGTCACCGACCCTAAAGGCTATAAAATCGCCATCCAAAAAGTGGTGAACGAAGCCCTCAACCAACACCTCTTCCTCCACGGTCTTGAAGTGTCCACCCTCTTCGAACTGCACAAAAACGTCGAATTTCTCGCTTTGTTCTCCCTGTCAGAGTCTTCTTATCTACTGAATATCAACGAGATGTGCGAAAAAGTTAAAAACATCAAAAAAACACTCTGAAAAAAAACGACTGTCGTCTAAAATTGTATTTTTGCACCGCAAAACGAAAATAGTGCAAAAGTGCAACAAATACAAACGAACGAGTTCAGACAAGAGATCATAGATGCCGCCGTCATCCTGTTCCGGAGGCACGGTTTTGAGAAGACCACGATGGAGGACATCGCGCGGCAGGCGCACAAGGCCAAGCGGTCGCTATACAATCATTTCAAGAACAAGGAAGAGGTTTTCGGGGCGGCCTTGAAAGACGAATTGACAGGCATACACGATGTTTTGTCGTCCCTATTTGAAGACGACTCGCAAGACATCCTCGAAAGATTCAACGCCTACCTCTTGAAGCGGGCGCAGTTGCTCTCCGGGGCGATTCTCTGGCAGCAAGTACTGAAAGGTGACGTTTCAGAGCGGAGCCGTGAGCGGTCAGAAGCGGTCACGGAAGCCCTTTCGGCGTTCGACAATTGGGAGCGTAGCCTTTTCATCCGTGTTTGGGATTTCCGGCCCAAACCGGCCAATGTCCAAGAGCCTCCGGTTGAAGCCACCGCCTTTGCGGACATGATTCAGATGTCGCTCAAGGGGCTCAACTTCACTTTCTTTATCCAGAACAAATACGAGCAGTACAAGGATTCCTACACCTTCCTGATCAACCTGCTCATCGAAAGCGTCAAACTCCACAGCATCAACATTTTTTCATCCAAATAAGTAAAAAAGCAATGAAAGTCAAACAGTTATTGTTCATCCTTTGTTCTGTCTGCCTGCTCACTTCCTGCACCAAAAGCATCAAGTCAATTGCCGGAGACTACAGTTACAAGATTTCGGGAGAGGTGCAGCTCATCACCCCTCATCTGCTCGACAGCACGCGATATGACACCACCTATCAGATTGTGACGCAGCGCGGTCAGATGGACGTACACATCGACAAGCAGCAGAAAGACTCGAGGCTCATCGTGACGCTCAACGAAAGCAGTGGCGGCATCCACACCTTGTATGCCACCCTGTCGGGCGATTCGGTCATTTTTGACCCTGCCCAGCTCTCCATGGCCATACATCTGCTTTCCTCCAGCAGTTCCAGTTCGTCAAACACCATTTCATCTGTCTATCAAGTTAATGTCGAGGGCAGCGGCATTGTCAACGACGACATGCTGTTGATGCGGCAGACGTGGAATGGCCGCCGCACCAGCGACAGCACCGCCACCTTGCATGCTCCCAATATGACATTCATAGCCGAAAAGAACTAACATGACTTCCAGACCAGCCCTTTTCATAACCGCCGTCTTTCTTGTTTTAGGCGGTTCCGCATGCCGGCAGAAGGTAGAGTTGCCGGAAAAAGAGCCCATAAAGGTTTCTGTTGCCGTCATCGACTCTGTTGTCGGCGGCACGACCCGCACCTACGTGGGCGATGTGCAAGAAGACCAGTCGGTGTCGCTCAGTTTTCCGGCGGGCGGCAAGATAACCTCGGTACACGTCAAAGACGGCGACCACGTCACGGCCGGGCAACTTCTGGCCACCGTTGACAACAGCAATGCGCAGAATGCCTACAAGAGTGCCGCCGCCACCCTGAAGCAGGCAGAAGACGGCTACCGGCGGCTCAAGAAGGTTTACGAGCAAGGCAGCCTGCCTGAAGTGAAATGGGTAGAGATGCTCACCGACCTTGAGAAGGCGCGCTCCATGGAGCAGTTAGCGAAAAGGCAGGTTGAAGAGTGCAGCATGTACGCCCCCGTGTCGGGCATTGTCAACAAGTGCAACCTGAATGCCGGGGCGCGGATGTTGCCCGGCGAGCCTGCCCTGACCATCCTGGATCTGAAAAGCGTTTCGGTAGTCTTCTCGGTGCCGGAAAGCGACATCGCCACCATAGCCGTCGGCAGCCCCGCTATGCTTACCGTACCGGCACTGCAAGACAAGACCATTTCCTGCACCGTCACCGACAAGGGCATTGTATCCAACCGTGTGTCACACAGTTACCAAGTCAAGATCAAGCTTGCCAATGCCGACGGAAGCCTGATGCCCGGCATGGTCTGCAAAGTGTCGCTCGCGGGCAGCCACAGCGAGGGCATTGTAGTGCCGGCGAGGGCGGTACAGACACGTCCCGACGGAACCAGCGTCTGGGTTGTCCGCAACGGGCATGCCGAGCTTCGCTACATCCAGACGGCAGGCTTCACCGCAGGCGGAGTTTCCGTTGCCGGCGGCCTCACCCACGGCGACAGCGTCATCACGGCCGGGTACCAGAAACTCTACACCAACGCACCCGTATCTGTCTCCCCATCCCGATAGCACCTAGTCACAGCCATGTCGTTAAACAAGAAAAAGTCAAATCACATACAGAGCGCGATGCGCCACCACAGCATCATCTTCCTGATTGTGGGGGTGCTTGTGATTTTCGGGTTCGCCTCGCTGCCGAAACTCAACAAAGACGAATTTCCGCAGTTCACCATACGGCAAGGCATCGTTGCCGCCGTCTATCCCGGCGCCTCCGCACAAGAGATTGAAGAACAAGTCACCAAGCCTTTGGAGAACTTCCTCTTCACCTATCCCGAAGTGGACAAGGAGAAGACCTACTCCGTAACCGAAAACGGCATCGTATATGTATATGTAGAACTCCGGCTTTCTGTCAAGGACAAAGACGTGGCGTGGTCGAAGATACGGCACGGGCTGCAGCTGTTCAAGAAGACCTCGCTGCCGGCGGGCGTGCTGGAAACCGTTGTCGTGGATGACTTCGGCAACACCTCTTCCATGCTGCTCGCGATAGAGGCCCGAGACCGCACCCCGCGCGAGTTGGAGAAATATGCCGAGAAGCTGTGCGACAACCTGCGGACCATCCCCTCGATGGGCAACCTCAAGATCTCGGGCAAGCAGAACGAAGAGATCGCCCTGATCATAGACCAGGACAAACTTGCCGCCTACGGCATCAGCCAGCGTGCCCTGCTGATTGAACTCTCCACGCAAGGCTTCCGCACCGTAAGCGGCAGCCTTGACGACGGCGAGGAGAAGTCGATGGTCCACCTCAGCATCCCCTACCAGTCGGAGTACGAGCTCGGCGAGCAGATTATCTATGCCGACCCGTCGGGGCAGGTAGTGCATCTGCGCGACATTGCCCGCATTGAGCGGCGGTATGCCGCGCCCAAGAATTTCATCCAATACAACGGCGCACCCACCGTGCTGGTGTCCATGGAGATGACCCCGGGCAACAACATCGTCGCCTTCGGCCAAGAGGTGAACCAAATGATTGAGAAAACGGGCACCCAGATTCCGCCGGACATCCACATCCACAAAATCACCAACCAGCCTGAGGTTGTTCAAGACTCCGTCATGTCGTTCCTGCGCGACCTCATCATCTCCATCATTGTCGTCATTGCCGTGATGCTGACCTTATTTCCGCTGCGCACGGCGGTCGTGTCGGGCACAAGCCTGCCCGTGTGTACGGCGGTCACCTTAGGGCTGATGTACCTGTTCGGCATCGAGCTGAACACCGTCACGTTGGCGGCGCTCATCGTTGTGCTGGGGCTCATCGTCGATGACTCCATCATAGTCATCGACGGCTATGTTGACCTATTGCACAGCGGACACTCCCGCTGGTACTCGGCCGTGAACAGCACCCGGCAGCTCTTTGTGCCCATGTCGCTGGCCACGCTCGCCATCTCGGGCATGTTCTTCCCCTTGACGCGCATCATCACCGGACCCGTCGGCGACTTTGTGCAGCTCTTCCCGTGGACCATCGCCTTCGCCCTCGTGTGTTCCATCTTCTATGCCATCTACGTCATCCCCTACCTTTCGGCCCGTTTCATCAAAAACGACAGGCCCGAAGACCTCAACCGGGTTGAGCGCATGCAGAACCGTTTCTTTGCCTGGCTGCAGAACTTCTACAACAAAACCTTAGTAAAATGTTTCCGTCATCCCGGCCGGGTCATCGGCATCACCGTCGGGGCCGTAGCCGTAGGCGTGCTGCTGCTGGCGCGGCTCAACATCGTGATGTTCCCGAAAGCCGACCGCAACTGCTTTGTCGTCGAGATCCATCTTGCCGAGGGCAGCAACCTCAGCCAAACCAAAGCCATAGCCGACAGCCTGGAGCACATCCTGCGCCAAGACGACAAGGTGGTTTCCATAACCTCCTTCATCGGCACCTCCTCGCCGCGGTTCCATGCCACCTACGCCCCGCAGATGGCGCACGACAACTATGCGCAGTTCATCGTCAACACCGTCAGTGAAAAAGCCACCCTCAAACTGCTCAAAGAGTACGGGCCCAAATATGAGAACTATTTTCCGGGAGCCTATCTCCGCTTCAAGCAAATCGACTATCAGGCCGTGAACAACCCCATCGAGGTGCGTTTCTCGGGCGACGACCTCAACGCCCTCAAGGCGTGCGCCGACACCCTGAAAGCCTACATGAACACCCTGCCGACGGTAACTTGGGTGCATTCTGACGCTGATGAGACCAGCCACAACATCAAAGTAGAACTCAAGAACGACGAGGCCACCCGTTTGGGCGTCACGCAAGGCTCGCTCTCCATCTACCTCTCCTCCGTGTTAGGCGGACAGCAGATGACCGCCATTTGGGAAGACGACTACAAAATCCCCGTCACCGTCTATTCTCTCGAAGAGAAAGACAGTTCGCAATACGAACGTCTCAAGAACCTGCAAATACCGACCTCCATACCGGGCGTGTGGGTACCTTTGCGGCAGATCGCCGACGTGGGCCCCGACTGGCAAGACGCCGTCATCTGCCACCGCAACAGCATACGCACCGTCACGGTAGGCGCCGACTTGCGTTTCGGGTGCAGCCATCCCGAGACGATGAAGAAGATAGAGAAATACATCGACAAAGAGATGAAGCCCACCCTCCCCGAGGGCATCGAGGTCTCGTACGGCGGCATGTCGAGCGCCAACAAAACCATCATGCCCGAAATCATCCTGAGCGTATTGGCGGCGCTGCTGGTGCTCTTCGTGTTCCTCCTCTACCACTTCACCAACATACGGCTGGTGCTGCTCACCATATCCGCCAGCGCGATCGCCATCTTCGGGGCTTGCTTGGGACTCTCCATCTTCGGGCTCGACTTCAGCATAACGGCCACCTTAGGGCTAGTGAGCCTCATCGGCATCATCGTGCGCAACGGCATCATCATGTACGAATACGCGGAAACCCTGCGGCTCGAGCAACACCTCACCGCCAAGGAGGCCGGCTTTGAGGCGGGGCAACGGCGTATGCGCCCCATCTTCCTCACGGCCGCCGCCGCAGCCTTAGGTGTCGTGCCCATGATCATCGCCCACACCTCACTCTGGATGCCCATGGGCGTGGTCATCTGCTTCGGCACCATATTCTCGTTCCCCTTCGTGGTAACGCTGCTCCCCGTGGCCTATTGGCAAATACTGAAAGGCAGCGACAAAAAACGCAAAAAACGGCAATCTATCGTAAAACAATGAAACACTATAACATACACTTACTGCTACTCATGATGTCCTGTGCGACACTCTGTGCCGTGGGGCAGCCCTTGTCGCTCGACACCTGCCTCGAGCGTGCCTTGCGCAACAACGCGTCCGTACAGAACACCCGGCTCGACATAGCGCGTGCCGAGTCCGTGAAAAGCGACGCCCTGAGCAACTATTTCCCAAAAGTCAGCGGTTCCGTCATCGGCTACTATGCCCACAACCCCTTGATAGAATACACCATTGACGACATCGACAACGCCTACGCCCGCGAGTGGCTGCACAACTTCTATGCCGAGACGGGCCATGCCTTAGGGCTTCCGGAAGCTGTGACGCTGGCGGAGCGCGGGGTGTCCGTCGGAGTCACCGCCGTGCAGCCTGTCTTCATGGGAGGCAAGATTGTCAGCGGCAACCGCCTCGCCGCCCAAGGTGTAAAGGCGGCGGAACTGCAGCATGCCCTGTCGTGCCAGCAACTGCTGCTGCAGACGGAGCAGACCTATTGGCTCGCATTCTCCCTCACAGAGAAGAAAGAGACCGTGAGGCAGGCACTCGAACTGCTCGACACGCTCTACCGCGACGTGGACATGGCGGTGCAGTCGGGGCTCGCCACCCCCAACGACCTGCTGAAAGTGACCCTCAAGCGCAACGAGTTGCTCTCTGACCGGCTGCGCCTCGACAACGGCATCGTGTTGGCCATGCAGGCCTTGTGCCAGACGGCGGGCATCCCCTACTCCGACACGCTGACGCTGGCAGACACGCTGCCCGCCGACATGCCGCTGCCCGAAACGCTCTACCGCAGCACCGACGAGGCCGTGCAGGCTCGCGACGAGAGCCGGCTGCTCGACATCAGCGTCCGGGCCGAACAACTCAGGCGCAAGATGGCCCTCGCCGAAGCGCTGCCACAGCTGATGGTCGGCGTAAACGCCTCCGCCGGCAACTTGATATTCGACAACTTCAAATTCAACGCCGTAGGTTTCCTTTGGCTCAAAGTGCCCATCACCGACTGGTGGTCAACGGGCAGCAAAATGCGGCAGCACAGCCTTGACATCCAGAAAGCCGAAAACACGCGCCGCGACCTCACCGAGAAAATGTCGTTAGAAACGCAGCAAGCCTGGAACGGCCTTACGGAGGCGCGCAAACAGCTGGAACTCTCGATGGAAACGGTAGAATATGCCCGCCAGAACCTGGCCTCCGTGCAGGTCAACTATGAGGCGGGCATCGTGGCGATACACGACCTGCTGGAAGCGCAGACCCTTTTGCGCCAGGCCATCGACAAGCGCACCGAAGCCCGCGTCGCCTACCGCATGCAGCAGCGCAAATACGCCATCCTGACCGGCAAATAGCCCACAAGCCCTGGCGGGTTTAGACTTAAGAACTACGACTTTATTAAGCATCAGGAATGTGTGATGCATAACGCCTCTACATTCTGCATTCACTTTCGTGCGGCAGCCGTGTTTTTTTCGGTTTAACACATCGTTCAGAAGATTTTTGTTTTATCTTTGCTGCACTTTTTTAAGCCTTGTCGTGTACAACAAGGCTGGCCTGACTTATTATTACACCTTAAAACTGAACCGACATGTACAAAATCGAGCAGCATCCCATCCTCGAGGTGCACGAGGCTAAAAAGCACCTTTTCACATTCAACGGAACAACCATCGAGGCCGAGGCGGGCCTTACCATTGCGGCGGCACTGCACCGGGCGGGCTTTCCCGTTCACAGTCACAGCCTCACCGGCCGATGCCGCAGCGTGGCGTGCGGCATCGGCAAATGCGGCGCCTGCGAGATGCTCATAGACGGCACCGTCAAGAGAATCTGCATCACTAAAGTTGATGGCGTGAGGGAGGTAAAGGAGATCCCACCGGGCTATGTTCCCGATTCCGGGCCGCACCCCACGGCAACGCACAAGGTCTATCGCACCGACGTGGCCATCATAGGGGCAGGGCCGGCAGGACTGTCGGCGCGCGAAGAGCTCAACCGCCACGGCATCGACAACCTGGTCATCGACAGCAACAGCGAGGTCGGCGGACAGTTCCTGATGCAGACCCACCGCTTCTTCTTCTTTGAAAAAGAGCAACGCTTCGGCGGCATGCGCGGCTTTGAGATCTGCCGCGCCTTGACCGGCGGCGACGAGAGCGGCATTTTGCTCAATTCCACCGTCTGGGACATCCTAGACGGGAACCGCCTCGCCGTCAAGAACACCGAAAACGGCGAGGTCTTTTTTGTGGACGCCCGTTTCCTGATTGTGGCTGCCGGCGCGGTGCCGTTCATGCCCGCATTCGAGAACGACGACCTGCCCGGCGTCTATACCGCCGCGGTCATCCAGAAGATGATGAACCGTGAGTTCACGCTGCTAGGAAAGAACGTGCTCACCGTCGGGGCGGGCAACATCGGCTATCTCACCTCCTACCAGCTCAAGCAGGCCGGCGCCAACGTGAAAGCCATCCTCGAAGCCATGCCGTCGGAGGGCGGCTTCCCCGTGCAGGCCAACCGTGTGCGCCGGCTCGGCATTCCCATTCTCACCTCCCACATGCTGCTCAAAGCCGTCCCTAACGCCGACGGCACCGCCATCACCGGGGCTGTGGTTGCCCAATGCGACCGTTTCAAGCCTGTTCCCGGCACGGAGCGACTCATTGACGGCATCGACGCCATCAACATCTGCACAGGACTGATGCCCGACGGCCAGCTGCTTGAAAAAGGACGGGCCACTTTCGGAAACCGCTGCTTCGGGGCGGGCGACGCCTTACGGATCGGCGAGGGCACCTCGGCGGTGCTCCGCGGACGGCAAGCCGCCTTTGACGTGCTGCAGGCTATGGGGCAAAGCATTCCCTACGAGGAATATCTCTCCCTTTCCAAAGCCTACATCGAATCGCAACAGCGTCCCGTGCGACGCCTCGACCGGCCACACCTGCCGGATGACGAAAGAATGGAGGCCCGTGGGTTCGTCAGCATCGAATGCCTCTACGGCTTTGCCTGCAACCCCTGCTCCTTTGCCTGCCCGCAACAGGCCATCACAAAATCGGACGCCACCGCCGTCCCCGAAATAGACTTCACAAGATGCGTCGGCTGCATGGAGTGCATCTCCCGCTGCCCCGGCCTTGCCATCTTCGGTTACGACCTCCGCAAAGACCGCCTCTTCCTGCCCGTGGAATATGCCGTCAACGAAAACGACGAGGTGTTCCTCGTAGATAACAACGGCGCCGTCTTGGGCGAGGGCATCATCGAGAAATTGATGCTCAAGCCCGGCAAAACGAACGTTTGTCGCATCAAAGCCCTTAATCTGCACCACAAGGAGACCCTGGCCGCCAAAGGGTTCATCGTTAAAGAAGACTACCCAGAGCCCTTGCAAACCGAGCCGATGGATGCGGACACGGAGGATGTCACTTTCCTGTGCCATTGTGAAGACGTGGATGGCAAAGCGTTGCTGGAGGCCGTGGGCGGGCGCACCTGCATCTCCATTGACGAGTTGAAGCACACCGCCCGTATCGGCATGGGACCCTGCCGCGGCAAACGCTGCATTCCGAGAGCCAAACAGTTTTTGCGCGCCCGCGGCGTGACGGTGGTTGACACTACGGCACAACGCGCCCCGATGTCGAATCCGCTCACATTGAACGACATGCTCCCGGGCGAAGTCCCCGACAAAGTCGTGCTTGCCACCAAGCGTGCCCTACGGCGCGAGAAAGTCACGGCTTTCATCGCCGGCGGCGGCATGGCAGGCTCCGCCCTCTTCCGCTATATGGCCGAAGCCGGCTTCAACCCCGTGCTGGCCAACAACGAGCGGGGCAGCACTTGGCGCTGCATCGCCGGCGGAAGACCCGCCTTCAGCCACCCCGCCATCGCCGACATTGCCAAACACAACCTCGAGATCTTCAAAGAGCTGCAGTCGCTGGCCAACATCGACTTCAAGCCCACGCGCTATGTGACCTTCGCCCACGACGAGGCCACCTTTCTCAATCTGGAAAGGTCTTCACAATGGTCAGATGCCCGGATGATTGAAAAGAAAGACTTCCGGAAAGAGATCTCCGAGCACCTCAACCCCAACCTCAATCTCTATACGCATGCCTCCATCTCGCAAAACTGCTGGCAGGCCACGCCGGGAAAGGTCCTGGGCCTGCTCCGCAACATGGCGACAGCACACGGCGGCATCCTGCTCGAGAACGCAGAAGTGCTTGACGTGGAGAAATGCGGCAACGAGTACCGCATCTTAGTGTCCGCCCCCGACGGCGAATACATTGAATATGAGGCTGAGCTTTTCGTGAATGCCCTGGGGGCGAATGCGGGCAAGTTTGCCTCGAGGCTGGGCATCGACACGGGACTTTACCCCGTCAAACACCAGGCCTTCATCACCCGGCGCATGCCGCTGATTGGCAAAGACGGAGACAGCCTCGACATGCTCATCGACCGCCGGCACCTGCGCGGCTTTTCTGCCGTGTATGGACAGCAGATGAAAGCGACGGGGCAAATTATCGGCTGCGCCTCACCCGCCCATGACCCGCAAGAGGCCGGCAAAAACCTGCAAACCAACTCGCAAGACTTTCTCAACATTGTGGCCGAAGTGTTCTGCAACTGGATTCCAGCACTCAAAGATGTTGGCATCCAGGCCGTTTGGGCAGGCTATTATACCGAACCCCGCTATATTGCAGACCCCGGGTTGGGACTGCTTGCCGGACTGCGCGGGCACGGCTTCATGCTCGGGCAATACCTGGCAAGACTGTATCTCGATGCCCTGTTGGGGAAGCCCGTGCCCGAATACTTCAAGCAGCTGTCACTGTCGGGGAAAGGGCTCGACGAGTCGGCGTTCAAATAAAAAAAGCAGGGCTAAGCCCTGCTTTTTTTATTGGTTCATTCCACAATAACCTTGCTGACCGCCGAGGCACTGCCCCTGCCGGCCTTGAGCAGATATACCCCTTTGGGGAGTGCGGACACATCGATGGAGTGCCTGCCGTCGGTTGCGGCCGCATAGACCTTGCGGCCCGTCAAGTCAAACAGCTCGAGAGTGCTTGCGCCGGGCGTCACCACCGTGACGGCATTGCTGGCGGGCACGGGATAGACAGAAAGTAGCGGTTCGGCTTGGGTTTCAGCAATGCCCGTGCCAACGGAATACTCAAACAGGTAATTGCAGACATGCTGAAGCACGTTGGCGTCGTCGAGGGTCCAGAACGTGTCAACGGCAACGGCATTATAGGTCGTGTTAAACACCGGCCACGCCTCCTCGGGGTTGGCGTGCGGGTACACCAGCGACTGCAGCAACGACTCATCGTATTGATACAGATGCTTGGAAGTCACGATGTTGCCAAGCCGTGAAATCTGGGCGGTCACATTATTGGAGGCATCCCGGTAATAAATCGTATTGTCGGCCTCCTCCAGTTCTTCCGTGTCGGCGTTGCGGTACCAGTTCACCTTCTCCACCAGGTAGCCGGCGGCGTTGTAGGTATATTCAATGCGCCACGACACGTTGTAACCGCCGTTGAAATCGCTTTCATAGCCAATTTCGAGCGTGACGTTGTTGTTTGCGTCAAATTCGCGGTCGCATTTCTGGTAGATGCCGAACGCGCCGAAGTCGAGTTCCCAATGGTTCTGGTTGCCACTGGCGTCGTAATAATAGTAATAGGTGCCGCCGAGCGTGAACGTGCCGCTGAAGTTGTTGTAATTCTGGCGGGTAAGACGCTGGCCGAGTTCATTGTAGGTATAGTCGCAGTAGTTGGCGTAAAGCCAGGTGTTGTCAGACATCAACTGGTAGGCCGAGAGGCGCGACACATTGCCGGCGGCATCGTAGTGCAGGCTGTCGCGCACCGTGAGCCCTCCGCCCGTGTTGTCTTGCGAAAGTGTCGAGATGAGTCTGCCCGCCTCATCATAGTAGAAGTCTTTGGTCTCGTAAAGGTCGTGCGAGTAGGCCCTTGACAAGTGGTGCGTGTACGGTCCTTGGGCAAATGCGACGCACACCAGCGCCATTGCGACAATCGTAAAGGTGATTCTTTTCATAATGAATGGTTTTTGTTAAATAATTGGATTAATGACGGCGCAAAGGTACGAAGAAACGTCTTATGTTCTGTTCTGTTCCTTCATTTTTTCTCGTTTTGCGAGACTAAGTGCCTGAAACAAATCAACTGCATCAAATTTGCCGTCCTGATGATGTCATCGAAAGACAGCGACTTATATTTTTGATAGAGTCGAGGCAACTCATTTTATTCTAATCCTTTGCATAAAATAATGTGCTTCGTTGAAGTCCGAGTGGTCATGCCTGCTCGCTGTTCTCTTTGTCGTTGAGGTTCTCCATAAACTTGCTTTCCAAAGAGGAGAGGCGGTTGAGGGTGTGGCCCGAGAAGAGCACAAAGACGACGATTGCCAGTGTCACCAGGGCGATCACCCACTTGGTGTACTTGAAAAAGCGCACCAGTATGAGGAACACAAAAGACGATGCCATGATAAGGCGCAACAAGGTCCACACCACCACCACAATCGTGTTTGCCCGGTTCTGGTTGACCATTTCAGAATACATCCTTACCGTTTTCGGGGTATTACGCACAATGCCGTAGAGAAAAGGCACAATGACTATGATAGAGACGGCGGTGCAGAGCGTGTTATAGATCCACGAGGGCAGGAAATTGCCCATCCCCGTCTGTTTCACGAATGGCCACACATAGTCGAAAAGAAACAGCATAATGGCCGTAGAGAGCACGAAGAAGATAATCACACGCGGCAAAGTGGCCACAATTATGCTTTTCCAGTTCTTATTGCCGCTTTTTTTGCCCATAAGGCTGTAGTCGTCGAGTTTGGCTTTCACTTTCGGGGACAACTTCCGGTTGAGGAACGCATAGCAAGGCGTGGCGGCCTTGATCCAATAGGGGGTCGTGAAAGTAGTGACTACCGAGACGGCAATAATGACGGGATAGACATGTTTAGGCATCACGCCCAGCGAAACGCCGACGGACGCAATGATGAAAGCAAACTCTCCCACCTGGGCGAGCGTGAAGCCGGTCTTGAGCGAGTCTTCGAGCGAAGCCCCGGCCACCAGTGCCGCCACCGACGACACGATGGCTTTCACCACCAGCGTGATGACCACCAGCGAGAGCACCAGTTTCCAATAATGCACCAGCACCTGCGGGTCTATCATCATGCCTACCGACACGAAAAAAATGGCCCCGAACAGGTTCTTGATGCCGCTCGTCAGTTCAATAATGCGCTCGCTTTCCACCGTCTCTGACAAGATGGAGCCGATGACAAAAGCGCCCAAAGCCGACGAGAAGCCCACCTTATTGGCTATAATCACCATACCGAAACACAAGCCAATGGAGATGATGAGCAAGGTTTCGTCGTTGATGTACTTTCTCGATTTCTTGAAGAACGTTGGGATGACGTAAATGCCAACCACGAACCAGAGCACCAAGAAAAAGAGCAGTTTCACGATGCTCATGACCATCTCCTTGCCGGCAAACTGCTGGCTGGCGGCGGCGGTGGAAAGCAGCACCATAAGTATCACTGCCACAATATCTTGAATAATCAGCACAACCAGCGTAAGATCGACAAACGGCTCGTTTTTCACGTTCATGTCCTCAAAGGCCTTGATGATAATCGTTGTAGATGACATAGCCAGCATGCCGCCCAAAAAGATGCTCTCGGAGGTGCCCCACCCCATGACGTTGCCCAGCAGCAGTCCTACGGCCATCATCGCCACAATCTCCAGCAATGCGGTCACAAAAGCCTTGCTGCCCACAGAGAAGAGTTTCTGGAAGTTAAACTCAAGCCCTAAGCCGAACAGCAGGAAGATGATACCTATTTCGGACCACACTTCAATATTGGCGGTGTCGGCGACCGTCGGGAAGATGTTGAGGTGTGGGCCCACGAGGAAGCCCGCCACGATGTAGCCCAGCACCAGCGGCTGTTTGAGGAGTTTGAATATGATAGTGAATACGCCGGCAGAAATCAGTATCAGCGCGAGGTCGGAGACGAGTTTTAGATTTTCATTCATTCTTTCTTGTTATTCCTGAGTTTCATTAAGTAGTTTTCCCATTTCCAGGCAGACTCCATCATATCGGAAATGGTATAGCGGCAGTGCCAGCCCAGCAGTTCGTTGGCCCGGTGGCTATCGCCATAGATGGCCGGCACGTCGCCCGGGCGGCGGTCGCCAAGTGTATAGTTCAGTTTCCGTCCCACCACCTGTTCGGCGGCCTTGAGCATTTCCAGCACCGTGACGCCGTTGCCGCTGCCGAGGTTGAACACCTCGCAGGGGGCGCTGTTGCGGTTGTCGGTCAGATAGTCCATCGCCTTGACGTGGGCGGCGGCGATGTCTGAGACATGCAGATAGTCGCGTATGCACGAGCCGTCGCGCGTGTCGTAGTCGGTGCCGAAGACCGTCATCTGCGGCTGAATGCCCACGGCCACCCGCATGATAATCGGCACCAGGTTGTTGGGCTTGTCGGGCGACAGCTCGCCGTTGAGCCCTGTAGGATGTGCGCCCACGGGGTTGAAATAGCGCAGGATCAGCGCTTTCATGTTCGGGTTGGGCACCGTCATATTGCGGATCATCGCCTCCCCGATCTGTTTGGTGTGGGCGTAGGGGCACTCGGCCTCCCCGACAGGGGTATCTTCGCTCACGGGCAGTTTCTGCACATTGCCATAGACGGAGCATGACGATGAAAAGAGCAGATTGTCGATATGGTAACGTTGGCACGCCTCCAGCACATTGGCCAGCGCGCCGAGATTGTTGCGGTAATACATCAGCGGCTGCTCCACCGACTCGCCCACGGCTTTGTAGGCGGCAAAGTGGATGATGCCTACAATGTCAGGATGCTGTTCCAAAACCTGGAAGAAGGCCTCCTTGTCGCAGATGTCAACCTGAAAGTTCTGGACCTTCACGCCTGTTATGTTCTCAATCCGCTGCATCGTCTCCGGCGTGCTGCGCTCGCAGCTGTCCACCGAAAGCACCTCATAATTGCCGCTTTCCACTAATTCAATAATCGTGTGCGAACCGATGTATCCGCATCCTCCGGTAACCAAAACTTTCTTTTTCATTTTCATTCTATTTTAATTTTCAATATTCAATGCTAATTTCACCGACACACTTGCCTTTGTTGGCAAGTTGGTAGATGAGGGTGCCGTTCACCACAACAGGCTCTGCCAGAAACTTGTGCGTATGCCCTCCGATGATGAGGTCAATGCCCGGCACACTTTCGGCAACGGTGAAGTCGTTGACCGTCCCCTCCCCTATTCCGAGGTGCGAAAGGCAAACTATGAGGTCGCAATGTTGCCGATTGAGCGTATCAACCATCTGTTTTGCAGCCGCTATCGGGTCCAAGTATGTGAGTTCGGCAGCCGTTTCAGGCGACACCAGTTCCTGCAAGTCGGCGGTGAGCCCGAACACGCCGACCGTCAGTCCGCCGCGGTGGAATATGGCAAACGGCTTGACCGTCTTGACCAGTTTTTTGTTATGGAAAAGATAATTGGCGCACAAGGCCGGGAAGTCCGCCTTCCGGAGTCTTTTTGCCAAAGCTGCCGAGCCGTTGTCGAACTCATGGTTGCCGAGGGCGACGGCGTCATAGTGCATCGCGTTCATCAGCCGTATCTCCATATAGCCCTTGAAGAAGTTGAAATAGGGCGTGCCTTGCGAGAAATCGCCGGCGTCGAGCAGCAACAGGTCGGGACTGGCGGCACGTTTCTCTCTGATGAAAGCCTCGCGGCGAAGGAAGCCGCCGACATTGGTGTCCGTCTTGTAAGTATAGGGCTCAATCTGGCTGTGGGTGTCGTTGGTGTGCAGAATGGTGAGCACCTTTGCTTGGGCAAAGGTGGAGAGAGTTGCGAGCAAGCATGCGCCGAACAGGATGATTGTTCTTTTCAGCATAAATGATTTCTCTGTAGCGGCCGCAAAGATAGCGTTTTTTAGAACGGGAAACCATAGAACGCAACAAAAAGTGGGCACGGCTACCGAACGAATGCAGAATGTAGAATGCAGAATGCAGAGGCGTTACGCGTGTTGTTCTTTCTCTCTTTCTTTCTGCGATGTTGAGCCTCTTCGAGGCTCTGTTTGACTCGGGGCGCGGCTTGTATTACAAAACCTAACTACATTGCTTCAAGGTAATATTTGTCGGTGTTTATCAAGTACACTATGACATCCTGATTCTTTCCGTATTCACAAATGTTTAATTTCACCGACTCAACAGCAGACTTAGAGATTTTACAAAACATCGTTGTCCAGAAAACAATGACCACACATTTGTCTTTTTGATGGATGTCGTACAAGTCTAAAACACCATTCAACGAAAAATCATGGAGTTTTATGGCAGAGGCAGGAGGGAAACGCTCAAACCTCTCCTCTGTGTTCCAATTAAGGTTTGAAAACATACCCTTTGCCATACAGTTGATATGATATGAAATCAATGAATCGTTCATAAAATACAACATTTGGACAGGTTGTCCCGAATAAGAGTGTTGCCACAAACTGTCTTCACAAATGGTTCTGTATTTTTTGAATGTTGAAAAATCACTCACAACTGGTATTATTGTCAAAGTTGTGTCATTTATATCGGAAATGAAATCGTTGTAAACGGCTTCGTCAAAGGTTTTGACACTCCTGTATCCATACAACATACCGCACCCGGACAACGTGATGAATGTCATAATTATTTCTAAACCAAATGCAAACTTCACTTTATTCATCTTACAACATCTACGGCTACCGCTCTTTTTTTAGTGTTTTCATCATAATATGAGGCATAGATGCCCTCCTTTATCTTCAAACTGTCATTCACAGGAATATCGCAATACACGGGGAGAAATCCGTCATTTGTCAAACCATTGTCTTCTTCAGAATCCGGAATAATGATGCATTTCCCTCCATACATGAACATTGACGCATTGGATCCTGTCACGCCTATTGGTATAATCAAACAGATGCCGAAAGCTCGTTCACACCCAACGAACCATTTGAATTTAATTTTAAAACGCTTTTTGACAAAATCATTTTCATTCGATACGCTTTGCATGGCTTGAGCACAAATTTCCGAGTAATCTATCACAGCATGTGTTTTAAAGAACTGTTGCTCTTCGTCTGTTTCGACGGATTTGGCAAATTCGTCAAGTGACATTTTGTAAGTCATTCCGTTTTTTTTGTTCAACTCATTGTTTATAATGTTTTCATCGCACGAAAACACCGTTACAGCAATTGCCGTTGTAATTAATAAGATTCTTTTCATAATGATTTTGATTTATAATGAAACATTGAATGGATTGTATTTTTAATCGTCGTAGATTGTTAACTTGAATTATACGTTGGTTTTGCGATTATTTGATTTCTGCTTCGTAATATTTGATCCTATTGGTCATTAAAACGTTGCAAACATAACAAAAAAACAACAATGTCAGATTATTTTAACATAACTGCACGGCTACCGAACGAATGCAGAATATGGAATGCAGAATGCAGAGGCTTTACGCGTGTTGTTCTTTCTCTCTTTCTTTCTACGATGTTGAGCCTCTTCGAGGCTCTGTTTGACTCGGGGCGCGGCTTGCTCCGACGGCTTCACCGTCGGTTATGGTCATTGGCGGCTCGTTGAGCCGCCAATGATTGGGCATCTCCGATGCCCGAACTGAGTGAGGACTTCTTTGCCACGGACTGACTTGCAAACAAAGATGGTAGATGTGGTCACCTGCGCAACGCCCCAGCCGCAATCAGTTGGCTCGTTCGTTCGGCAGCCCTGAACATAGTTGAAAATCTGAACTTTCAATTTTCCTTTCGTCGTTATTCAGCACAAACCACAGAACGCAAAAAGGGGGGCACGCCTTTCGGCGCACCCCCCTGAAAAAAGACGGTCAATCACAAGGGCTATCGTTTCGTGAACGGTTTCACAACGGTTCCCTTGTCTGTGATTATTCTTGCGAAGTAGAGGCCGGCCGAGAGGTCATCGGCAGGCACCACAACGCTGCTGCCATTCACATTCATCCTGCAAATGGTCTGACCATAAACGTCATACACCTCCACTTTCTCGATTGTGCAGTTGCTGTTGACGATGGTCACGCTGCTGCTCGTGGGGTTCGGGTAGAGTTTGGTTTGCCCCAAGATGTAGTCCTCAATGCCATCGGGCAAGGTGGTGAAAGTTACGGTGTTGGAGGGCAAACTGACGCTGTCGTCACAAACGGCCACGATGTAAGCCTCATAGTTGCTCTCGGGCACAAGGTCAGTGAGCGCGTACGGTGCGGGTGCGGCAATGTTTGTTGAGGTCCATTCTTCCGTTCCCTTTCTCAAATAGAGTCTCCAGCCGTCTGGCTCGCCTTGCTGCGTCCACGAAAGGACAGCACTGTTGACGGTGATGTCATTGACGGTAAGGTTTGCCGGGGCATAGCACGTGTCTTGCGGCTCGGGGCCGGGACCGGGCTCGGTGGTATCGACGCAAGAGACACGCAAAGCAAAGCCGGCATATTGGCTGCTGCCGTCAGAGTAGAAACGGAGTGTGATAGGTCCGGTGGTGGAGATGCACTCCGGAATGGTGCCGGAATAGGTGCCGTGTGTGGTGAAAAGCAGCGCGCCGCTGTCGTTGGAGCCGTCATAGATGTTCAAGAAGTCCCAGTCGCCCTCGGTGGCATAGGTGCCGATGCCCGAAACTTTGACCATGTTGCCGTCAATTTCAGGATTGATGACAAGGATTCCGTTACAGCCTCCAGAATAGTCGGCCTCGATGCCGCCGTCGTCATAGATGACGCCGTCGCACATGGTCACGACTGTGGTTCCGGCCGTCGGCATATTGTGGCTTCCGGCCGTGGCAGACACAGGGCCGCGCCAGTTGCTGGTCTCGCCGGCGCCGCAGGAAGCCTGCACGTAGAAGTCGTAGCGTTCTGCCACCGCAAGTCCTGTCACGGTGAAAGGATTGGTGGCCGCTGCCACCACGGTGCCGGTGCCTTGTGCAAAGCCTTGCGGTCCGTATTCTATGTTCCAAGCCGTGGCCGAGCCCGTCTCTGTCCAGGACAACTCAACCGACGTGGTCGCAATCGAGGTGACGGCAAGTCCTGCCGGTCTTGCACAACTCGGGATGAGTTCAACCACGATGTCGTCAATGCTCAAGGCTTTGCCGCTGGAGTTGCCGCCCGAATATCTTAAAGCGATGAAACTGTTGCCGACGCCAAGTGCCGGAACACTGGAGAACACCTGCTCCACCTCCGTCATCGTGGTGACTTTAGGACAGGTATAAAGCGTTGTGAAGGTAGAAGCATCGTTAGGATTGGTCACATAACCCACCTCTAACGTGCCGTCTGAGTTTGAGTTGGCCTCGTTGCGGTACTTGAATGAGAGTTGCAGCGTGCTGATGTCGTTGTCAAAGGATGGCAGCACCGCAACTATCGGCATAAGGCTGCTTGAAGAAAGCACTAACGAATTGCCCGATGTCACAAAGGTCTGGCCACTGGTAAGGAAAGCCTGCGGATAAGAAGCCGCGTCGTTTGACATGTTCAGGAATGTCCAACACGAGGGCATGGCACCCTCGGGATAGGCTGCGGGTGCCGTGATATAGGCAGAGATGCCGCCGGAATAACTGTTGAAGTCCTCAGAATAGGGCACCTCAACGAGTCCGCAAGCCGTTCTGAACGAGACGTAAGTATAGGGGCTCTCGTCAAAGTTGCCGCATACGGCCCGCATTCTGACGGTGTAGGCTGTGTTTGGAGAGAGGCCTGAGATGTGGGCGGCATATCCCGCAGGGTCGGGCACGGAGGTCCAAACCGAGTCGCCCGCCACGGTATAGTCCATTTCCCATTGTGATTCTTGATAGCCGCGCACCCAGACGAGGTCGGCGTCGGTCTCGGAAACGGCCGTCACCATAAGCGTCGGCGCCACACAGGTTACGGTGCTGTCGCAGTTGCCGCCAAAGCGTACGTTGTTGCGTTCTGACACCGTAGTTCCGCTGGCGGGAGTTTCTGACACGCCGTAGGCGTTGTTGTCATTGGTGACATATCGGGAGCAGTCGGCAGGGCCGTTGTGCGCCTGGAACATATTGGTTGAACCATAACTGCCGGTCACGTCCAACACTACCAAGGCCAGATTGTCGGTGCCGTTGTACTGGAACGGAGTTGCAAAGTTGAACGTGTTCCATCCTTGCTGCAATGTCTTCTGGCCCGAATAGACTAATTGTGCCGAAGCGGCAGGGAGCCAGTTCTGCGAATTACTTTCGGAGGTGTGCATCAGGTAGATCTGCATGTCACGCAGAGGGGTGTTCAAGGCGTTCATCTCAAACGACACGGAGTTCAGGAGGTTGGCACCGCCCATCTCTGAGGCGAGGAAAATCTGCTGGGAATAGGAATAGCTGCTGTTGCTGTTGCCAGGCAGATTGTTGCTCGTGACCACACCGTTTCCGATTTCAACATTGCCGCCCGCCAGACAGGTCGTGCTGAACGTTACCGTCTCGTAAGCGCTTTCCGTATCTTCACAGTTGGCCCTGACACGCACTTTGTAGTCCGTTGTCGGATTGAGCCCGCCAAGCAGATACCAGTTGTCGGCTATGATGCTGTCGGCCACGACCCAGTTGTCGCTGCCGTCATCTTCTGTATATTCCAGTCTGTAGTTGTTGATGGTGCCCAGCGCGCCGGCTTCCCAAGCAAAATAGGCGGAAGCACCCGTGATGTTGTCAACGGCAAGATTGCGAACCGGCGAACATTGCGGCATGAAGTCCAACACCACATTGTCGATGAAGCCGCTGTTCGGGGTAAACATCGTAGCGGGCTTTGCCACCTTGAAGGCGATATGGTTTCCGCCGCCAGCATAGTTGCCGAATGTCACGTCAAAGCCCGTATAGTCTTGCGAGGTGGTGCAGACAAGCGTATCGACGGGCACGAAAGTGGCCGCATCTGCGGGGTCTGACATCACGCCCACCTGAACGGTGAACGGCAACGACGAACTGTTGGACTTTGACATAAAGGAGAGTTGCAATGTGTTGAGCGGAAGCAACATTGTGTCTATTTGAGGCATAATGGCATACACGTCAGCATACTGCATAAAGCTGAATGTGAAGAAATAGAAGCAGTTTGCCGGCGAGTATGCGGTGCTGTTGGAGTAGATGAACGGATAGTAGTTGTCGCTGCTGCTGGTGTTGATACGCGTCCAGCAGGAAGGCATCACGTTTGTTCCCGTAGTTGTCTGGCCAACGTAGCTGTCAAAGTCCTCGGTATAAGGCAGCGCGGTGATGACGCCGCAGTCGGTTCTGAAACTGTATCGTTTCCATTCGCTGCGTTCCGTTTCAGAGCATGCCGCCTGCACATAGATGTCATAGAGCACGGAAGCACTCAAGTTATTGAGCGTCACGGTATTGCTTGTAACATTCACGGGCGTGTCAGTTTCGGTGTCCACTGTGCCGGAGAGTCCTATGATGTAGTTCCAGGAAGTCTCGTCACCGCCGGGGGTCCAGGTTATGGTTGTAGCTGTCGGCGAGGTGCTGAGTGCGGAAATGTTCTCCACCCCCATACACGACGGGATGTAGTCGATGGTTATGTCATCAATGTAGAGGCTGTTCTCAAACCACTGCGGAATGCGGAAAGCCACGTAACGTCCCGTTCCGGCATAATTGCGGGTGACGACAGCGCCCTCTTCCCAGGTGCTGAGCAACGACGGGCTGAACTGCCCTGCCGGCGTGAAAGTGGTGGGGTCGGCGGGGTCAGTCATGATGCCGACTTCTATGTAATTGTAAGAGTTGGGCTTGTAGGCAGCAAATTTGACCCGCAGGCTGTCCATAGCCACATCTGCGCTCAGTTGCGGAGATACCAGATAGGCGTATTGGTTGGTACCACAGTTGAAATAAAGCGAATTGCTGCCGTTGTGGGATTGCATTACGCTAACAGAGGGCATGGCGGTCTGCGTGCTATAGAGGCGCGACCAACATCCCGGCACGGTGCCGATTGCGGAAGACTCGAAAGTCTCGGTCAACGGAAGCCCCGCAGATGTGCAAAGGGTGCGTCCGGTGGCATAAACCCATTGGCTGTTGTCGGTGGCGGAGCAGAGCGCACGCACGCGCACCTCGTAACTTGTGCCAGAGGCAAGGTTGTCGAGAATGCGAACTGTGCCGTTGACGGTTCCGACGTTTGTCCAAACTGTGTCACCCTCGGCACGGTACTCGAGGCCCCAAGCGGTTTCGTTGCCGTTAGAAATCCATGCAACGGTTACAGAACTCTCGTCGGCGGCAGACACATAGGCCATCGGCACAGGGCACGACTGCGGCGCCACCTGACGGCATCTGATGAATTTGATATCGTTGCGGCTGTTGATGTAGTTGCCCTCGCCCGGGTTTTCGGCGTCAATGTCCGTGCCATCAGTGGCAAGGGTCATTGTCCTATGTATGTTCGTACCGTTAGGATGAGCGTTGAAAGTACACGATATATCGTCATAGCCGTTGGAGTTGTCATCGATGATTACGACAAGATTGTCCGTTCCATTGTAGGCAAAATAGGTGTCAAGGTCAAAGGTGTTCCAACCCTGCGTGCAGTTGAGCGGGCCCTCATAGACCAGCGTTGCCTCTGACAGCGGGGTCCAGTCGAAGAAACTGGCGAACGTGGCGGTAGCGCGGTGGGCCAGATAGATCTTCACGTCGTTCTTGGCCGTAGTCGGCGTAGAAGAGCCGTAGTCGAATGCAATAGCCGTGATGGTCGTGGGCGTATGGGTGGAGTCTATCTCGTCGGCGGAATAGATTTCCTGCGTGTAGGTGTAGCCATAGAAGTTGTTGACCGGAATATCGACGGTAGATTCCAGGACGGTTCCGGTAATGGCGCCAGATGCCGTGTCAGGCTGCGCGCACTCTACAAAGCTCAGCGTTGTGAACTGGGCGGTGAGGGTGTCGGCGGCAGCAGCACTGCAGTTGGAGTGGAGCCGGACGTTATACTGTGTGCCTTGGGTAAGTCCCGTAAGCATGCAGGAGTTTTCGGTCACGGTGCGGCTGGTCATAGTCTGTCCGGCAGCCCCGTAGCTGACGGTGTAATCCTGTGCGCCATAACGGGATGCCGTCCAGGAGAGCTCGGCTGCCGTTCCCGTCACGCTGACAACAGTGAGGTTGGTGGGCGGGGTGCAGGCGGGCAGACTGTCAACCGTCACGTTGTCGATGCGCACGTCGTTAAACATTGTCGTGCCGGCAGCGGGAGCATAGAAAGCCACATATACGGGCTGCGTGTATGCTTGCGGCAAAGTGATGTACTCTTGCTGGAAAGCGCTTACGGCGCGCAGGTCAGAGGGATAATAGGATTTGAGCAGCGAGAATGTGCCAAGGTCGTTGGGATCCGTCATCACGCCAACATCAAGACGGCCTGAAGCATCGGAGTATTTGGCGATTTGGAAGCCTATTGCCAACGTGTTGGCGGGATACATGGAGAGGTCGAGTGCCTGCGTGGCGGCCAGCGAGTAAACGGTGTCGGAAGAATAGAGCAGCAGCACGCTGTCGGCATTGACATACGGATAGTTGGTCATGCCATTGGTGTGGCGGGTCCAACAATAGGGGAAAGTCTCCTCGCCGCCGGCGCCATAGCCGCTGAAGTTTTCGATGTAGGGGATGCTGTCGTATGCGTTGCAGAGCGTCCTGAACGTGGCTTTTGTCCAACGGCTCTGGCTCTCGTCAGCGCAATCTGTCCGTACGTAAACGTCATATTCGGTATTCGGCTGGAGGTTGGCAAAAGTGCAGGTCGTATCGCCACAGACCACCGGTGTTCCGCTGCTTATGGTGTCTCCGGCGGGTACAGCCACAGCCTCCCAGCCGTTGTCAGAAGCATTGATGCCGTGCCACGTCAATGTTGCGCCCGAAGCGGAAACATTGGAGACACACAGGTTCGTGGGACGGAAGCACGAGGGTGCAGCCCCGAAACAGAATTTCATGTTGTTGCGGACCGCCCCGAGGGTGCCGGCAGGAAGTGTACGGAAGATGTTGTACGGTGACGGACCGAAACTCTGCGCGCGCAAGGAGGTGTTGCCGCTGGTGGTGTGGGTGTAGAAACGGTTGTTGAAACCGGCATACATGCCTTGGTTGTTCACGATGGCAACCACAATGTTACTGCTGCCGTCCCACTCAAAGGTCTCGTCAAGAGTGATGGTCACATTGTTGGAGTCGGCATTGGAACAATATACGGAACCGCTGTAAACTTGCGTCAGGGCACTGGTGGGCACCCATGCGTTGGCGTTGGCGAACTCCGTAAGGTTGGTGTTGGCCATATAAACCACGATGTTGTTCCAAGTGTAAGGCGTGTTGAAGAAATACTGGAACGTGATGGAGGCGACGGAGCCGCTCTGTGCCCCAATCTCTGCCGAAGTGTAAATCTGCTGTGTATAAGAGTAAAAGGCAGATGCCGCAAAGGGCAGATAACTGACGCCATTGGTGCCGTTGCCCACCATAGGATAACAAGTAGGCTGTTCCCTTGTCAGCTTGACGGCTTGTGAGGAGGAGCCTGACGTGATGCCGGCCATCTTCCTCATGGCGTTCACCTGCACATCGGCAGGTGCATTACTTTGCGCCATAGCCGACGTTACCGCCAACAACAACGCAAATGTGCAAATCAAGATTTTTTTCATAAGTACTAATAGTTTAGAATAAAGTGCATTAAGTTATATGTTAACATCTAAATATCCATAGATTTTTAAAATAGTCTGACGAATAAAAAAAACGCCGCAAAAGTATCGATTTTTCATTAGGTTCGGTCGAGAAAGGACAAAAAAAGAGGGTGCGCCGCTTGGCGCACCCTCTTACGCTATGAAAAAGTTTTTGGGGACTACCGTTTTGTGAACGGTTTCACGACCGTCCCCTTGTCGGTGATGATACGC
>CAVIJD010000016.1:0-42381 GCA_963643165.1 bacterium | reverse complement strand
TAACATTCTACATTCTGCATTCTAAATTCTACATTCGTGCGGCAGCCGTGTCACAACCCTGACAGCAAGCCTTTCCATTGGTTAATTTTTCCTATTTTTGCGCGCTGATATTGTTTCAACAAAACACTGATACTATAACTTATTATGCTCAAATATTTCAAAGAAATCCCCTACTCTGTCACGGTTTGCGACAAAGAGGGCAATATTCTGGAGATGAACGACCGTTCCATCGCCACATTCTGCAAAGACGGCAAGTCGAAAGTCGGCGCCAACCTGTTGGCGTGCCATCCCGAGCCGGCGCGCACCAAATTGCTCAACCTGCTGGAGAACCACGAGGTGAACGTCTATACCATCGAGAAAAACGGCGTCAAGAAAATGATCTACCAGGCTCCCTGGTTCGAGGACGGCGAATTTGCCGGATACATTGAACTCTCCATGGAGTTGCCAGAAACCATGCCGCACTATGTGCGCGCCACAACCAAACAACCGCAATAATATAAATGTATAGCAAAGAATATGCCGGACCGCGCAAAGACCGGTCCTCGTCCGTTCACCGAAGAACAGAACCCGACAACAACGCCGCGCTCGTCTATGGGATGCGCCCCATCCTCGAGGTCATCGAGAGCGGCAAGACCATCGACAAAGTGCTGTTCCAGAAAGGCTTGCAAGGAGAATTGTTCAAAGAGCTGTTTTATGTTGTAAGGCAGCACAAGATACCGTTCCAATATGTGCCCACAGAGAAACTGAACCGGCTGACGCGCCAGAACCACCAAGGGGTTGTGGCATTCCTGTCCGCCATCGAATATGACGACATCTTCAGCATCGTGCCCGGCCTGTTCGAGGAGGGCAAGACGCCGTTTTTGCTGTTGCTTGACAAAATCACCGACGTCCGCAACGTGGGTGCCATTGCCCGCTCTGCGGAGTGTGCCGGCGCTGACGCCATCATCATACCGCTCAACGGCGGCGCACAGCTCAACGAAGATGCCGTGAAAAGCTCGGCGGGGGCGCTGCACAAGATCCCCGTATGCCGCCATTCCAACCTCGTGGAGGTCATCAAGTACCTTCAAGATTCCGGCATCGAAGTGGTGGGCGTCACCGAAAAGGCCAACCACGCCCTCTACAACAAAGACCTCACCGGGCCGGTGTGCCTGATTATGGGGAATGAGTACGAGGGCATCGCCTGGGACTATCTGCGGCTGTGCAACGACACCATCAACATTCCGATGAGGGGCACCGTCCGCTCCCTCAACGTGTCGGTGGCCACGGGCATCGCCCTCTTTGAAGTGGTCAAACAACGTCATCCCGCCGACAAATGAAAAGGGTCGGCATTCTTTCGGACACACACGGCTATCTGCACCCCAAGGCCTACGAGTTCTTCAAGGGGTGTGACGAGATTTGGCATGCCGGCGACATCGCCGGGGACACGGTCCTTGACGAATTGCGGCTCATAGCCCCGACCATACGCGCCGTTTTTGGCAACTGCGACGGCTGGGACCTGCGTTCTGAACTCACCGAGAACCTTGTGTTCCGCTGCGAGGGGCACATCGTGGCCATGCGGCACATTGCAGGGCATCCGGGCAAATACGCCCCCGAGACCTTGCGCCTGATCCAAACGGCGGCGCCCACCATTCTTGTGGGCGGGCACTCACACATCCTGCGGATCCAGTATGACACACCACACAAACTTCTGTTCATAAACCCCGGGGCGGCAGGACGTTACGGCATACATACCCGCCTCACCATGCTACGGCTGACCCTCAACGGCACCGACATCTCGAACCCCGAGATCTATGACGAACCCAAGCAGCAGCCTTTGAAATGAACGAAAGTCCAAAACCAGTCATAACCGTCTTGGGACCAACCGCCACGGGAAAAACGCACCTGGCCGTGCGGCTTGCCGCCGCTTTGGACGGGGAAATCGTCAGTGCCGACTCCAGGCAGGTGTATCGCCGGATGGACATCGGCACCGGAAAGGACATCTCAGAATACAACTATGACGGGAAAGAGGTGCCTTACCACCTCATTGACATCGTGGAGCCCGGCACCAAATACAACGTTTACCAATACCAGCAGGCCGCATTCGGCGCCATACAGGACATCCGCGCCCGCGGGCGGCAGGTGGTCCTCTGCGGCGGCAGCGGCATGTACATCGAAGCCGTGCTGCAAGGCTACCGTTTCAAGTTCCAGGAAGAGCGGCAAATACTTTCCGACCCGATACCATCGGTCATCTTCGGACTGCGGGGCGAACGCAGCCTGATACGCAGCCGCATCACGCAACGGCTGCAAGCCCGGCTGCAAGCGGGCATGGTGGAAGAGGTGCAGGCACTGCTCGACTCCGGCACAACGGCCGAACAACTGATCCGCTACGGACTCGAATACAAGTTCGTGACCCTCTACCTGCTCGGCAAACTCAACTATGAGGAGATGACGGAGCAACTGAACATCGCCATCCACCAGTTCTCGAAAAGACAGATGACCTGGTTCCGGCGTATGGAACGGCTCAGCTTCGACATCTGCTGGCTCGACATCGCCCGCACCGAAGAGGAAAACATGGCCGAAATGCGCCGCCGCCTCGCCCTCTGAGCGTTGACTCCCAAAAACGGACACTTTCGGAACGTCCAAAAAAATCGTATTTTTGCGACTCGAATTTATTATTCAGACCTGAAATGAACACAACACGACAACACAAAATAGCCACTTTGTTGCAGAAAGAACTGGCCGACCTGTTCCTGCACGACAGCAAAGACGTCTATCATTGCATGATCACCGTGACCCAGACCACCGTCACCACAGACCTTTCCATAGCAAGAGCCTACTTGAGCATCTATATGGTCCAAGACAAAGACGCCGTCATCGCCGCCGTGAGGGCCAACACCAAAGACATCCGTTTCCGGCTCGGACAGAAAATCAAAAACCAACTCCGTGTAGTCCCACAATTGGAATTCTTCATCGATGACACCCTCGACTACATGGAAAACATCGAAAAACTGCTTAAAAAATAGCCTTGAAAAACACCTCCCGTGCCACGGCTCTTTTCTTGGCATTGAGATACCTGTTCTCGAAAAAGAAGCACAACATCATCAATGTCATCTCTGTCGTATCGATGATAGGCATTGCCGTAAGCAGTGCTGCCTTGATCATCGTGCTTTCCGTGTTCAACGGCATGGAAAAGATCATCGGAGGGTGGTTCAACGCTTTCAACCCCGACTTGGAGATTACGCTCGTGGAGGGCAAGTCTTTCAGCACAGACAGTTTCCCGAAAGCGGCCGTGGCCGCCTTGCCCGGCGTGGCGCATGTCACGGAAGTCGTGAGCGACCTGGCGCTCGTCACCTACAACGACCGGCAGGAACTCCTTTTCATCAAGGGGATCGACAGCGGGTATGTGACCCGCAACGGATACGACAAGTTGCTCATTGACGGGCAGTTCAGAGACTATTTAGGCGAGCAGCCCTGTGCCGCTTTAGGTTCCATAGCCGCGGGACAGCTGCAGATCAGGCTCGACAGTTACGACCTCTTGAAAGTCTATTATCCCAAACGCACCAAAAAAAACTTCTCCGACCCCGCAAACTCGTTCAACACGCTCTACCTGTTCCCCACGGGCGTATTCACCACCAACACGTCCAACGATGAAACCTATCTGCTGGCGCCCATCGGCTTCGTGCGGAATCTCATGCAGTATGAGGGGCAAGCCACCTCCATTGAGGTGAAACTCGACGGCAGTGTCAAGTCGGCCCTCTGCCAACAGCGCATCCAAGAGACCATCGGGGCGCAATACCGGGTCCGCGACAAATACCAGCAGGAGGAGTCGCTGTTCAAGACCATGCAGTCCGAAAAGTTAGTCATCTACCTCATCCTCACATTCATACTCTTGGTGGCGGCTTTCAACATCACGGGGTCGCTGGGCATGCTCATACTCGAAAAGAAGACCGACCTTGCCGTGCTCCGCACCTTAGGTGCCGAAACGTCACTGCTCCGGCGCATCTTCATCTATGAGGGCATCCTCATCTCTTTCATCGGAGGGGCCTGCGGACTGCTGCTCGGCACCGTTATATGCTTGATCCAGCAACATTTCCACTTGATCACGCTCGGCGATGGCGGCAACTACATCATCCCCTACTATCCTGTGCAGCTGGAAATCACAGACTTCGCGCTTGTCGGCGGCATCTTGCTGCTGACAAGCCTGCTGACCTCATTCATACCTGTTTTCAACATCCGTAAAATAACCCTTAAAGGCAACCGAGACTTATGAAAGCAAGAACTGCGCATTTCTGCTTCCTTTTTGTCGCGCTCTGCTCGGCGCTGCAGGCACAAATACCCATCGGAACATTCAGAGGGCACGTGCCGCTCCACTCCTTCCATTCGGTTGCGGCGGCAGACGACTATGTCTATGCGGCCGCCGACAACGGACTGATGTTCCTCGAGAAGAGCACTGCCGACAGCGAACAGCCCGAGATCTCTTCGTGGACGAAAGTAGAAGGACTCTCTGACATCGACCTCACCGACATCCACTACGACAAGGCGCACAAGACCTTGATAATTGGATACCAGAACGGGAACCTCGACTTCATCCAAGACGACAAAGTCCACAACGTCAGCGACATAAAAAACAAGCAACTCACGGGGTCAAAACAGCTTTCCAGCATACGCGTCTGCGGCGACCGGGCCTTTCTGGTCTATCCGTTCGGCATCGTGACCGTTGATCTCAACACCTTTCTGATTGCCGACTCCTGGTTCACCAAGCGCGACGGCGTGCAGTTCAAGGCCAACGACATCGCCATATCGGACGACAAGTACTATGTGGCCACAGACAGCGGGCTCTTCAGCATACGCAAAGAGCTCAGCTACATTGCCAATTTCCAGGAGTGGCAACACGAAGTCACCGCCGGCGAATTTGACCATCTGCTCAGTTTCGGCGGAAAAGTCATTGCCTCCAAAAACTGCAACGGCGGCGTCATCTCTTCTGCCCGGCACGACACGCTCTATGTGCTTGCCGGCGGCGAATGGCTGCCCTCCACGATGACTTTTGAAGACGTGCGTTCGCTGAACTGCAACGAGAAAGAGATGATTGTGGGAAATTGGGACTATGCCGAAACCTTTGACACGGAACTTCATCACACCTTCAAGGCCACCTGGTATCAGAATGACGGCACCTACTCTAACCTCCAGGAGGCCGTTTTGGACGGCGACCTCGTCTGGGCGGCCGACAACGCCTACGGGCTCATTCTTTACAACCGTCCGTTTTTCTACCATAAATTCTTCATCTCCAACGGTCCGGCCAGCCTCAACGCCGAGAGCATGACCGGCCTCAACGGCATTGTCGCGGCAGTGCCGGGGTCGCGCAAGGCCACCACCGCCTACACCCCGGGCTACGAAAGTCCGCGCCTCAGCTGGTTTGTGAACCAAAGTTGGGACAACAACACGACCGGCTTTCTCGCCATCGACCCCGAAGCGCGAGACCTCACCAACATCGCCATCAACCCCTTGAACGACCGCGAGTGGTACATCGCCTCTTGGGGGGCAGGCCTCTTCAAGTGCGTTGACCATCAAGTGGTTGCCCATTACACTGCCGCCAACAGTCCGCTCGACTCCACCCAACAGGGCAAGACCTTCGTCTCCGGACTTGCCTTCGACAGCAAAGGAAACCTTTGGATTACCAACAGCCACTGCGCCAAAATGCTCAAAATGCTTGAGCCGGACGGCACCTGGCACTCCTACAACATCGGCTCCGGCGTACACACCTCGTCGGCCGTAGGCGTCGTGGCCGAGAACCTGATTGTCGATTCCCGAGGCTACAAGTGGGTCACATTCCCGAGGGACGACAGCTTCAACAAATACAGGCTGGTCGCGTTTTATGAAAGCGGCACTTACGACAACACCGGCGACGACAAGTTCGCCCGTGTGGACATGAACGTGGCCGCAAGGGTCAACTCGTCAACCGTAGGCTGCATTGCGGAAGACCTGAACGGCGAGATCTGGATCGGCACCGACAAGGGCGTCAAAGTCATCTACTACCCCTCCAACATCTTCAGCGGCACCGCACGCCCCAACAACATCTTGCTGGAACAGGACGGCTACGTGTCGATACTGCTCGAGAACGAAACCGTCACCGCCATAGCCGTTGACGGGGCAAACCGCAAATGGATTGGCACCCGCAAGGCCGGCGTCTTCCTGATGAGCGAAGACGGACAGAAGCAACTGCTGCACTTTACCGCCGAAGACAACCCGCTGTTCTCTAACCAGATAAACTGCATCGCCATCAACGACTTGAGCGGAGAGGTGTTCTTCGGGACAGACAAAGGCATTGTCAGCTATCAAGGCGAGGCCACCAAGGGCGGCGACACTTACAGCGACCTGCTGGTCTATCCCAACCCCGTGCGCCACGGCTACACCGGCCCCGTTGCCGTAAAAGGACTCAAGGCCGAGTCATTGTGCAAGATCACCGACAGCGCCGGACGGCTGGTTTGGCAAGGGTACAGCCAAGGCGGACAACTCGTCTGGTACGGCAAAGACCACTTCGGAAACCGACCGGCCACGGGCGTTTACTATGTCATGGCCTCCGATGAAGAGGGCAAAGAGCACGTCGTGGCAAAGTTCCTGTTCATCAACTGACGCTGGCATGGACATCTCAACCCCCGGCATCGTGCTGCGCACCACGCGCTATTCCGACACCTCCCTCATCGTGAAAATATACACGGAAGCACAGGGCACACAGTCGTTCATCATAAAAAACGCCTTTTCGAAAAAAAGCCGGGTCAAAGCCTCGTTCTTCGCCCCGCTGGCCCTCATAAACGTCACCTACCACGACCATAACGACAGCCGGCTGAAACACATCAAAGACATCTTGCGCGAAGAAAGCCCCGCCCATGCCGGCTTCAGCCCCGTCAGGAACGCCCTCATTCTCTTTTGCGACGAAGTGCTCTACAAACTGCTCTTCGACTCCGGCCCCGACACGCAACTTTACAGCTTCCTTGAAACTGAAATCAGACAAATCAACGGCACAGAACACTTCCCGCCCGACTTTCCCGCACGATTCCTGCTGCGGTTGAGCACCCTGTTAGGCTTCTGTCCGGAAAACAACTGGGACGAGACAACGTGCCATTTCTCCTTGACAGAAAGCAGATTTGTAAAATACTCCCTTAACAGCCAAAACGAACTCCCCGAAGCGGAAAGCCGCTACTTGTCGCAACTTCTCAACCAAGAAAACACAGACGACGCCGACAGGACAATCCGCAACAGCCTTCTACGCTCCATCATCGACTATTTCAAGATTCACAACGAACAAATCCATCAAATAGAATCGGCGGAGATACTTGCCACCGTACTTCATCAAGATTAAGCCTTTTTTTGTATTTTTGCCGTTTTTGAAATTAATCTATGTTTTAATTCTAAAAACAATATCGGCATTTTATGCAATTTACTGATATAGAAAGTATTCTGTTTGACAACACTCCGCTCTCCGTGGCCCTGGAAGTCAGGAAACGTATGGAAGACAGTTTTAATTTTCTGAAAGATTTCGCCAAAGACAAAATCATATACGGCATCACCACGGGCTTTGGCCCCATGGCCCAATACCGTGTTTCAGACGAAGACATAAAGACCCTGCAATACAACATCATACGCAGTCATTCTTGCGGTGCCGGCGAGCCCTTTCCCGAGATATACGTGAAGGCCGCCATGCTGGCCCGGTATCACACCTTTGTGAAAGGCAAATCGGGGGTTGACCCGTACGCCCTTGACCTGCTGCAGACCTTCATCAACAAGGGAGTCTGCCCTGTCATACCGCAGCACGGCAGCGTAGGCGCGTCGGGCGACCTGGTGCAGTTGGCGCACCTTGCCCTTGCCCTCATCGGCGAAGGCGAAGTTTTCTTTCAAGGCCAACGGCGCAAGACCGCCGACGTGATGGCCGAATTAGCCATCACCCCTTTGAAGCCCACCCTCCGTGAAGGTTTGGCACTCAACAACGGCACTGCCATGATGACCGGCGTTGGCATCGTCAACCTGCACTACGCCAACGTGCTGCTCGAGACAGCCCTTTTAGCATCTGTCTTGATGAACGAAATCGCCGCCTCCTACGACGACTTCATGTCAAAAGAGCTCAACGAACTGAAGAACCACGAGGGGCAGTGTATCATCGCCGCAAAGATGACCGAAATGGCGCAAGGTTCAAAATGCCTGCGCAAACGTGCCGAGGAGATGTTCCATCATCACGACGAGAAAGTGTTCACGCACAAGGTGCAGCCTTACTATTCGCTGCGCTGTGTGCCGCAGATCCTCGGTCCCGTGCTCGACGCCTTCCGCTTCACGGAGAAGATACTCGTCGAGGAGTTCAACGCCGTTGACGACAACCCCGTCGTGGACATGGAGAGCGGCACCGTCTATCACGGCGGCAACTTCCACGGCGACTATGTGTCATTTGAGATGGACAAGCTCAAGATTGCCGTCACGAAGATGACGATGCTGATGGAGCGGCAACTCAACTACTTGTGCCACGACAGGATAAACGGCATCTTGCCGCCATTCCTGAACATGGGTACGTTAGGGCTCACCTACGGCATACAGGCGCTCCAGTTTACGGCGTGCTCCACCACCGCGGAGTGCCAGACCCTGTCGAACCCCATGTATGTCCACAGCATACCCAACAACAACGACAACCAGGACATCGTCAGCATGGGCACCAACGCGGCCATACTCGCCAAGCGAGTCATCGACAACAGTTTCCAAGTGATGGCCATCCATCTCATCGGCATCGCGCAAGCGGTTGACTGTCTGCAAATCGGCGACAACCTTTCGCCCGTCACGGGCAACCTCTACCGCGAGGTCCGGAAGATTGTCCCCGCATTCATCGAAGACACGCCCAAGGATGCGGACATCCGGAATGTCATCGAGTTTCTCAAAAACCAACGAAACCATTATCTGCCGCTATGAAATACGCATTAGTCACAGGCGGTTCGCGCGGCATCGGGCGTGCGGTGAGTTTGAGGCTTTCCGCAATGGGCTATGCCGTGGTCATCAACTGCCGCGAGAGCATCGAGGCCGCCGAAGAGGTGAAACGGCTCATCGAAGAGCGGGGCGGCACGGCCGAACTGCTGCCGTTCAACGTTGCTGACGCAACCGAAACCGAAACGGCGCTCACGAGCTGGACATCCGCCCACCCCGACGAATACATATCCGTGCTGGTGAACAACGCCGGCATCAGGCGCGACGCCCTGATGATATTCATGCAGGACGAGGCGTGGCACAGTGTTCTCGACACCACGCTGAACGGCTTTTTCTTCATCACCAGACGGCTGCTCAAGAATATGCTCACCCGCCGTGACGGGCGCATCGTCAACATCGCCTCCTTGTCGGGCATCAAAGGACTGCCCGGGCAAACCAACTACTCGGCGGCGAAAGCGGCGCTCATCGGGGCAACCAAAGCATTGGCGCAAGAGGTGGCCGCGCGCAACGTCACCGTCAACGCCGTGGCGCCGGGCTTCATCGCCACCGACATGACCCAAGACCTTGACGAAAAAGAACTCAAGAAAACGATACCTGCCAACCGTTTCGGCACCCCCGAAGAGGTGGCCGCCTTAGTCGGCTTCCTCGTCTCCCCGGAAGCGGCCTACATCAACGGAGAAACCATCTCCATCAACGGGGGACTTTACACCTGATTTTCAAGTTTTACAATAGAGAGAAAAGAAGAAGAAAAATAAAATGAGACGAGTTGTCATTACCGGAATGGGCATCTATTCGTGCCTTGGCACCAGCCTTGACGAGGTGGCTTCCGCCCTGCAGACAGGGAAGTCGGGCATCGGCATAGACCCCGAAAGGATAGCTTACGGCTACCGTTCCCCGCTCACAGGCATCGTGCAACGGCCGTTGCTGAAGCCGCTGCTCGACCGGCGCGCGCGCGTCTGTCTGGCCGAAGAGGGCGAATACGCCTATATGGCCACGCGCGAAGCCTTGCAGCAAGCCCGCATCGACTTGGACTACCTTGACAAGCAGGAAGTCGGCATCTTTTACGGCAACGACTCTTCCGCCAAGGCCGTCATCGAGGCGCACACCACCGCCTCTGAATACAAGGACACCCAGATGATGGGGTCCGGCGCCATCTTCCAGTCCATGAACTCCACGGTGACGATGAACCTCTCCACCATATTCCGGCTCAAAGGCATCAACATGACCGTCAGCGCCGCCTGTGCCAGCGGGTCGCATGCCGTCGGGCTTGGACTGCTGTTCATCCGCAACGGGCTGCAGGACATCGTCATCTGCGGCGGCGCCCAAGAGACCAACCATCTCTCCATGGGCAGTTTTGACGGCATTGCCGTCTTCTCCACCCGCACGGGAGAGCCTGCCAAGGCATCACGGCCCTTTGACCGCGACCGCGACGGACTGGTGCCCAGCGGCGGGGCGGCAACGCTGATATTGGAAGAGTACGAGCATGCCGTGAGACGCGGAGCCCCCATCCTCGCCGAAGTGACCGGCTACGGATTCTCCTCCAACGGCAGCAACATCTCGCAGCCCAGCGAGCAGGGCTCCGCCATCGCCATTGAACGCGCCCTCCGCGACGCCGGAATCTCCGCCGCCGAGATCGACTACATCAATGCCCACGCCACCTCCACCAAACAGGGCGACGCCCTGGAAGCCCTGGCCCTCAAACGCCTGTTCGCCCCCTATAACACACCGATAAGCTCCACAAAGTCCATGACCGGACACGAATGTTGGATGGCTGGCGCCAGCGAACTGGTCTATTCCTGCCTTATGATGCAACACTCCTTCATCGCCCCGAACATCAACTTTGAACACCCCGACGAGTTCTCCGAAGGCCTCAACATCGTCAACCAGACACAACAGAAAGAGATCAAGACCTGCCTCTCCAACTCTTTCGGCTTCGGCGGCACCAACAGCGCCATAGTTCTCAGAAAAATAAATCAATAAACAACAATATCATTTTATGCAAAAAACTGAAGTCATCGAAACTGTCAACCAATTCCTTGTTGATGAAATTGAAATAGAAAAAGAACTCTTGAAAGAAGACGCGCTCTTGAAAGAAGACTTGAGCATTGACAGCCTCGATTTTGTAGATATAGTAGTGCTGGTAGAAAAGAAATTCGGCTTCAAGATAAAACCCGAGGAGATGACGGGCGTCAAGACGTTGGGCGACTTCTACGGCTACATCTACGAAAAGGTAAAGTAGGCCATGGCCGAATCCAAACCATGGCAGGGAAAAACCGGCGGAGGGAAGTTCGGACAGCAATGCCTGTTTGCCATCCTCAGGCACGTCCGCGTAACTTTTCTTTATCCTGTGGTTTACCTTGTCATCCCCTTCTATTTCATCTTCTCATTCCGGTCAATCCGTGAGATATACCGCTATTTCCGTCGCATCCACAACTACGGCAGAGGGCGTTCTTTCCGCGCCACGTGCCGCAATGTGGTCATATTCGGACACGTGGTCATCGACAAGTTCGCCTTGCTGGCAGGGCGCAGCGACCAGTTCCGCGTCAACGTGGACAACATGGAAATCTTTGACCGTTTGCTGGCCAAAGACAGCGGCTTCATGATGGCCAGTTCTCACATCGGGAACTTCGAGTTGTGCGGTCATTGCCTCTCCCAAGAGCGCAAGACCATCTACGGCATCATCTACGGCGGCGAGAGCGAAGCGTTTCAACAGCGCCGCGACCTGTCGCTGCAACGCAACCACGTGAAACTCGTACCCGTGCGCTCCGACATGTCGCATCTCTTCACCATCAAAGAGGCTGTGGAAAACGGCGACATCATCACCATTCCCTGCGACCGGCTTTTCGGAAGCGCCAAGAAGATGACCGTCGATTTCCTTGGACAACCTGCCGACTTTCCCATCGGGCCGTTCCGCCTGGCCGCACAAATGAACTTGCCCGTCATCGCCGTCTTCATCATGAAAGGCAAAGGGGTCAGCTACAACGGGCACATCTTTCCGCTTGGCGAGGGACTTGACGGCCTGAACGTCACGATGAAAACAGAAGCCCTGCTCCGCCAGTTCGTGAAATCGGCAGAGCAAGTTCTGCGGAAACACCCCGAACAATGGTTCAACTATTACCGCTTTTGGAAATAAACACCTTTAACACAGACATCAAACACAATAAACTGACGACAATATGGAATTAGAATCACCGCAGAAAGAGATTTATGCCAAAGAACGGTTCACAGCTTTGCAGGCGCAACGGCTGGCGCAAGAAATCGCCTTTGCCCCCGTCGTGTTTCAGGTGTCCCGCCTAATGGTCAAGTTCGGCATCTTCGACATGCTCGACCGCCATCCCGAGGGACTGACCCTGGAAGAGATCGCCGACAACGCCAAACTCTCTCTCTACGGCACGAAAGTGTTGGTAGAGTCTTCGCTCACTATCGGCACGGTGCTGCTGCAAAACGGCAAATTCCAACTCGCCAAGGCCGGCCGCTTCCTGCTGAACGACCGCATGACCCGCGTGAACATGAACTTCATGCACGACGTGAACTACCTGGGGCTCTTCAACCTCGAAGAGGCCATCGAGGATGGGAAGCCTGAGGGACTGAAAGTCTTCGGAAACTGGAAAACAGTATATGAGGGACTGTCGCAACTGCCGACAGACGTGCAGAAAAGCTGGTTCGACTTTGACCATTTCTACTCCGACTGTTCGTTTGAGCAGGCCCTTGACATCGTATTCAGCCGCCATCCGGCCAATTTGCTGGACGTCGGCGGGAACACGGGACGATGGGCCATGCAGTGCGTACACCACGACCCCTCGGTGCGCGTCACCATCATGGACTTGCCGCAGCAACTTGAGATGATGCGCCGGCAGACCAACGGACAAGAGGGCGCCGACCGCATCAGCGGCCACGCCGCCGACCTGCTGGACCCGCAAACGCAGTTTCCCCAAGGGTTCGACGCCATTTGGATGAGCCAGTTCCTGGACTGCTTCTCCGAAGACGAGGCCACGGGCATCATGCAACGCGCCGCACGCTCCATGGGCCCCAACGCCCGCCTCTACATCATGGAGACATTCTGGGACCGTCAGCGCTTTGAAACGGCCTCCTACTGCCTGGCCCAAATCAGCCTCTACTTTACCGCCATCGCCAACGGCAACAGCAAAATGTACTATTCCGGCGACCTCATACGCTGCGTAGAGCGCGCCGGACTTGAGATTGAAAAGATACACGACGGACTTGGCCTTGGCCACAGCATCCTACAATGCCGGTTGAAATAACATGGAACCCATATCCGCATTGACCCTCATACCGCAACGGCCTCCTTTCACGCTGGTGGACAATCTTGTGGAATGCCACGGAAACATCTGCGTCACGGAATTCAGCGTCCCAGACGAGCATATTCTCGTCACCGGGGGCACATTCTCCGCCTGCGGGCTTATCGAAAACATGGCGCAGACGTGTGCCGCGCGCATCGGTTACATGAGCCGCGAAAAGCCCGTCCGCATTGGCGTCGTCGGGAGCATCTCGAATTTCAAAGCTTTCCGGCTGCCCCTGTGCGGCGAGACGCTCCGCACCAAGGTTGAAGTCGTGGCCGAAGTGTTCGACGCGATCATGGTACACGCCTCCGCAAGCGTCAACGGCACGGCAGCGGCAGAATGTGACCTGAAAGTATTTCTGACCTGACCGCCACCAAACAAAAAAAAACAACAGCATGTTACAAATTGAGAAGACAATCGACATCCGGTTCAGCGAAGTGGACTCCATGGGCATCGTGTGGCACGGCAATTATGCCCTCTACTTTGAAGATGCCCGCGAGCAGTTCGGCAAGACCTACGGATTGGAATACCTGTACATCCACGACATGGGCTACTTTGCCCCGTTGGTGGAAATGAAAATCAACTACCGCAAGTCGGCACGCTACGGCGACCGAGTGCTGGTACGCTGCAAATACAGAGAAACCGAGGCTGCCAAAATCATCTTCGACTACGAAATTGTGAACCCCGAGAGCGGCGAACTGCTGGTTTCAGGCCACACCGTACAAGTCTTCCTCGACTTGGAACAGAAATTGGTTTGGCAGATTCCGGAGTTTTACAGACAATGGAAAGAAGCACATTTAACGGATAAAGGACAATAAAAAAGCAGGGCATCATCATCCCTGCTTTTTTGTTTCAGAAAAGCTGACCGGACGTCAACAAAAGTGCAGCGGCTATACGTAATAGTGCGAAGCGATAGAGGTGTTGTCTTCCACGCTTTGGATAACTTCGGAGAGCAGTTTTGCAACTGAGATGACGCGGACCTTGTCGCAAGGTTTTCTCAACGGCACGGTATCTGTGATAAACACCTCGTCAAGGGCGGAAGCGTTGATTTTCTCGATGGCGTCGCCGGAGAAGAGTCCGTGTGCGCACATGGCGCGGACGCTCTTGGCACCCATTTCCTTGATGCGCTCGGCAGCCTTGCAGAGCGTGCCTGCCGTGTCAATGATGTCATCAACCAGAATGACATTCTTGCCCTTCACATCACCTAAGATCTGAAGCGAGGCCACCTCATTCTGCTTCACGCGCTGTTTGAAGCCCGTAGCCAGGTCACAGTCGAGAGCCTTGGCGTAAGTGGAAGCCCTCTTTGTGCCGCCCGTGTCCGGGGAGGCGATGCAGATATTGTCGAGATTCAGGCTCTTGATATAAGGAATGAAGACGTTAGAGACAAAAAGATGGTCAACGGGGACCTCAATGAAGCCTTGGATCTGGTCGGCGTGGAGATCCATCGTAATCATACGGCTCACACCGGCAGTTGTCAGCAGGTTGCACATCAGCTTTGCGCCGATGGAGGTTCTCGGCTTGTCTTTCCTGTCTTGCCGCGCATAGCCGAAATAGGGCATCACGGCAATGATGTTGCGTGCAGAGGCGCGTTTGGCGGCATCAATGCAAATCAGCAACTCGATGATGTTGTCAGCCGGGGAGAATGTGGGCTGAATGATGAAAACATCCTTGCCGCGGATGGTGTCGTTGTAATAAACCTGGATTTCCCCGTCCTTGAATTGCAAAATATCAACGGGACACAAAGGCTTGTTCAGATAATCCGCGATGCGTTTTGCCAACTCAGGGTTCGACCTGCCAGCAACCAATACGTAGTCGTGCTTCATAATTTATTGTATTTTAATAAGTTGAGTTTTTTAAATTTAGTTCTGCAAAGTAAACACAAAAAAGTTTAGTTTTCTATTTGAAAATATTACCAATTATAAACAATCGGGCCTTTTCATCTTTTCTGTCCCATGAGGAATGCCTTGATGAACCCATCGAGGTCGCCGTCAAGCACGGCATTGACGTTCGAGGTTTCGTAGCCGGTTCTGAGGTCTTTAACCATTTTGTAAGGTTGGAGCACATAACTGCGGATCTGGCTGCCCCACTCTATCTTCTTCTTAGTGCTTTCGATGTCGGCCAATTTTTCGCGTTTCTTTTCGAGTTCCAGTTGATAGAGGCGTGACTTCAGCATACGCATAGCCATCTCGCGGTTCTGGAGTTGCGAGCGTGTCACCTGGCACTCGACAATGATGCCAGACGGGTGATGATGGAGGCGGACGGCGGTTTCGACCTTGTTGACGTTCTGGCCGCCGTGGCCGCTCGAGCGGTAGGTGTCCCAGCTGATGTCGGCGGGGTTGATGTCGATGACGATGTCGTCGTTGATGACGGGATAGGCGAACACGGAGGCGAAAGTTGTGTGGCGGCGGTTTGCGGAGTCGAACGGGGAGAGGCGCACGAGCCGGTGTACGCCGATTTCGCTTTTGAGATAGCCGTAGGCAAACGGGCCGTCGAGTTCAATGGAAGCCGACTTGATGCCCACCACATCGCCCTCCTGGCGGTCGAGCAGTTTCACCGAATAGTTGTTGCGTTCGGCCCAGCGCGTGTACATGCGCAGCAGCATCTCGGCCCAGTCGCAACTCTCGGTGCCGCCGGCGCCGGAGTTGATGTTGACGATGACGTTGAGCGAATCCTCCTCGGCGCGCATCATGTTGCGGAACTCGAGCTTTTCGGTCGCGTCCAGGGCTGCCCCGTATGAGGCGTCAAGCTCCTCTTCGGTGGCCTGTCCCTCGGCATAAAACTCGTTGAGCACAGACAACTCGTCGCACAACTCGCATGCCTTGTCGTAATCGGACACCCAATTCTTGACGGCGCTGATCTCGCGCATCGTCTTTTCCGCCTCCTTGGGGTCGTCCCAGAAGCCGTCCTGCTGCGTAACCTTTTCTTTCTCCGCTATTTCCGAAATCTTTGCATCAATGTCAAAGATACCTCCTTAGCTCACCGAGCCTGTTAAGGAGTTCCTTTATCTGTTCTGTCGTTGTCATATTGTCTTTTACTATTTTAAAACATTTTCACTGTCGGCCCTTTGCGCCGTCATGCTCTCTAATTGCCGACATCACCTCGTCAATGGCAAAGCCTTTGGTGAGCATGGCGCGGATGAGTTTTGCGCGGCCGTTCACGGGGTCTTCGGGATGCAGCCGGAGCCATTTCGCCATCGTGTCGTCCAACACCTGACGGTACTGTCCGGGGTCGATGCTGTCCATGATGCCGTCGATGGTTTCGGGCGCGATCCTTTTCGACGACAAGGCCTGCCGTATCTTCAGTTTCCCCCACTGGTCTTTCAGTTTGCTGCGCACGAACAATTCCGCGTAGCGGGCCTCGTTGAGGAAGTCAGACGCCTTGAGCCGCCCGATGATGTCCTCCAATTGGAGCGACGGCAGGGCGAAAGGGGCAAGTTTCTTGCGCACGTCCTGTTCACAACGCTCCTGGCCGGCGCAATAACGTTCCATCTTGTTCAATATTTCGCGTAAGTCAGACATCCCGGGGCTTGATTTTCGTCCTATTCGCTGGCGGGCTCGTTCCAGAGCACGATTTCGTCCATTTTGGCGTTGAAGAACTTGTATTCAAACAGATGGTAGCTCTGGTTGGCTATCAGCCGTATGTTTTTCTTGTATTTGAACTTCCATTTCAGCAGAATCGAAGGGAATCCGTATCGGAGATAGGCATACACGAAAGGATGCAGCATAATGGTGATTTTGGACTCCTGCTGTTTGTCAAAAAGGAAATCCAGCGTGTTGGCGAGCATATCCTCAATCAACACCGGCGGTTTAATCTTGCCCGTGCCCTTGCAGGTGGGGCATTGCTCCGTGGTCTCGATCACGGTGGCCTGGCGCACCCGCTGTCTGGTTATCTGCATGAGGCAAAATTTGTTGAGGGGAAGTATCGTGTGCCGTGCCCGGTCGTTCTTCATAAACTCTGTCATGGCCTTGTTGAGGGCCACCTTGTTGCGGGCGTCATGGAGGTCCACGAAGTCGATGGTGATGATGCCGCCCATGTCGCGGAGCCTCAGCTGGCGGGCAATCTCTGCCGCCGCCAACATGTTCGTGTTCAAGGCGTTCTCTTCCGGGGTCTGGTTCGACTTGACCCTATTGCCGCTGTTCACGTCGATGACGTGCATAGCCTCGGTGTGCTCGATGATGAGATAGACACCGTTCTTTATCGTGACCACCTTGCCGAAAGAGCCCTTGATTTGCTTAGCGACATTGAACTTTTGGAAGATGGGCTGTTTCTCGTCGTACAGATGCACAATCTCCTCCTGTTCAGGAGAATAGAGGTGCATATAGTTCTTCACCTCCTTGAACGTCTCGCGCGAGTCCACATAGATGGCATGGAACGAGTCGTTGAGCAGGTCACGCATCAGGGAGATGATGCAGTCTGACTCTTGCACGATGCGCATCGGGGCTTTGGAGGCGAAGAGGTTCTCTACCGCGTTGTCCCATTTGTAGCGCAGCATGTCGAGGTCGGCCGTAAGGTCTTCGAGTTTCTTGTTCTCGGCAACCGTGCGGATGATGACGCCGAAATTGCGGGGTTTGATGCCTTGCACCAGCGACCGGAGGCGTTTGCGTTCGGCGGAGCTTCTGATTTTCTGAGACACCGACACCTTGTCGCAGAAGGGGACAAGGACCAAATAGCGTCCCGCAAAGGATATCTCAGTCGTGATGCGAGGGCCTTTCGTCGAAATCGGTTCCTTGGCCACTTGCACCATAATCTGCTGGCCGGAGGTGATGACGTCGCTGATTTTGCCGTTTTTGGGCACCTCGTCGAGATACTGCACGCGGCTGATGCTCCTTTTTCCCGTAGTGATTGCCTGGCTCACGAAAGCATTGACCGTGCGGGCATGCACGCCAAGGTCGAGGTAGTGCAGGAACGCGTCCTTCTCGCTGCCCACATCCACGAATGCCGCGTTGAGTCCGGGCATTATTTTCTTGACTTTTCCCAGATAGATGTCTCCGACGGAGAACTGCGACGAGAACTTTTCCGTATGGATTTCCACCAGACGTTTGTCCTCCAACAGTGCCACCTGCACCTCATTGTCATGGGAAGTAATAACAAGTTCTTTTGTTATTCCAGTTTCACTCATAAAACTATTACCTTATAAACAACTGAAACTAAACATCCGCCATCAAAGCGGACATTTAGTTTCAATCTTGTCAAACGCACAACAGATTATCTGTTCTTGTGTCTGTTCTTTCTCAGTCTTTTTTTGCGTTTGTGTGTGTTCATTTTGGCGCGTTTGCGCTTCTTTCCACTTGGCATATCTTAATGTTTTTAATTTGTTAATAATTTACGATTCTTATTTTGTTGAACTCTTCACCTTATTCACAAAAGTCTTGCAAGGTTTGAATGAGGGGATATTGTGAGCGGGGATGGTGATGGTCTCCTTTTTGGAGATGTTTCTTGCCGTTTTCTGTGCCCTATGCTTGATGATGAAACTTCCGAAACCTCTCAGATACACATTGTCGCCCTTGATCATAGATGTACGTACCGTGTCCATAAAAGACTCGACGACACTTTGCACAAGACCTTTCTCAAGCCCATTCTTGCTCGCGATTTCGTTTACGATTTCTGCTTTTGTCATAATTCTTACAATTTTAAAATATAATGATTTTTTCAGGCGGCAAAAATACAATTATTTTGTTCACTTTCCACCACTTGCATTTTTTTATTTTATGTTTTCGGGGATACGGGTGGCCAGACGGCTGGCTCCGAACCTGAACTTTTCGTTGCAGAGCCAATCCTTGCCCAGCACATTGGCCAGCAGCGTCACATATTGGCAAGCGGTGTCGGGGTCGGATATTCCGCCGGCGGCTTTTATGGCCACGGCGTGTCCGGTTTCTTCAAAATGTTCCTTTATGGCGTCCATCATCACGACAAAGGCCTCGGGTGTCGCGTTCACGGCTATCTTTCCCGTGGAAGTCTTGATGAAGTCGGCGCCGGCGTCTATGGCAAGCCGCGACGCCCGGTAGATGTTGTCCGGCGTCTTGAGTTCGCCGGTCTCAAGTATCACCTTGAGTGTCTTGTCTTTGCAGAGGTCGCGTATGGCCCTGACCTCGTCATGGACCTCCTCATAGCGGCCGTCGAGGAACTTGCCGCGCGAGATGACCATGTCTATCTCGTCAGCGCCTTGTTCGAGCGCGTAACGGACTTCGGCGAGTTTTACGGACAGGGGGCTTTGTCCGGCAGGGAACGCCCCGGCCACGGACGCCACCTTGATGCCGGTGTCGGCAAGCATTTCCTTGGCCAACGCGACAAAGGGCGGATATACGCAAACCGCCGCCACGGGCCTGATGCCGCGCTCGTCGTTCCTGAAAGAGCACGCCGTGCGGCACAGTTCACGGATCCTGTCGGGCGTGTCGGACCCCTCCAATGCGGTGAGGTCTATACTGTTCAAAATGAAACGGTACGTCTCCTGCGCGTCCATGCAAGGATTCCCTTTTTGTAAATACGCTTCTATGCGTTTCTTCAACGCCTGCTCGCTAAAAGGATAATGCTTCAATTCTGTCATTGTTGTCTGTTTTATATTTGTCTGAAAACTACTCTTTTGTCTGTTTGCGGAAACGGTCAATCGCCACCTTTACGGAAAAGATGTGCGAATATTGCGCTATGGAAAGGTTGCCGAGGTCGGTGAAGGCATAGTCGATGGTGACAAGGTTCTTGATGCACACGCCGAGGCCGGCGTTGATCTGGAGGGTGGTCTTCCGGGATCCGTCAAAGTCGGTCTCCTGCTGCAGGTTGCCTATCCCCATGCGCAGCGCCACGATCTTCTTGTACCCGAACTCCATTCCCACGTGGGGGTCTATGCTGAGCACTTTGCTGCGGATGAGCACGTTCCGTTTCCCGTCAAACGTGCAGTCAAGTCCCAGGGCGAAAGTGGCGTTGAACCCTTTGCCGAAGTCAACGTATTTGGCGCCGCCAAGTTGCACCGACGGCAGCGTCAGTTCCGTGGCGTTCTCCGGTATAGTGTTTCCGGTCTGTCTGAAGACCTCAGCCACCTGGTCGGAGAGATGATAGTTCCACACATTGAAAGTGGAGGTCATGTCGCGCAGCATCAGGCCGGCTTGCCATCCCTTGCGCACGAACTGCAGTCCGGCGTCGAGCCCGAAGCCCCAGGCGTTGGCGAACTGACCGATTTTGCGGTAAACGATCTTGGCGCCGCCGCCCACAGACAGTCCGGGCACCTGCTCAAAGGCGTAAGCATAGTCGAGCAGCAGGGCATTGTCGGCGGCCGAGAAGAGCGAGATCCGGTCATAGTCCACATTTCCCTGGGCGTCAATCAGCTCTGTCGTATTCATGATGTTGTCCACGCCGAAGCGCACAAAGGTCAGCGCGACGGACGAGCGCCGGTCGATCTTATAGCCTATTCCGGCGTAGTCGTACTTGGCGGCGCCGGCGAAATACTCGGCGTGCATCAGCGACAGCTGGTAGCGTTTGTCCATCCTTGACAGTCCGGCGGGGTTCCAGTAGGCGGAAGTCACGTCATCCGTCATGGCGCAATAGGTCCCCGAGAGGGCGAGGCCGCGCGCGCCGATGCCTAAAGAGAGGAACTCGTTGCTGTACTTGTTCTGTGCATGTCCGGCAAGCGAGCACAGCGACAGTAGCAGCAACGCGGCAATAGTTTTCCGCATTTTCATTGCTCTTTTTCGTGTTTGTGTCTGACAAAATCCTTGTGGGAGCCCGAAAACAGTTCATATCCCAAGAACCGGCACTCCAGCGGGCCGTTGAACAGCGTGGTTTTCATGCAGGGTTTGAGGCCTATATGTTTGAGCGCGTCGAGGTCGGAGCTGATGACAAAGGCGCGGCAGCCTTGGAGGTTGCTCTTGAAAGTGTCGCCCATGTCGGCATAGAAAGCATTGATGTCATCCAGTTCGAGGCGTTCGCCGTAGGGCGGGTTCATCATGGCCACGGCGGGCAGGCGTGTCGGCCGCATCTGTCGGAAGTCCATTTTCTTGAGCGAGATGAAGTCGGAGAGGCGCGCGCGGTCGATGTTGTCCTGTGCCATATTCAGGAATGAGGCGTTGATGTCGGAGCCGTAGAAGTTGACGGGCACATCCTCCTTGATGTCGGCGTCGTGTCTCACCTTGGTCCAGCGGCGGGAGTCGAAATCCTTCCAGCGGAAGAAGCCGTACTCGCGGCGGTAGAAGCCGGCGGGGATCTGCAGCGCTTTCATGGCGGCCTCAATCAGCAGGGTGCCGCTTCCGCACATCGGGTCAATGAAGTCGCATTCGCCGTTCCATCCGCTGAGTTCAACCATGGCGGCGGCGGTCACCTCGCTGACGGGGGCGGGGTGGTTGCGCACCCGGTAGCCGCGCCTGTGCAGCGAGTCGCCGGAACTGTCCAAAAAAAGTTGGGCTTCATTTTTATATATATGGAGGCAGAAGCGCACATCGGGGTCGTCCTTATCTACGGAGGGGCGACGGCCGCACCTGTCCCTGAAACGGTCGCAGACCGCGTCTTTGGCCAGCACGGACGCGAACAGCGGCGTGGAGAAGATCGAATCGACATTCGTGGTGTTCACCGCCATCGTGCCCTCGTCGCGGAGGAATTGCTCGGCGGGGAAGTCGAACAGCTGCTCATAGAACTGCTTGTTGTTGTCGAAAGTGAACGTTTTCTGCCGCCAGAGGATGCGCAAGGCAAGACGGCTGTAGTAATTGGCCCGGTACATCAGTTCCAAGTCTCCCTCAAAACTCACCGAACGGCTCAGGGGGCGGCAGTTCCGGGCGCCGAGCGAAGCCAGTTCGCGGGCCAGCAAGGGCTCCAGACCGGCGTATGTTTTCGCTATGAAATAGCAATTTTCCTCGTTTTTCATAATGGCGACAAATGTACGGAAAAAATCCGTTCGCGGCATTTGTGAAAAAAATTCTATATTTGCACCCTGCTTATTTGAGGCGAAACAAGAAAATAGTCATTCATAAAACTCAGCAATTATGGTAGAAAAAATCACATCAAGCCAACAGGCCATCGAAATGGAAGCCAAGTACGGGGCTCACAATTACCACCCGCTCGACGTGGTCATAGCACGCGGCCAAGGGCCTTTCGTGTGGGACGTGGAGGGAAAGAAGTATTTCGATTTCCTTTCCGCCTATTCCGCAGTAAACCAAGGGCATTGCCACCCGAAGATCGTGGGGGCCATGATCGACCAGGCCCAGAAGGTATGCCTGACCTCACGCGCCTTTTACAACGACTGCCTTGGCCCTTACGAGAAATATGTTACCGAAACTTTCGGCTATGACAAGGTTCTGCCGATGAACTCCGGCGCCGAAGCCGACGAGACCGCGCTGAAGCTCGCGCGCAGATGGGGATACGACAAGAAAGGCATTCCCGAGAACCAGGCCAAGATCATCGTTTGCGAGGGCAACTTCCACGGACGCACCATCACCATCATCTCCCTCTCCGTGGACCCCGACGCCTATGCGGGCTTCGGCCCTTTCACGCCGGGATTCATCAAGATCCCCTACAACGACGTGGACGCGCTCGCCAAAGCGCTGGAAGACCCGATGGTGTGCGGTTTCCTGGTTGAACCCATACAGGGCGAAGCCGGCGTCTATGTGCCTGACGAGGGCTACCTCAAGAAATGCTACGACCTCTGCAAGGCCCACAACGTGCTCTTCATGGCCGACGAGGTGCAGACCGGCATCGCGCGCACGGGAAAAATGCTGGCATGCGACCATGAGGGCGTCCGTCCCGACATCCTGATCTTAGGGAAAGCGCTCTCGGGAGGCACCATGCCCGTGTCTGCCGTCCTGGCCGACGACGACATCATGCTGAACATCAAGCCCGGCGAACACGGCTCCACCTTCGGCGGCAACCCCATCGCCTGCCGTGTCGGCATCGCCGCCCTGGAAGTCGTGAAAGAGGAGAAACTCGCCGAACGCGCCGAGTACCTCGGTAAGATCTTCCGCGAAGAGATGGGCAAGATCAACAGCCCGCTCATCAAGCTGGTGCGCGGCAAAGGCCTGCTCAACGCCGTCATCATCCAACCCACGAACGGCAAGGAGGCTTGGGACGTGTGCGTGAAGATGAAAGAGCTGGGCGTGCTTGCCAAACCCACCCACCAACACATCATCCGCTTCGCCCCGCCGTTGGTCATCACCGAAGAGGAACTGCGCGAAGCCATCGGCCGCATCAAGGACGCCATACTCTCCTTTGAATAAGAACCGCGGACTTGACATCACACAGAGGGTACCCCCGCCAAGGGCGTTACCCTCTTGTTTTTTCTCTATCAACACCTCAAGACAAACATGCCGGAACGCAAACATTATCTTCCTATCACTAAAAAAGAGCTCGACTATCTCGGCTGGGATTATGTTGACGTCATCATAGTCAGCGGCGACGCTTACGTTGACCATCCCTCATTCGCCGCCGCCGTCATCGGGCGCACCTTGGAACGGGAGGGACTGCGCGTGGCCATCCTGCCGCAACCCAACTGGCAAGACGACCTCCGCGACTTCAAGAAGCTGGGCAGGCCGCGGCTCTTCTTCGGCGTCACCTCCGGCAACATGGACTCGATGGTCAACCACTACACGGCCGACAAGCGGCTGCGCAGCGACGACGCCTACACGGCCGGCGGCGCGGCGGGATTCCGCCCCGACTATGCCGTCACCGTCTATTCGCGCATCCTGCGAGAACTGTTCCCCGACGTGCCCGTCGTGATCGGCGGGATTGAAGCCTCCATGAGGCGGCTTTCCCATTACGACTATTGGAGCGACAGCCTCAAGCCCTCGGTGCTGCTGGACAGCCGGGCCGACATCCTCGTCTATGGCATGGGCGAACGCCCCATGGTGGAACTGGCCCGGACGCTGCGCCGCCCCGACTGGCGCCAACATCTGCACCGCTGCCCCCAAATCGCCTACCTTGACACGACCCTTGAACCTTACGCCGACAGCAACCCGATCGTGCTTCACGCCTACGAGGAAGAACTGCAAGACAAGCGCAAATACGGCGAAGACTTCGTGCGCTTTGAGACAGAGTCCAACAAACGGGAACAGCGCATGGTCATACAGCCTTACGGCGGCCAGTACCTCATCGTCAACCCGCCCTACCCTCCCGCCACCGAAGAGGAAATGGACAATTTCGCCCTGTTTGACCGCATGATGAACGCGCCGCATCCCAAATACCTCAAGCGCGGCGACATTCCCGCCTTCGAGATGATCAAGAACTCCGTAACCATTCACCGGGGCTGCTTCGGCGGCTGCGGCTTCTGCGCCATCTCCGCGCATCAGGGCAAGCAGATCTCGTCGCGCTCCGAAAAGTCAATCCTCGACGAAGTGGCGGACCTCATCCGCAGAGACTACTTCAAGGGGCACATCAGCGACCTCGGCGGCCCCTCCGCCAACATGTTCCGGATGGGCGGCAAAGACACCGAAAAGTGCAACAAGTGCCCTCGCCCATCCTGCCTGACGCCGCGCATCTGCCCCAACCTGCAGATGGACCACCATCCGCTCACCAGGCTGTACCGGAAAGTGGAACAGATGGACGGGGTGCGACATGTCACCATCGGCAGCGGCATACGCTACGAAATGCTGCTCGGGCGCGGCGGCGACGACGAACGGCAGAACGGTCTGGGCGAATACCTGCACCAAGTGGTCGAAAAACACGTCTCGGGAAGACTGAAAGTGGCGCCCGAACACACCGACGATGAGGTTCTTGCCCTCATGCGCAAACCTGAATTCAAAGCATTCATCGACTTCCTCGGCAAGTTCGACGAAGAAAACCGCAAATGCGGCAAAAGACAGCAACTCATACCGTACCTCATCTCCGCACACCCCGGCTGCACCGTGCAGAAAATGGCCGCCCTGAGCAAGACCGCCCGCAAATACCGGCTGGTCACCGACCATGTGCAAGCCTTCACACCCACCCCCATGACCTTCTCGACGGCGGTCTATTACCTTGGCTATGACCCTTATACGGGCAAACCCGTACACACGGCACACAGCCTGGAGGAACGGCGCGAGCAGCACCGCTATTTCTTCCCCGGAAAAGAGCCCCGGAAAGAGGACAGCCGGCCTACTTCCGCCCGAAGTCGGCGGGGATCTCACCCCAAAGGGGGGTATTCCACTTATAAATAGGATTTGTGAACGTATTGTTCTTCAGCCAATTCTCGGCACGCTCCAGCAAATCGAAAAGCAAGGCGTTCTCCGCGGTAGGCAGCACGATCGACTTGTGTTTCTTGTGCCGCACCCACGAAATGGCCGTAATACTGTCGGTATAGACCGGTATGTTCAGGTTCTTCTGCTTCAGCAAGGCGAGACCGTGTACCAGCGCCAGGAACTCGCCGATATTGTTGGAGGCATTCACGAAAGGGCCTTTATGGAACCACACTTCGCGGGTTGCCGCATATACCCCCCGGTATTCCATCACCTTGGTCACCATATTGCAAGCCGCGTCCACGCAAAGACTGTCGAGCACCGGCTTGGCGTCGCCCTCGTGCAGTACGCGCACAGGAATGCCGCTCGCGGGAGAGGGATGGTTACGGTAATAGGCCGCATAGCCCTCGCTGAAAGCGGAATTAGCCTCCTCAAGGCTGTCGAACGACTTATATTTTGCATTGTTGTACTGAAACACCTGCTTCCGGCACTCCGGCCAATTGTCGAAAACACCGGTCTTCAAACCGTCCCACACCACATAGTATTTTTTCTTGTCTTTCATCTGTCGCTAATTTCGTATTTTTGCGGCTCTTTTCGCGCACCCCGCCAAAACGGGCGCAAAGATAAAAATATTTTTAAAAAATCAGATATGAAAAACATAAATTTCAAAAAAATCGCATGGATAGTCGCCCCGCTGCTGCTGTTGTCATCCTGCCATTCCACCCCGAAGCAGGAAGCCATTGAGGTGACACACACCTTCCCGCAACAGAACTGGTCATATCCCGAGCAAGTCATCGATTTTCCTTTCACCATCACAGACACGTCGAAAGACTACCGCATTGAGTTCACGCTTGCCTACGACAGTGCCGTGAACACGCTTTCCGAGCTTCCCGTCTCCATCACGTTAGTCTATCCCGACAGCATGAAGACCTACGTGTCCAGTCTCATCGACTTCAGGGCGTCCGAACGCGGGTCCGTCATCCCCACAGAGCAAAAAGGGAGCAGTTGTAATCGCACCTTAGTGGCATTTCCGAAGAAAAAGCTCAACCGGGCGGGCAACTACCGGGTCAGTTTCTACCGGAAAGCCGAAAAGTACGACAACTACGGCTTCAGCAGCCTCACCTTGCGCGTTGTTCCGGCTGACGGGAAGCAGAGATAAAGGGCAAGTGCCCGCGGGCATGCCGTTCAGACATCCTCACGGTAGAGCAACGGGCTTGTAATCGTCTGGCTGACCGGAAAATCGCGGTCGTACATCCTGTTGCACTTCGGCAATTGCTTGTCACGCGTCTTCAGTCTTGTAATCGCTTCCAAAGACTCGTCTATGCACTGTTCCACATAGTCAATCCAATCCGCGACCGGTGGCATTCCGGACCTGTTTGGCAGAATGTCAGCGTAATTGTTGGCAGAGAGGTCTTGCAGGTCAAGATCCTCTTGTTGAGAGAGTATCGTTTGGGCTTTCTCCGCAAAATCGGACTTGCCGCCGTACAGCATAATCAGGTAATCGTAATCCGTGGAGGCGCAGGTATAAAAGCGCCGGCCGTTTCCGTTGAAGAAAAAATGCCAATCCTCGAAAAGGCTCCAGGCGGGCGTGCCGTCGGCGTTGCCGTCGAGGGTAATCCTGTTGGCCATCACAGCCATCTTCGCCGTCACATTCTTGAACTTGCCGGGGGAGATTGAAAAGGCACACGACGCGGGGAAACTGACCTCTCCGGGCCCCAGTTCCGGGATGAACTTCATAAAAGAGATATCCACGCCCAGCAGACGTTCCAACCGCAGCATAAAACGCAGAAAACGCTCATCGGAGCGCAGCAAAAGCATCGTGCAGCGCTGCAAGTCACCGGCACAGGCAGGGGCAATAGTTATCGTATCTTTCGAGGGCATATTCGGGACTGCAAAGATAGCACAAAAAAAGACGTCATAAAGGGGCAAAAATCGCCTCATCTTTTTTGGGAACATGGCAGGTCTCCCATAAAAAATAAATCTTTGTTTTATTAAATTAAAATACTTACTTTTGCGGCGTTTTAAAACAGGGGAATTTATTTATTTAAACAACTGACAATCAAATAATTAAATACATAAACTCAAAAAAATTTATGGCAACAGACACGAACATTCAAAACAGGGACGACATTGTCGTCAAGTTTGTTGGAGACTCCGGTGACGGAATGCAGCTTTCCGGCACACTGTTTTCGGACACTGCCGCTTTGACGGGCAACGACATTGCGACGTTTCCTGACTATCCTGCCGAGATCCGCGCGCCGCACAACACCATCGCCGGCGTTTCAGGATTTCAGGTCCACATCGGCTCACACATCTACAGTTCTGGTGACAAATGCGACTTCTTAGTGGCGATGAACCCGGCATCTTTCAAGTCAAACCTCAAATGGGCGAAGAAGGGCTCGACAGTCATCGTTGACATCGACACATTCACGGACGAGGCCCTTGAGAAGGCGGGCTACACCGAGTCGCCGTTCACCGACGAGCTGGAACGCGAATACTTGATTGTAAAAGCTCCGATCACCTCCTTCACCAAGCAGATTGGCAAGGACATGGGAGCAGACCTGAAGACCTCGGAGAAATGCCGCAACATGTTTGCCTTAGGCATTGTCTTCTTCCTGACGCACAAGACGTTGAAGCAGACCGAGGCCTACTTGGAGCGCAAGTTCGCCAAGAAGCCGGAGGTCATCGCGCTGAACAAGGCCGTATTGAACGAGGGCTATGAATTTGCCGAGAAGCTCGAGCTCATCCGTCCGCGCGTTGTCGAGATCTCGCACACGCACATGCAGAAGGGCCGTTACCGCAACATCACGGGCAACGTAGCCACGGCATGGGGTCTTTTGGCCGCAGCCGAGAGAGCGGGACTCACCCTGTTTTTGGGTTCCTATCCCATCACGCCGGCCACAGACATCATGGTAGAATTGGCCAAGCACAAACCGCTGGGTGCCCGTGTCTTCCAGGCTGAAGACGAGATTGCCGGCATCTGTTCCGCCATCGGCGCCTCTTACGCCGGCGCGTTGGCCTGCACCTCCACGTCAGGTCCCGGCCTCTCCCTGAAGAGCGAAGCCCTCGGACTGGCCGTCATGACGGAACTTCCGCTCGTAGTCATCGACGTGCAGCGCGGCGGTCCCTCCACCGGTCTTCCCACCAAGACCGAGCAGTCTGACCTTGCCCAGGCCCTCTACGGCAGAAACGGCGAAGCCCCCTGCATCGTGATGGCCGCCTCCTCTTCCGCCAACTGCTTCTATTGGGCATACATGGCCGCCAAGCTCTCCTTGGAGCACATGACCCCCGCCATCCTCCTCTCCGACGGATACCTCGGCAACGGCTCGCAGCTGTTCCGGATCCCGAAAGTGGCAGACCTTCCGGAGATCCATCCTCCGTTCGCAAAAGAAAACGACCCCGACTTCCAGCCTTACCGCCGCGACCCTGAGACGTTGGCACGCCAGTGGGCCATCCCCGGCATGGAAGGCCTGCGTCACCGCGTGGGCGGACTGGAGAAAGAAAACGGCAAAGGCAACCTCTCCACCGACCCGGAAAACCACGCAACGATGGTTTACTGCAGACAGGAGAAAGTGAACCGCGTCGCCAACTACATTCCCGAACAGGAAGTGCAAGGCGACCCTGACGGCGACCTGCTGGTCATCGGATGGGGCGGCACCGCCGGCGCCCTGACCTTGGCCGTCAACGAGATGAACGCCGAAGGCAAGAAAGTGGCTTACGCCCATTTCAACTACATCTCCCCGCTGCCCAGAAACACCGAGGACATCTTGAAGAAATACAAGAAAATCGTGGTTTGCGAACTCAACTGCGGCCAGTTCCTCGGCTACCTGAGAAGCAAGTTCCCGCAGTATCCTATGCACCAGTACAACAAAGTCATGGGACTGCCGTTCGAGATACATGAATTAAAAGAAAAGTTTAACGAAATATTAGGAGAATAAGCAATGAAACAGATGGAAAGACATTATGTTCCTGAAACGGACGTAGATTTAGTAAAAGCAGATTTCCTCAACGACCAGATGGTGAAATGGTGCCCGGGATGCGGCAACCACGCCATCCTCGCTTCGTTGCAGCAGACATTCCCTAAGACCCGCCACAAGAAAGAGAACATCGTCATGGTTTCCGGCATCGGCTGCTCGTCGCGGATCCCGTACTATGTGGAGACCTACGGTTTCCACGGCATCCACGGCCGCGCCTGCGCCATCGCCACGGGCATGAAGATCGCCAACCCGTCGCTGAGCGTCTGGATCAACATGGGCGACGGCGACTCCATGGCCATCGGCGGCAACCACCTCATCCACATCGTGCGCCGCAACCTTGACGTGAACATCACGCTCTTCAACAACGAGATCTACGGTCTCACCAAAGGCCAGTACTCCCCTACCACCAAGTTCGGGAAGATCACCAAGACCTCTCCTTACGGCACCATCGAGTACCCGTTCATCCCCGGCGAACTGATCATGGGCGCCCAGGGCACTTTCTTCGCCCGCGCCATCGACGTGAACCCCAAACTCACTTCCGACATCATGGAACAGGCCGCCGACCATTTCGGCACCTCTGTCGTGGAAGTGTTGCAGAACTGCGTCATCTTCAACGACAAGACGCACGACGCCATCACCAACCGCGAGTGGAGAGAAGACCGCACCATCGTGCTTGAACACGGCAAGCCCATGATCTTCGGCAAAAACCGCGACAAGGGCATCCGCTTCAACGGCACCACGCTCGAAGTGGTCAAACTCGGCGAAAACGGCATCACGGAGAAAGACCTGCTCGTGCATGACGAGACCACCGAAGATACGGGCATCCACATGATGCTGGCCCGCATGAAAGGCGACATGCCCGTGGCCCTCGGCGTCATCCGCTCCGTGAAGAAACCCATCTACACCGAACTGTTTGAAAAACAAATGGAAGAGGTGAAGTCTAAAGCCACCTACACCTGCGTGGACGACCTGCTGAACAGCGGCGACACCTGGGAGGTGTAACCCTTTACGATCATCATCTATTACACTATTGAAAAAGTTTTTTGGGACAACGGGGCCGGACGAACAGTCGTCCGGCCCCGTTTGTTTTACGGCAATGGCATTCGCCCGCGTCATCGTCTGCAATTTTTTGTCAGACAGCCATAATAATTTTTGTATTTTTGCGCGCTAATTCAAAAAATGCAATGAAATACACCGTTTCTCAGATAGCCGAACTGCTTTCGGCTGAAATTGTAGGTAATCCAGACGGAGTCATCACTACAGTCTGCAAGATTGAGGAGGGAATGCCAGGCGGACTTTCATTTCTCTCGAATCCGAAATACACACATTACATATACGACACCAAGGCCACCGCGGTCATCGTGAACGATGGTTTCGCACCGGAGCGCCCTGTGCCCTGCACCTTGATAAAGGTCGCCAACTCCTATCTGGCATTCGCCAAACTGCTCAACTTTTACCAGGAGACGGTGCTGCAGAACCAGAAAGTCGGCATCTCCGACAAGGCCTGCATCGCCCCCACCGCCCACATCGGCGAGAACGTCTATATCGGCGAATTTGTCAGCATCGGCGAAAACGTGACTATTGGCAACGGCGTGCGCCTCTACCCGCAAGTCTGCTTGGGCGACAACGTGAAGGTAGGCGACCGCACCGTCCTGAACTCGGGTGTCAAAGTGTATGCCGGCTGCGTCATCGGCAGCGACTGCATCTTGCACGCGGGCAGCATCATCGGGGCCGACGGCTTCGGATTTGCCGCACAAGACGGACAGTACCTCAAGATCCCGCAAATCGGCAATGTGGAGATTGGCAACAACGTCGAAATCGGGGCCAATACCTGCATCGACCGCGCCACGATGGGCTCGACCCGCATCGAGGACAACGTCAAGATTGACAACCTTGTGCAGATAGCGCACAACGTCTGCGTCGGCGAAGGCACGGGCATGGCGGCCCAAGTGGGCATTGCCGGCTCCTCAAAAGTGGGCAAGCACTGCATCCTGGCCGGGCAGGTCGGCATTGCCGGCCACATCAGCCTTGACGACGGCGTGGTTGTGGGCGCGCAGGCCGGCGTGTCCCATTCGCTGAAACAGGGCATGTACCTCGGCAACCCCGCCGTGCCGCTCAGCGAGGAAAGACGCCTTATCGTCTATCGCCGCAAACTGCCCGAACTGTTCCGGCAAGTGAACGACCTCGACAAAAAAAGCCGCCAGGAATAACGCCGCGGCCGTTGCCCTGCCCTCTTCCTGCAAGAAAGAAGACAATAAGATACTATGTAACAGTATCTGCCTTTGCGTCAGGCAAACTTCCCGTATTCCGTTTAACGGACTTCACGGTTTTACGGTTTTTTGCGAAGTGTACGAAAAAAAGAACAGAAGTCCTGCCAACTTGAACCATTTATTAAGCATCACAACAACAAAATGAATTTTCAGACCACCGTTTTGACGCCCATTTCGATATCGGGTAAAGGTTTACATACCGGGAAACAGGTAACCGTGTCATTTGAGCCGGCGCCGGCAGGCTTCGGGATACGCTTCTCGCGCATTGACTTGCCGGGAGCCCCTGAGGTCAGGGCCCTGCCGCAGAACGTGTTCGACACCTCGCGGGGCACCTCCATCCGCGAAGGCCAGGCCGAAGTACACACCATCGAGCACCTCATGGCCGCCTTGGCAGGCCTGGGCATCGACAACGTGCTCGTCAAGACCGCCGGTCCCGAAACCCCCATTCTCGACGGAAGTTCCCAGATCTACATCGAAATGCTGAAGAGCGTCGGCCTGCAGAAACTCGACACGCCCCGCCGCACCGGCATCGTCAAGAAAGAGATTACCCTTGAAATCCCGGAACAGCAGATAACCCTCTCCATAAAGCCGGCAAGCCACTTCAAGATGACCGTCAACGTGGACTACGGCACCAAAGTGCTCGCCGCGCAGCAAGCCATGCTCGACGACATGGCCAACTTCTATCCCGAGATCTACGACTGCCGCACGTTCGTGTTCCTCAACGAACTGCAGTTCCTCATACAAAACCAACTGGTCAAGGGCGGCGACCTCGACAACGCCATCGTCTTCGTGGACAAGGTGCCGGAGCCGAAAGTGCTGCACCAGCTTGCCCGCTTCTTCGACAAAGACAACATCACCGTCACCCCCGACCACATCCTGAACAACGTGTCATTGCGCCACGAAAACGAGCCGGCGCGCCACAAGCTGCTCGACCTCATCGGCGACCTCTACCTGCTGGGCTGTCCCCTGCGCGCCGAAATCACCGCCAGCCGTCCCGGCCACTTCGCCAACACCACCTTCGCGAAGAGAATCATCGAGAGCCCTGACTTTGAAATCATCACCGAGTAATAGCCTCCTGACTTGAAAGACATGACGGACAAACACACAGAGACCGCGGAGAACCCATTCCGTCTCAGACCTGCCACCGCCGAGGACGTGCCTTTCATCTCCTGGGCCGTGATGACCGCCGCCGGCATCGAAAACCCATCCGAAGAGATGCAGCAAATGTCGCGCCTGCTCTGCAGCCGCACCGACGTGCTGTACAGTTGGAAAAACAGTATCGTCATGGCTTTGGGCGAACAGCCTGTGGGCAGCCTCACCTGCTACAGCGGTGACGACTACGCCACGCTGCGCAGAACCACCATGACCCTGATTGCCCGCTATTCCGGCGAGGACTTCCGCAACATGGACATGGAGACGGAACCCGGCGAGTTCTACCTCGACTCGATGGCCGTATTGCCCGAGTTCCGCAAACGCGGCATCGCCTCCCAATTGTTGAAAGCCGGCATAACGCATGCCGCCGAACTCAACATCCCGACCGTCTCGTTGGTCGTCAGTCCTCTAAAGCCCCAGGCGCAGCACCTGTACGAAGCCATCGGCTTCCGTTACAGCCACGACCTCAACATCTTCAACCAGACCTACCGCAAGATGACCCGGGCTTCGGAAATGCTGTAGCCGTCCCGCTATCTTATCGCCTCCTTGATATCGTCAATACTTACAGACTCTTTCTGCAAAAGGCTCTGTATGGTTCGTGCTTGGGCCGACAAGTCCCTGCCGATCAAGGCAGAAGCCAGCGTCGTGATGGCCTCCGGAATGGCGGTGTCAACGCCGACGATTTTCCCGACAGAGATAAACAGCCCGAGTCCTACGGGCACATCCTCATTCAAATAACGGTGGTCGATGAACGACGGGCCCTTGTTGGAAGACTCCGCAAAGGAGCGGAACACATCCATAGCGTCGATGTTGAGGTTCTCCTCATTGCGCCACTTGGCGGCCTCGAAATAGTTGAGCGGCTCGCAGCCGAAAGCCTCCAGAATGCGGTTTTTTTGCAAGTCGAAGGCATTGATGACCCGCAGCACCGAATCGGTAAAAGCCTCCTTGTACATCCAGAACTCCCCCTTGCTGTACTCGATGCGGGCGGCGGAGAACAGCAGCCCGATGGGGTGGACGATCATGTTAGGGTTATGCATGGCAGACTCGAGGATATGGCGGCGAGAATAGTGCGTATTGGCAAAACATTTCGAAAGCATGGCGAGCACCGGCTCCAGTTCAGACACGGGCGACACCGATATGGCATTCCGGGGATTGTAGAACGTGATGCGCACATACATCGAATCAACGATGCGGCCGTTGTAGGCGGTAGTCTCCCATTCACTGTAAACCACATCCTTGCGGATATGCTTCCTGAAAATGAGGCTGCCCATATAGCCTGGGCAAAGGATAATAGTCTGGCCGTCCTTGACATAAGGGGCGATGAGGCGGGCCACATGTTCGTGCTGTAGTGTCGTTGTGGTCACCATGAGCACGTCGGCGTGTTCCACGGCGAGCTGCACGTCCTTGGTGATGAAGCGCGGGCGCACAAAGAAACGGCGGCCGCCGTTCGTCTCGTCTTTCACGTTATAGCCGCCCTCCTGCCTGATCACGTCAAAGAAATCGTTGTTCCCCGCATTGGAAGTCTTGAGGATGCCGACCTCCCCGAAACCGTTCTCTATCAGCTTCGCGGCATGGATGAGTCCGGAATTGCCGCTTCCTATAATTGTGAATTTCATAATCGTGTCAACTATTTTCAGATAAAAGCGCGCAAACATACATAAAAAAATCCACATACATTTCTGCCGCATTTTTTGTACTTTTGCCAACTTTTACAAGAAATCTGTAATTTTTCAAAAAATGAAGAAAACCATCCTGCTTTTATTTGTCCTGGCCGCAAGCCTTTGCTCGTACGCGCAGAACAACGCCTCGACTGTCAAGGTCACGCTGCAGAACAACGAATTCACCCATGTGGACCTGATCAACGCCTACGGCAACGAGCGTAAGGTTTATGCCTCCACTGACATCAAGGACAACAGTTTCGCCCTGAAATTGAACCTCCCGAACGACATCTACCGTTTTGACTTCGGCGACGAGAACTACTTCCTCGTAGTCATCACGCCGAGCGAGAACTTAGAGCTCACCTTAGACGCCAAAGACCTGCTGCAGATTGTCAGCGTCACCAACTCCCCCTCCATGTCCTTCGTTCAGGCCATCATCGACAACGACAGGCGGAAGAGCGAGATCATCGACAGCCTCAACTCCTCTTTGCAGACAGACCCTGAGCAGCGCTACTGGAGCAAGCTCACGCAAGAGGTCACCAACTACAAGCAGGCCTGCCAAGAGATTGACAACCACGTGCTGACCGCCTACGGCAACGTCGATTCCCTGAACAGCCTCTTCAACAAGTACGCGCCCAACGGGAAAGTGAAAAGCGGGAGCCTGGACGCATTTGTCACCTCCGTCACCAAATTCATGAAAGAGTTGGAGAACAACTACCGCCCGTTCACGTCATACCGCGAAAACTCGGAGATGTTCGCCTACTACATCCAAAGCGGGCGTTCCGAGGGACACAGCGAGTACTATGCCATGCTCGACAACTATGTGACCGAAGCCGAGAAACGGTACGGCACAGCGGAAAAGGCACTGGCCAACTGCATGGCCGCCGTCACGGAGCTCCTCGACCGCAAAGACAGTCTGAGCTATTCAAACCTCTTTGACAAAAAGGGCAACAAGTCGGCATGGTGCTCGGAAGTGGTGAGCCGTCTCGCCCCCATGTTGAAGACCGCCGCCGGTACCCATTCCTCATTCTCCGCCAGCGCCACCATGCAGAAGTCGGCCGGCAACGCCATTGTTTCGGAAGCGCAGCAAAACGTCAAGGCCGTCGTCAACAAATACCAGACCGCCTACAACGAAGCCGAAAACAGCCTGAACGGGCAGAACAAGAAATACATCATGGACAACAAAAGCGACATTGCCGTCCTGTTGTTCCTCGACCTTTACCCCAAAGAGCAGAATGCCGAGTTGCACAAGGCCGTCATCACGGCGTTGCACGAGAAATACCCCGAGCATCCCATCGTGAAAGAGCGGTGGAAAATCATGACCTCCCCGGCCGGCAAGACCGCCATTGGAGCCATGGCGCCGGAGTTGGCGTTCAAGGACCCTGACGGCAACATCCGCAAACTCTCCGACCTCCGGGGCAAGGTGGTGCTCATCGACTTCTGGGCATCGTGGTGCGGGCCGTGCAGACGCGAGAACCCCAACGTCCGGAACATCTACGCCAAGTACCACGATCAGGGCTTCGAGATCTACAGCGTGTCCCTTGACCGCGACGCCGCCAACTGGAAAAAGGCCATCGCCGACGACCGTCTGGTGTGGCCCAACCATGTCAGCGACCTCAAGCAATGGCAGTCGGAAGGCGCCGCCATCTACGGCGTGCGTTCCATCCCCTCCACCTTCCTCCTCGACCGCGAGGGGCGCATCGTGGCCAAAGACCTCCGGGGCGCCGCTCTGGAAAATGCCGTCAAAGAACTGATCACCCGTTAATCACCCGACAATTAAACTACAAGAAACGCTATACGATGGACAAACAATCAAAATATACCCTGACCTGCACGAAATGCGGCAAGACCATCCCCGACTTCGGCACTTGGTTCAGCATGAACCAGCAATGCACCTGCGGCTGCAAACGCGCCGAGGTGACCTACCATTCCGACTACAGCACCCTGACGAGGCTCACGGCAAAGGAACACTCGCCTGAGAACTTCTACCACTATTTCGACTTTCTGCCGCTGCTTGACAGGCAGAACATCGTCTCCTTCGGCGAGGGGGCCATCCCCATTGAAGAGTGGGACTTCCTGGAAAAATATGCGCAGCAGAAATACGGCGTCCGCTGCCAAGTGATGGTTTACCGCAACGACCTCAACGGCGGCACCAACACCTTCAAAGACATCGCCGCCTCGTTGGCCGCATCGATATTCAAAGAGAACGGCGTCAAGGAGTTCTGCGTCGCCTCCACGGGCAACACCGCCACGGCGTACAGCCGTTACTTGGCCGCCGCCGGCATCCGGTTCACCGTGTTCGTGCCCAACGACGTGTGCCCTGACACCGTGGAAGCCATCCTCTCATACGGCCAAGACGTAGTCATCAGCAAAGGCAACTACGCCGCCGCCAAGAAAGAGGCCGCCGAGTTCCACGAGCAGAACCACGTGCTCATGTCGGCCGGCAACATCGACCCCATCCGGGTCGAGGCCAAGAAGACCATGGTGTTCGAATACCTGCGCCAGCTGGGCAAGATGCCCGACGTTTATGTGCAGGCCGTGGCGGGCGGCACCGGCCCCATAGCCCTCGACAAGGGCGTGCGGGAACTGCGCGGGGCCTTCCCCGAGACACCGCTGCCGCGAATGATCCTCATACAACAAGACACCTGCGACCCTATGGTGCAGGGATGGAACAACGCCGTTGCCGCCGGCTTCCCCGAGGGCTACGAAAACGACTATCCCGTGATTTCTGACCCCAAGACCATCGTTTCCATCCTCTCCACAGGCAACCCGGGCATGTTTCCCGTCATCGCCCCCATCGTGCGGAAAAGCGGCGGCACCTTCCTGCAAGTCTTGGAGAGCGACCTCGCGGCCATCGGGCGCACCGTGAAACAAGAGCGCGGCATCTACCTCGGACCCGCCTCCATCGTCTGCCTGGCCGGCTTCTTCAAAGCCCTCGAAACAGGCAACATCCATGACGGCGAAACCGTCCTCCTGAACACCGGCGAGGGCGCGGCAAGAGCCCGTTTCTTCAAAAACATGATAGACAACCAATAACATGAACTTCTCTGACAAGGTTATCTGGATCACCGGGGCTTCCTCCGGCATCGGCCGCACCACCGCCCTCCGTTTCGCCCGAGAAAAAGCCACCCTTGTGCTGACGGCACTGGAAGAAGACCTGCTGCAAGAGGTGCGTGAAGACTGTCTCAAAGCCGGCGCCCCCGACGTGGCACTGCTGCCTTTCGACCTTTCCCGCACAGACGAGCTGACCGGCCTGGCAGAAAAAGCCTGGGACGCGTTCGGGCACATCGACATCCTGTACAACAACGCGGGCATCAGTCAACGGGGCACTGCCGTCGAAACCGACATGGCGGTCATCCGCAAAGTCATGGACATCGACTTCTACGCGCCGGTCATCCTCACCAAGAGCGTCTTACCCAAGATGATCGCTCGCGGCGGCGGGCAACTGGCCGTGACCACCAGCATCAACGGGCTGTTCGGCTTTCCGCTGCGGTGTGCCTACTCGTCGGCGAAACACGCCCTTTACGGCTTCTTTGAGACCATAGCGGCCGAGAACGCCGCCGACAACATCCATGTCACCATCGTCACCCCGGGGCGCGTCAGGACGAACATCTCGCTCAACGCCCTCGAAAAAGACGGCAGAAAACATGGCAAGATGGATGCCGGACAGGCCAACGGCATCACGCCCGAAAAGGCCGCCGACAAAATCGTGCGCGCCATCGCCAAACAGAAACGCGAAGTGTTGGTGGGCAGCGGCGAACTGGCCATGGTTTACATCAAACGTTTCTTCCCCGGCCTCTGCGCCTTCATTGCGCGCAAGATCAAGGCCATGTAATAGTTTTTCTCACCATCGATGACTGACGGTATCGGGACAATATTCAGGCTCTCCGACTGGGGAGACACCCACAGCGACCGCATCGAGGGGCTGCTTGAGGGTTGCCCCCGGGGACTTCTCCTCGACAGGGCATTCCTTGCCGAAGAGATGGCGCGGCGTGCCCCGGACGGTTCTGCCACCTCCACACAGAGGACAGAAAAAGACCCCGTCACATTCCTCTCGGGCTTAGACGTCCACGACACCACAACCGGCGACCCGATACATTTCTTCATCCCGAACCAGGACGTGAAAATCAACGAGGCCAACCGTCACGTCATCCGTCCCTCCCACGCCTCCTACACCTATTTCAGAAAATACGGGCACAAAGACAACGAGCTTTGCGGCAGGTCATCGGCGCGCGAGACGGCATGCCGCGTCGTGGCGGGCGTGTTTGCCAAGACCTTCCTGAAAGGCCACGGCGTCACCGTCGCCTCGGAAGTGCTGGGGCGGGGCAAGGCCTCGCGCGAGGGCGACAGCATAGGGGCAACCGTCGGATGCCGCATCAAGGGGCTTCCCGCCGGGCTCGGCGAACCGATTTACGACAAATTCTCCGCACGGCTCGCCTATGCCATCATGTCCATCAATGCCGCCAAAGGCTTTGAGATAGGCTTAGGCTACCGGGCGGCGCAGATGTGCGGAAGCGAGTACAACGACGTGCAAAACAGAGACTTCTCCTACATCACCAACCACGACGGCGGCATTCAGGCCGGCATCACCAACGGGGAGGAGGTCTTTTTCACCGTGGCCTTCAAGCCCGTCCCCACCCTGCGCTTCAGCCAGCAGAGCATCGACTTTGACGGGAACCCGGCCGTATGTGCCGGCTCTGACCGCAACGACCTTTGTGTCGTTCCTCGCGTGCTCCCCGTAGTGGAAGCCATGGCCGCCATGGTCGCCACCGACTTTTTACTCATCAGCAAAACACTATCATGAAATCAACGAACTACGAAAAAGCACTGACACACCCCATTTACGACATAGTGGCGAAAGCCGCCGACATGCTCGGGCTTGAAGCCTACGTGGTCGGAGGGGTCGTGCGCGACATCGTCATGCACCGGCACAACACCGACATCGACATCGTCACCGTAGGCAGCGGCATACAGCTTGCCCGGAAGAGTGCCGAGCTCATATCCCCCGACCTGCACGTGAACGTCTATCGCAACTTCGGCACGGCACAATTCAACTTCGAGGGCTGCGTCATCGAGTTTGTAGGGGCGCGCCGCGAGTCATACAGCCACGACTCCCGCAAGCCCATCGTGGAGGACGGCACCCTGGAAGACGACCAGCTGCGCCGCGACTTCACCATCAACGCCATGGCCATCGCCCTCAACGGCGACCGTGCCCGCACGCTGGTTGACCCCTTCAACGGCCTCGGCGACATCGAGGGCAAACTGATCCGCACCCCCTGCGACCCCGACAAGACCTTCTCTGACGACCCGCTGCGGATGATGCGAGCCGTCCGTTTCGCCACGCAGCTCAATTTCAACATCTACCCGGAGACCAAAGCGTCCATACAGCGCAACGCCGCCCGCTTGGACATCATCTCCAAAGAGCGCATCATCGAAGAGTTCAACAAAATCCTGCATTGTCTGCGCCCCTCCACCGGCATCAAACTGCTGGACGAGTGCGGGCTGCTGGAGCGTTTCCTGCCCGAGCTCACCGCCATGAAAGGCATTCAGACCATCAACGGGAAAGGCCACAAAGACAACTTCCTACACACCCTTGAGGTGGTAGATAACATCGCCATGACCTCGCCCAACATCTGGCTGGCATGGGCGGCGCTGCTCCACGACATCGCCAAGCCTGTCACCAAACGGTTTGTGCCCGCGACAGGATGGACCTTCCACGGCCACGAAGTCGTGGGCGCGAAAATGGCAGGCGAGATCTTCAGGCGGCTGCACATGCCCAACAACGAGAAGCTGAAATACGTGCAGAAACTTGTCGGGCTGCACCTGCGCCCCATCGCCCTGGTTGAGGACACCATCACAGACTCCGCCGTCAGACGGCTGCTGTTCGAGGCCGGCGATGACATTGACGACCTGATGATGCTCTGCGAAGCGGACGTGACCTCCAGAAACTCGGCCAAGATTCAGAAATGCTACCGCAACTTCGCCAAAGTACGCGAAAAACTTGCCGAAATCGAGGAAAAAGACAAAGTCAGAAACTGGCGGCCGCCGTTCACGGGCAATGACATCATGCAAACTTTCGGCATCAGCCCCTGCCGCGAGATCGGCACCATCAAAGAGGCCGTATGCAACGCCATCCTCGACGGCGAGATTGAAAACACCCGCGAAAACGCCTTGAAACAGATGGTCATCGAGGGGCAAAAATTAGGACTCACCGTCGTCAACACCCCCGAATAAACCCCACAAACCGCAAACGCCCCGCCACTTATGAAACGTAACATAACCTGCTTGCTGCTGATCCTCACAACGCTGCTCTTTGCCGGCTGCCACAAGAAACAGGTGCAGGATAAGCCCGAGAACCTGATCGGACGAAGCACCATGGTGAAACTCATAGCCGAAAGCTATCTCATTGAAAGCGTGGTAGGCATGAACCCCGAAGACACTGTAAACCGTTTCAAGAGCACCAAAGAATACTACAAAGACCTCTTTGACCGGTACCACGTCACCCGCGAGCAGTTCAACAACTCCATCGAATACTATATGGGCGACGAAGAGGACGCCGAGAAACTCCTGTCGGAAGCCTCCGCCCTCATCATGAAAAAGAAACAGAAGATGGCCTTGCAAGACACCGTTCCCCCGCAGGTTGACATCGCGGCAGACATCACCGAGCCCGTGTCGCCGGCTGAGAGAGATGCGGATACCGTCCAACACAAACCGAATCTAACAAAAGCAGAATGACGAAAAAAAGAGTATTGATAGCCATGAGCGGCGGCATCGACAGCAGCGTGGCCGCCATTTTGCTGCAAGAGCAGGGGTACGAACTCGTCGGGGCCACTTTCAGGAACTTCGACTCCATCGCCGAAAGCTGCATGGCGCGCGAAAAGGGCTGTTGCTCAATGGACTCCATCGCCGAAGCCCGGCACCTGGCGCAACGGCTCGGCTTTGAGCACCACATCGTGGATGCCCGCGACCTGTTCCGCCAAACCGTCATTCAGAATTTCATCGACGAATACCTGGACTGCCGGACCCCGAACCCTTGCGTGCTTTGCAACCCCGTCATCAAATGGGGGCGGCTGCTCGAGTTTGCCGACGAGATGCACTGCGACCTGCTCGCCACCGGCCATTACGCCCGCCTCGGCACGCACAACGGCCGCACTTTCCTGCGCAAAGGCAAAGACCTCCGAAAAGACCAGACCTATTTTCTGTGGCGGCTCACCTGCGAGCAACTGCAAAGGACCCTCTTCCCGCTCGGCGACCTCACCAAGCCTGAAGTGCGCACACTGGCCGCGGAACATGGCTTCATGCAACTTTCGCAAAAAAAAGAGAGCGAAGAGATCTGCTTCGTCGCCGACAACGACTACCGCAAATTCCTGCACAGCGAAGTGCCGGACCTGAAAAGGCGGTCGCCCTCGGGCAACTTCGTCACCAAAGACGGCACCGTCGTAGGGCGGCATCAGGGGTTGTTTCACTACACCATAGGTCAGCGCAAGGGACTCGGCATCGCCTTGGGCATCCCCACCTACGTGGTGGCGCTCGACAAGGCGAACAACAACGTAGTGCTGGGCTCCAAAGAAGACCTCTCCTCCACCTCATTGTTCATCCGGGACTTCAAATTGGCAAAATATGACGACTTTCAGGACGGGATGCCGGTAGTGTGTCGGGTACGTTACCGCAGCGATGGTGCCGAAGCGCGCCTTTACCACAGCGACGGCGGCATAAAAGTCGTGTTCGACGTGCCTGTCGAGTCGGTCACCCCGGGCCAGAGCGCCGTCTTTTACGAAGGCGACGACCTCATCGGCGGCGGAATCATCGAGCGCTGAGGAGCGGACTTTGACTAAAGAATGTAGAATGCAGAGGACCTCACACATTCCTAATTAATAAGTCTTACGTCAGCTTGAGGATTGTGCGTGGGGTAAATTCTCCATTGTCAATGTTGGCCCACTTCGAGGACCGAGGGAGGGGGCGCA